>DUCD01000385.1:0-5793 GCA_012959985.1 Verrucomicrobiales bacterium | reverse complement strand
CGGGACTGGATATATTGGGCTTTGATCCTCCAAACCTGATGGGCCTGATCAATGTGATTCTCGAACTGAAAGGCCAGAAACCGATCAATTGGTCATTCGTCGATGCGGCGTACGAGATGTTTAATGTCGTCGAAACAGTTAACGGTATGTTGGGCCAAGATGGCGATATCCTGTTAGGTGATATTGCCGGATTAGGATCTGGCGCTCCGCTTATCCCAAGTAGTGCGGGGTTGGAGTTGCTGGACAAAATTCAGGATGCCCTTCCTAAAGCTCTGGCGGATTTCGAAGAGCAAATGAAAGCGGATTCGATCGGGAATCCGAAGACTAATTCGAATTCTGCTGGTGGGTCTGAGTCTGGGCGGTCCGGTTTCAAATGGGCAGAATACATGCTGGACATAAACAACTGGGCGCAGATTTTCTACGGTGGCAGCGCAACCTTGTTTACTTATGAGATGCCGCTGCTTGAGTTTTCGGCGGACTTCAATGTTTTACTGGCGTCGATCCCACTGGGTTCAGTTCCGGCCTTCATTGATATTTCGGCATCTGGACACTTCAGTGCGAAAGTTGATCTGGCGTTCGGTTACGATACTTTCGGGATTCAGAAGCTTTTGGAAAAAGGCACCTCCGATGTGTTTGATGGTTTCTACGTCTCTGATTTCACATTGCCTCAATTCCACGACGACAAAATCGTTCCTGGCACAGGTGGTGAAGAAAAACCTGAGTTTTCACTTGATGTCGGAATTGGCATTCAAGGCGAGTTGAATATATTGATCTTTGGGGCCGGAGTTAGAGGCAGCGTCGAATCCCTCGTGGACATTGATCTTCAGGACATCGGTCGTTCCGTTCTCACTAAGGATAGAGCGGGAAATGTTACTGACGTCAGTTTTGAGAGTGATGGCAAGATCCGGGTGTCTGAAATGGTTGCCATGTGGCGCTTCCAAAACGGCGGGTTTGGTAATCTGATGAATATATCGGGTGGGCTCGACTTCGTGGCTGACGCTTTTGTTGTGGCGGGGTCACCGTTTGGACCCATCTCCCTTGTCGATGTCGAATTGTTCAGGGTCAACCTTTTCGAGTTCGATCGCCAGGCACCGAATATTGTCCCGAGCCTGGCTGAACAGCAAGGTTCCACTCTCTTTATCAACAGTGGCCCGCGCGCGGCGGACCGTCTGTATTTTGACACTGTTGATGGAAAAGAAAACTTCATCATCAGCGGATCCGATGGAACCGTTAATATTGAATTTGACAACTTCTACCTGACCTACACCGGAGTGACGCACGTGGTCGCAGATGGTGGTGCCGGGAACGATGTTTTAGACGCTTCACGGCTTCACGATGTGACTGTGGAGTTCGATGGTGGTTCGGGTAAAGACGTTCTCCTCGCAGGCAGTGCAGGAGGCGTGCTCCGTGGCGGTGATGGCGACGATCGACTGACCGGTTCGAAACAAGACGATATGTTATATGGCGGAGCCGGGGACGACCGCTTGACGGCTCTGGGTGGCAATGACCTGCTGAATGGAGGAACCGGGGATGATAATGTCAGAGGTGGACCAGGGGATGACACGTTCCAAATGGTTGACGACTTCGGTGATGATCGATTTGCAGATCAGGGAGATGTCGGGATTGCGGACTTCAGTCCGATGACCACGGGAGTCACTGCGTTCGTGGGTAGACGTGGAGTGAGTTTCTTAGATGCCGATGGTAATGAGTTCAGACCGTCGAGAGGCAGCTTGACCGAGCTGATTCTTGGAAGTGGCGAGTATACGGTCTATATTCGCGATTTTCCCGAAGGAACGCTCGAAATACGGGATACGGGTGGCAATGACACGTATTATGTAGTCGCCGGGCGTGAGGCTGCGACATTCGATGAAGGAATAGTCAATATTACGGATGAAGGGGGAACCTTTGACGATATCATCATTGAACAGACCCGGTCGGGAGAACCTCTTGTGCTTGATACATTCCAAGTCACCAACGGACGGGAAATCCTTAATTACGACGGCGGTATTGATCGACTCACGCTGCGTGGAGGCACTTCTCAATTTGGCGAGGATGGGATCGTTCATTTTGGGGGTGACGTTACGGTTACATCTAATGGCATAGAAGCGTTGGACATGAAAACGACTGGCCTCAGGGTCGTTGCAAAGAGTTTTGACTACGACCGCGAAATTAAGGCCGGGCATTTTGTCTTCGATACGATCCAAGCAATCGATTTCGATCATCGCCTCAATGCCGGGAACGATGGGTATATTGATGTCCGGTTTTACGAGGACAATGCTGACATCGAACTGACAGTGGACCTTCTTGTGTCCAGTGGTGATTCCTGGGATGGCGCGGGTGCGGGTTGGATTCGTCTGACCGCCCAGAACGGTTCAATCATTAACCGGAACAATGTGAGCACTCTCGCTTCTGGAAGTCATCTGATTCTAAAGGCGATGAACGAGATTGGAAATGCCTCCGCCCCGATTCTGACGCAGGTTGCTGAGTTGACCGCTGTCACGGATATTTCGGGTGCCGGGAATATTCACGTCATCGAAGTTGATGATTTGATCCTGACGAGCCAGGGCGACCATCCCGTTCCGAGAAATCCTGGACTTTTAATTACAGATGAGTCTCTCCTGCCTGAGTGGCGCAATGGAATCACCTGGGATGGTACAATCTCAGCGGCGTGGCTCGCCGAGGTTGCGGATGGAAATGACCTTCATGCAGTTTCGTCTGGTGTCGGTACGATAGATATTACTCTGACCGGCGCTGACTCTCGTCTGAGGATGGAATTGGGTGATCTCGTGACACATGCTGCTGGCAAAGATATCACGCTGATCGCGGACGACTTCGATTTTCTTTCGGGAGCCAGTCAAGTGATTGGAACTGGCGAGTTGATTCTTCGATCCGTGAGTCCGGTCTGGAATGTTTACCTGGGCACGGCTGCCGAGGAAGCGTCAGGTGAAGATGTGGCCAGCGATGAATATGCCAACTCAATGGATTTGAGGACTCGGGATCTGGCTGCGTTGGCGGACGGTTTCTCGCTCATCACCATTGGGCGCTCTGAGGCGGGTAATACCATGACGATCGGGGATGCGTATGATTCTGACGTGATAAAAGCCAGTGGTGAAGCGCGACTGGTGGATGCCAGCTTCCGTGATCATACGATACTGCTCTCCGATCATATCGTGGTGGCTGGTGATGTGCAGTCGCCATCGGATATTTTGGACATCCGATCCCGCACAATGACGGTCAATGCCCAAAACTTGCACACACCCGACGCTGAGCCGGATTCGGGAGTGACTGCGGAGAACCTCGTTCTCCAAATTGGCGAACAACTTCACGTGAACGGCTGGTTGCGAGGGACGAATTCAATCGCAATTGATGTGACGAGCACATCAGGCAGCGATGCGCTGGTAACATTCCCGAATGGACCGAATAGTGTGGTGAGCGATGTTGGCAGTTCCATCGAAACATTCGCGGACTCAAGTTCAATTTCGATCAACGCATCCGGATCAATTCGTGTGGCGGGTTTGGTTGAAGTCCATGGCACGGGCTCAGTGGCAGATCTCACTACAACGGATTCCTTCATGCTTCTCGAAGGTGGACTCATCGTCGGTCGGGATTCGGAAAGTTTACTGCAGATCACGGGTGATATTGTTTCGATAAATCCGGGGAGCGCCATCAGTGCGGGAGCTGAGTTTGATATTTCTTCGGGCACTCCGGTGCCGGTGCAGACCGCGGAGGGTGCGGATATAGTTGTGACCTCGACACACGAGATGATGATCGCGGGCTCTGTGACCTCAAGTGATCGCATGGATCTAAATGCTGGTGGAGCAATTCTTGAGGACATTCATTTTGGTGACCCTGTGTTCGCGATCTATGACAAGGGAGCTTTCTTTAACGAGATTGGGAAAGTCTCTCCGGAACATTACCTCGTCGGACATGATAAGTATGGCATTCTTGTGACAGGTACGGTCACGACACTAGCCAAGGATACAAAACTGCAACTGTCCTCCGCTGATGACGTAATACTACGAGGAAATTTAAATGTCCTCGGTGAGAACTCTGATTTAGTATTGCAGTCCGATCGCTGGGTGTACATTGAAGGTTTCCTCAAGGTGCAAGATGACATTGATGTGCTTGGGGGCATGAGCTTGGATGCTGCTGATCTTAGCGGGTCTGATCGCAAAGGCACCAGTGTCTATGTTCACGCCACTTCGAGAATTAATTCACTGCAGCCCGGCAGTCGTATCTCCATCGCTGGATCACAGGACGTGGATGTTTTCGGGGCTGTCGTCGCGTCGGGTATCATTGGTGAACAGGGCGTGACGTCCACCGGTCCAGACGGCGAAATTGTCGTTACTGCGGGACAGCAAGTGAGGGTTGATACGGGGCTCATTGCGTCGAAGTCATTGGTGGTCATCGGTGGCGATGTCCAGGATAGTTTTGCGTTGGTAGACCTGACCGATGAAGAGGTGACGGACCTCTCCGTGTTCAACCTCCTTGTGGATCTAGTCCCGGTCGGTCCCATCAATGTCAGTGCGGTGCAAACCGGCTCTGAGCTAACGGATCTTCTGAACGAAAACTCGAGTTTCAACGCCAACGGATTGACGGCTGCGTGGAGTAACGACGTTTTAACGCTGACGCTCTCGGGTCTTCGTGAATCTGACATCAACTTGTCCGGTGGCAAATCACTGTCATCGCCAACCCTGCTGACGGGAGTTCCCGAAGAAGTGGATTCACAAATCACGGGTTTCAGTGAACTCGTCTTTGATCTTACAAATGGGGTCGCGGCCGATCTCTCGACATTCGCAGTAACGGTGGATGGCACAGCAATAGGGCCTATTGACGTATCGACCGCAACGACAGGAACTGAATTGGCTGCAATACTCACAACTCACTCGGATTTTGTAACCGCCGGTTTGACTGCTGTGTGGATCGGCGACCTGCTGACAGTGACGCATCCGAACGGTGCGGTTGCGCTCAGCGCTCCATCGTTACTCACCGGTACCTCCTCAGAAGTCGATTCGGACATCAACATCGTGTCTGGTGCAGTTTCACGCGTCGAATTGCAAATCACGGACACGCTGGCCGCGGAGCTTTCTACGTTCTCGCTCGGAGTGGATTCGACGCCTGCAGGCCCGGTTGATGTCAGCAGTGCGCTGACGGGGACTGACCTTGCCGATCTGTTGAATGCAGACACCAGTTTTGCAGGATTGGAACTGACCGCGGTTTGGAGTGCGGATGTGCTGACGATTAGCCATAGCGAAATGGCGACGTTAAGTGATTTAACATTGTTCAACGGAGCTGAGGAGACCGTCGCTGTGACGGCAGACGTCTTTAAAGGATTTTCGAGCCGCGTCGAATTGAATATTGCCGAGACTGATCAAGGCGGCCTGGCTCTCCAGTTCCCAATTCGAAAAGGACTTTCTACATTTGCAATTGCGGTTGGCGGAACGCAGTTCGAAGTTGACGTGAGTGCCTCAACCTCAGGCACTGATTTGGCGGGAATCCTAAATGCGGATTCCGATTTGACTGACGCTGGATTGACCGACCTTTCGAAAGAGCAAAAGATTGAAGTTGAGCAGGTGCCAATGCAGCTCATTCAAGAAGTGGTTGCAGTGCTTCTGAAGCATGGCTTCAGAGCCAAGCTCCTTGAAACAGATAACATGGACCCTTTGACTTTAGAACATCTACGTCATTGTGAATTGGATGCAGGGTGTGATCTGCTAGGCCTGGGTATTTGGGGCGATGGTGCCCCCACCCAGTGGGACAGAAATGAGACAATAGATGTGATCAGCCTCTCAT
>DUCD01000384.1 GCA_012959985.1 Verrucomicrobiales bacterium | reverse complement strand
CGGATTGTAAGGGTTTACCAGAACCTTGGGGACTCGGAAAAAGCCATTCAGGCAGCACGGATTCTTGTGGAGGAATCTCCCGCCAATGCTCAAGCCTTCCTGATTTACGCCGAAGTCTGTTTTTCCTTTAAGCGTCATGACGAAGGAATCCGACAGTTGAACGAAGCCATCCATTGGACGGACCGTCCCAACGAGATCAGGAACCGTCTGGCACGTGCTTATCTGGACATCGGTGAACCGGGGCGAGCCAAAGAAGTTTACGAAAAAGCCTTTGCTGAGGAGCCGGATCTGGCTTTAAAGGTCCGATTCCTCAAACCGTTGACCGACCTTTATCTTCAGGAAGGCCGTTTGGCGGAGTTGATCGAATCATTTCGGACTAAACAGAAACAGGAAGGAAATGGGAGTCGATATGGTCTCTATCTGGCTGAGATTTTTCGCCAGACAGAGGATTATGCCTCCGCCCGCACCGAGTTGTCGCGGTCTTTGCTGAAAAAACCAGGGGATATTCCCTTATTGGAGAACTTGATCCAATTGGCGCTTGTCGAAGGCAATTCTTCCGAGGAGGTCCGATTTCGAAAACTCCTTGTGGCTGCTGATTCCTCCGCAAACCGCCATTTACAACTGGCGGTTGCCTATCTGAGAAATGGTCAACCGGAAGAAGCCATGAAAAAGATCCGGGCGCACCGGTCTGTATTTTTGAATGATCAGGCCCTTTGGCGTGAGCTCATGCCGTTGCTGAAACGCCATAAGCTGGCCGAAGAAGTCAGTGAGTTGATCCGGCAATCCATGCAAGGCTCCAAAGCCGATTGGAAAAAAACGCTGGCTTTGGCGGAATTTCAAATTGCTCAAAAAGATGACAAGGCTGCCTTTCAGACTTTATTTGAATTCTATCAATCCGATGATTTTGAGACGGAGGCGAATAGCTCAAAGGTGGAAACCGAAGAGGCGACTACCGCTAAGGGAATTTGGTTTTTCATGAACCAGACGCGACATGCAAATCGCCTGGTCGCCGCCCAGGCGGCTTCGGCATCATCACGATCCTTGTTTGGGACCCGGGCAACCCGGTCGGCTTTTTCCTCTGCCCAAAGGGCTGCGGGAATCACTTCTTCCGGGAAAGCTTCTTTTCGCACACCGGACGATTTAGAGCAGGCGAGAGACTTTTCCCTGACCTACCTTTCCATGCTGGCTTCCAAAACGGGAACCGAGAAAAAATTCCTCGCGCAACTGACTGAGTTCATGAATGAACGGGCGTATTCCAGAGCTGAAAGGATTCTTGCCTATGCTTTGATGGAAGCGCGCAAACCCTTGCTGGAACAGATTCGTGCCCAAGCTGAATCCCCGGAGCCCGATCTCGATCTGGATACCTTCTGTATGCTGATGATTCACCAGAATTATCTGGTCCCGGGAGCTACCTCAATTCCGGATGATCTCGTTGATTATTTCGAATTGTTTCAGAAACGTGTCTCCAAAGCCTATCCCCGCTTGGCCGCCAATGCCGCTTTATTTCTCCACCAGATATATCTGGCCAAAGGTCGCACTGAATTGGCGCGTGCCAAACTTCAACAGGGTCTCGATCAAATTTACTTTGATATTCCTCAACAGGTTCTCGCTTCGATGATCTTGTCTGTTCAAGGCGGAAGTTTTGAGCAAGTCGAGTGGGTTTCTCGACATCTTCCTCATGATGGATTTCACGTGGTGACTCCACCTCTTCAGACCGCTCTTCTGGAACTACCCTGGAGGCTGTCTGCCAAACTGGGGGTGGCGGGTTGGCAAGCGGATAAGATCCTGCAGATGATTGCTCAGGCTTTGGCCATTACTTATCCCAAGGTGGCTCCACTGCGACAGGGACGAAACCTCAGGTATGTTACGATTTCCAATTCATCATTCCAGCAATTGACCCCGCAGCCAAGTCGATATCTGAATTATCAGTGGATTTCCAGACTCAGGAGACTTTATGGAAAATTGGCATCTCGGAATCAGACCAATGCGATACTCAAACAATTAGAACACCAAATTGCACAGCTGCCTGAATCTCAGCAGATTTATCCAAAACTGATCTCAGCCTGTTTCCATTGTTTCGCCGGGCACCATCAAGAGGCAATCCAGCCATTGAAGGAGGTTCTGAACATCCACGATGATGATGATCTTCGCATTACTTTGGCGTTGTTGCTCGCGGAAACCAAGAAACCCGACGAAGCCATCATTGAATTGACCCGGGTTTCCGGCAAGGGTGCGGATGTCTTCCTGTTGAAACATTCCCTTCTCCTAAGACTTGCTTCACAAACCGGGGATTCCGACCAGATGAAGAAATCCGCCGGCGCTTTGGCAGCATTGTCCCTGACTTCTGCGGATCTGACAAAACTTGCCGGGGTCTTCCGGGAGTTGAAGTTGGAAAAGAAAGCCGCCGAGATTACGGCCCGCGCCCGCACCCGATCCGGCCGCCCCGCCTCAAAGACTAGTTTGCTTCAACAAGCCATTCGGGCCAATAATTCCAGTGAATCCATACAGCTCGCGCGACAGGTATTGGGACGTGTTAAGTCAACGTCCATTCGGGGAAACCTCGGGCAGGATCGGACTCGCACGGAGGCTTACAATGCGCTGAAAAAATTCAATGCACTCAAGGACTACATCAAAGAGCTTGAGAAACAACACAAGACTACACCCAACTCAATCCGTCTTTGTTTGTTATTGGCGGAAAGTAAATCCTTTGTCGATTTCGATCTGGCGGTGCCTTATTACGATCGTATTGTCACACTTCAACCGACCAATTATTCCTTCCATCGGAAGTTGGCTCGGCTTTACGTTCGAAATAAAAAGTACAAACGGACCGTTGAAATTTTTGAGAATCTTCTTCAACAGGATCGTTCCGGAACACTTCTGGGGAGCCAGTATGATATCCTTCATGCCTACAACGGAGCAGGGCAGATTGAAAACCTGATGGAGAGGATTGCCGTTTGGGAACCGGTTTCCAACTCGGGGGAAGCGCTTCAGTTGGTGAATCTCTGCCGTTCCATCGGTCAGTCCGAGGTGGATAAGGGTAACTGGCGGAATGGCATGAAAGCTTGGAAGAAAGGAGTTTTCCTGTCGTCTCAGAATTCCATGAGCCTCGAGCTTTCCATCCTCAAATTATTGGTTGAGGAAAAACAATTTGAAACGGCCTCCGAAGAAATGGAACAGTTTTTGTTTAGAGATTCTTCCAAGGGACAATTTCTCCTTGGTTTCAGGAATCGAAAAGGAACAAGCTTTGGGTCCTGGAATGCGCAGATTCGCCAATTCAATTACCGTCGATCCATGACACCGATCGTGGAATTTCTGGAACTTGGACAGGAGATTGGAGCGCTGTCACCATTGATTGAGAAGACAGCCGAACGATTGAAGGACGAACGTTCGGCGTCGAATCTTCAAGACCTGTTTTTATTGATGGCCGTTATCAACCAGGATGAAAGATTTGCCGATCTATGGAATGACCGATTGTCCGGAATCAATGAGACAACCTTTACGGCCGAGGATCAACGAATCGTCTCATTGATCATTGACCAGTTGGATTTCTGGGATGAAGGGGCTTCTCTCGTTTTTTCCGGATTGAACAAATTGACGGAAGTTTATCGTTCACAGGCTTATGGAGGTTACAGCTTAATCGGAAACCAGGTTCGAACGATTCGTGCTGCTCTCAAAACCGGTCAATCGGACTTGGCATTGAAGACCTTGGAGGAAACGGTCCTTCAGATGGAATTGGAATTAGTAACCGGGCGAATTCCTCAGAATCAGGTTGGACCTTGTATCGAGTACGCTCTCCGGATGAATCAGATGCCCATTGCGGAACGATTGATAAACGTAATGCAGAGTCTGTCCGTAAAGACTTCAAGCTCTGCCTTGCGCAAACGGGTGGGTGATTTACGGAAAATGATTCGAATGGCCAAAGGAGAGGAAACGAATCCGATGCCGACGATCTGGTTTACTGGCGGTGATGCCTCCCGTTTCGAGGCATCCTTCTCCTGGAAGATAGGACCGCCTTACTCCAGTTCTGTCCGTAATTCGAGAACTCCGGTTCTCACCTTGCATGAGGGGGTTTTTTCGGCCATTGACGGAAGATACGATCTGGAGATTCTCGCGGGTTCCGAAGCCGGTCAAATGGAAAGAATTGCGTATTTGGAGAAAGTGAACTATCAGGGAAACTGGACCGGCGTATTGCCGGTTCACTCAGGTTTCATAAGGGCGCGACTGCATCTCCCTGCATCGGATCGCACAGTAAGTGGTCCGGTTTCCCAGTTTGTCTGCAATACAGACCTCTGGTCCTCGCCGGCTATTGGATCAACTGTTAATGAAGGCAGTTTCCCTGGACGCCGCCGGTCGGTGGAGGGTTGGCAGGATTTGATGATTCGGGATTTTACGATTGATGCCAGTGTTGCCGACTTAAAAGAACCGGCTGTGTTTTTTGACATCGGTAAACCGGGGCGAGCCTCCTACAGCGGAAACTCGATTCCCCTGAAACCGGAGGAGGGCCTGTTTATCAGTGCATGGATGCGGTCTGCCGTTCTGGGAAATCAGATCCGCATCGGGATTCGGTTTTTCAACAGCAACGGACAAATGATCAAGGAAGTGTTCTCGGATTATGCGAATGCAGAACATTGGCAGCACCGTCGTTTGGTTTTGACCCGCTCAAAGGCCGTTGGCTCAAGAACGGTCATTATTCCAGAGGGCGCAGTAATGGTAGCTCCCGTAATCGATCTTTCAAATGGGGTAGGGTGGGCTTCCGATCTGTTTCTCGGTATCATCCTTCCTTCCCCAGGTTGATCCAGCTAGAGGGGGCAGTGTGAAATACCCTCTCCAAAAGTTGCAGGAATCAGATCATTTAAAACGCGTTGACTCCCCGAATTCCGGTCATTGGGAAGTGCTGGACAGCAATGGAAAGCAGTAAAGAATCTTCGGAACTTGTCGCAGTGTTGGTCATACGAATTCGCAGATTTGAGGTGTTGTTAAAGGCACAGAAAACATTGAAGAGACCTCTAAATGTAGATGATTTGTTGAAAGTTCAGGCGTGAATCCGTTATGTTCCTGCTCTTAGTCCTACCGCTTTTTAAGCGCTTCCATTTGCGTTTTTCCAATATTGAACCAACGTTCCACTTCGCCGAGTTGCTGCACATCCAGTTGTTCGTTGAGTTGTCCCAAAATGTCATCCATGGCGTTGATTTGCCAATCGGCATTTTCATATAGATTAAACATCTTGTCGGATTGGTAAAACTGCTGTTGATGCTGATCAAATACGTCCAACGAAAGCTGCATTACTATTTCTTTGTTTTCCGGAGTCAACCCGGAAGAGTAAGTAGCCAGCTGGGGAGCCAAAGTGCCTTCCAGTTGGCGACGATCTCCATCGGCATCATAGGAGACGATTTTATCATGTGTTGCCGGATCCAGAAATTCACGCAACTGATCATGGGCATTCGTTTTTAAAGCCTCCATGTCTGCGAAGACTTGACTGGCCGGAATGTCTCCTGATTTCAGGGCTTTCTGGGTCACAGCAATTTTCTCCACCATACCGGCAACAAGGACATCGGTAACATCAGTCTCAACATCGGCATCCAATTGCAGATCGGAAAACATTCGAGAGTACGTCATTTCCGTAATGGCGGCGGCTTGCGCTTGCATCATCCCTTGCTTGGATTCTTCTTTGCGTCTTTGGTTTTCCGCCTCTGGATCCGGCTCATCCCCGATGGCAACCGCTTTCAGGTTTTCCAATTCTGCTTGCAGCGACGCCAGTTGATCGGACATCGACCTTTTCTCATCCTCCATGTCGACAACTGTTTTTTGAGTCTCATCCAGCTTTATTTGCAACGCATCGAAGGTCTCATTCATTTCCTCAAGCGGACTTAATTCCTCATCCGGCACCACAACCTCCAAATCCGATTCGACGATCTGATCTCGCAAATTTCCCATTTGAACCCATGAAGCGATGCCGACGACAATCGCCGCAATCCAACCGGCACCTAATAAACATTGTTTCATTTTCTTATTGCCCCATGATGGTCTGTTTAGGGTTTCTCTTTTTCGATCGAACTTCCATAGAACCTATCATCGTTTTCGAAAAAAACCAGAAGAAAACCACATCGCACTTTCCTTCTCTTCCATCTCAATCGGATTCCATGGCAATGGCCGCCTGTAATTCTACAGTTGATGACAGAAGCATCGCCAAAGAATTTCTGGAGAAACATCAACCGACGAATGGTAATGATTTGCGCGACTGGGGTTGGTACTGGCTCAGGAATCAGGCTGTGGGTGATCAATTTGATTCATTCCCTCCCTCTACAACAAATTGGTAACCCTACCCTCTTTCCTTCTCAAAGGACGGAAGATATTTGAGCAATGGAACTGCCGTCTTCGAGCTCGAATCAAACGAAGTATTCTCCGATAATTTTGAGAACGAACGGCCCCTGAAATTCTCGCCGTTTGCCAATCTCTTGATGACAACCAATGACCAATCCACAAGTGTTTACGACACGGAGACCTGGTCGATTCATGTTACGAACGCCGTTCCAATGGCTATTACATGCGCCTATTCTAATGATGCAAGATGGATGGCTACGGGCCACAAAGAATCAGGCCTCACCTTATGGGACCTTGGTACCGGTAAAACACAAAAGGGGCCGGACCTCCCTTTCGTACCAAATTACAACAACGCTGGGTTAGACTTTTCATCCGACAACGAGATCATTGCCACCGTATCCGGTCCTCCCTGGGATCATAAATCAAAGGTAGAGTTTTGGATATTACCCTCTCTAAAACCTCTACTTAATCTGACCCTTGAGTTCGACAATGTGACGACCGCTAGATTTTCCCATGATGGAAACCAACTGCTGACCGCCGATTGGAATGGGAGTATCAGGGTTTTTGATATTAAAGGGGGACCTCAACCAGAAGACACTCGTCTGGTGTTGTTAGAGGAGAACCCTCTAATGAAACATAAATCCGTTGTTTTCGATCTGAAATTCTCGCCGACTGATACGAATAGTTTTGCCACCGTCGGAGCAGGAATCGTCAAAATTTGGAATCTTGAGTCACTGAAATTGGTGGAAAGTTTTCTGGGGTATTTTCCAAGTGGAGAAACCATAAACGTGGACTGGAGTCCCGATGGTAAAACCGTAGCGGCTCAGGGAAATTCCCACAGAGTCAATTTATTCAAGTTTCGCCCGGAGCTTTCATCCATTGATGAGTTGACACTTGGTAGAAACGCATTCCCACTTGGGATTTCCTTTGACAGTAAAACGCTCGTCACCGTTAGCAGCCCGCAAGGAGTCCAGTTCTGGAATATTTCCACAGAGGAATTAAAGCCCATTCCATCGGTAACATTTGAGGATGCGGTCCAGGATATTCTACCCAAGAGCCCCTCGATTAATGTCCCTTCGGCTATCTCAGCCGATTTGCAAACCCTTGCTGTTGGAAAGTTGGATGGTTCTCTCCTGATCTGGGATGGGGCCACAGGCAAAAAGAAGACGAATCCGTCCCCTCATTCCGGCAAATCGGTTCTCGCTATCGCCTTTTCTCCCGATAGCAAAATCCTTGCCACGCTGGGGCAGGACAGTAAAATAAACCTTTGGAACTTGCCGTGCCAAAAGAGCCCTGCAAATCCCAAGGTCTTCCCACTTCCGTTCCCAATTACCCCCGACCAGAGTGGTGTAAACATACGTTATAGAGTTGAGTTTTCTGCAGATGGGAAAACCCTGGTGGTTTGCCATGGAGGTATTTCAGGGGTTCTTAAAGGCAGTGCAGGGGTTTTCAATATTGATTCCCAAAGTTGGACCGAGCTTCATATGCCCAATCTCCTGGGACTAGCACTCTCTACCAATGGAAAGATGCTCGCAACGGGACACAAACCTGAAGGCCTGAAGCTATGGAACATAGACACAGACCCCGCTGAGATTCTCATCGAAGAAGCCAACAGTAGGAAGTGGATCTTTGACGTTTGTTTGTCAAAAGATGGGAGAACTCTTATCGGTGGCTGCTCGGGGGGAATCTTACTGTTTTACAATTTGGTCGCCGAACGTTCCGTATTCAAAATGAGCGTGCACGAACTTATGGTCATCGACACACGTTTCTCTCCGGACGGCAGGATCCTGGTAACAACCGATAGCGCGGGCACGATAAAGCTGTGGCGTTATTAGGACCATGGGCATCCGTCATCAACTGTTGAACGAAGCCGCTTTCGAGGCGGATTCTTGAAAGATTGAGACCGTAACGTTGTGACTGGCGGGTGCGAACCAAAACATGTGCCCGAAAATCAGACGGAAATTTCCATATCCAATAGTTCCGTATTCAAGGCGTCACGTTAAAAGTTAAGACGTGACCTCAAGATTATTTTTTTAGCCCGACGGCTTGGTGATCGCATTGCCCGACGATTATGAAGAACAAAAGTCCGAAGAAATTCAGAAAATCATTCTCGATCCCCCAAAAAGAAACACACTCATCAACAACAACTGACAGGCATGTCCGTTCCTCTTTGAACATTCCTCAACCAATTGATGATGGGTCTATTCCGAATGGCACTAAGTTAAGGCATTTTGTTCCATCCTGATTGGTTTTCCATTGTTCGGGGTCGACGCCCCCGGCTTCAGGAATAAAATCATGTCCAGGGCCTTTTCAAACTTGAAGCCGGCCGCGGTGAGGCCGGATTTGACATCGTTCCGGTCATGTCAATCCCAGATCCAATTGCCCAGAAATTCCATCGAAACCCCGTCTTAACTTAGCGCCATTCGGGTCTGTTCCTGCTTTTTCATTCCCAGCCTCTATGTTACGGTATCTTCTGGTTTCTGTTAAGTTAACTCAAACGTTACACCGCCGTAACAATCCTCATTGGCGGATGAGGCATTGTTGAGGAAGTTACGCATGAAGCGTGACGGGGACTGAACCGACAAGGGGCCAGAATATCCTGAGTTGACAGCCTTGAACTCATTAACAGAAAGCAAAACCATGAAAAACATTCGAAATAAAATAACCGTCGCCATGATCCTTTTTAGTTTGGTAGCAGGCGCCCAGCAAATAGTGAATAATTCGGTGGCAGGAAAAGGGCCAAGAGCCCACGCGTTGGCCCGAGGAGTGATGGAGGAGGACAAATTGCATTACGGTGCCGCGGCTGAGGCTTATGAATCCATGATAGAAGAGTTTAACCGGATGCGTCCTCGAGCAGCCCACGCGATTTTCAGATTGTCCGATGTGAACCGTAAGCTTGGCAAGGAAGATGAGGCTAGGAAACTTTATATGCGGATTCTTCGAGAGTTTCCCGATTTTAAAGAGCTGGCAAGCATCAGCCGAATTTATTCGGGAACAGAGGCGCAAGGGAACGGATCCTCCAGAAATACCTCAACCAGTTTTGCCGAACTCAATCTTCAAAAGAATCAACTGCTGGCGGGGGGATTCACGGCTATGGCGAACGCGGGGAGAGCCACGGCGATGGCCAACGCGTGTATGGTTTATGTGAGACAGATCCATGGCTGTAAACAACAATGGGCCCTGAAAAATGAGAAAGCGGAGGGAAGCAAGATTTCCGAGAAAAACATCAGTGACTATTTGAGAGGACGCTTTCCGGTATGTTCCTTACACGGTAATTGGACGAAACCTAAGTCGACTTCGAATTCAATAATGGACGAATCATCACTGGAAATTTTAAATCAATTTAAGGGTTTATTCCAAAAACTCGAAGAGGAGGGTATCACCTTGGAGGACATTCAGGGTCTTTTAGAGCACCAGAAGAACTTTTCCCGAAATGGTGGTAACATTCGACGAATAGGTATGATGAATGCCTGCGTGGCCAATCTTAAAAAAATTGCTGGAACCAAGGAACAATGGGCACTTGAAAACAGGGTGGCCACCGGAATGGCGGTCAACGAGACGGCTGTCAATACATTCCTTGGATCCGTTCCACAGTGTCCGGCAAAGGGAAATTACACTTATCACAATATTGGATCGGAACCGGAATGCACCGTCGACGGACATCATCTTAAATTCAGGACGATCCAATTTTAGGTTTCATTAAAAAAGCGAGAGAGATGAACAAGACTTGGTCCATGGCGAATCGTGAACGGAGAGCCAGGGCCAAGTCTTCCGCGTCGTTCTTTTGGCAAGGCGTTCTCATCATTCTGCCGGCGGTCGTTCTAACCGGAATCGGTTTTTTCTCGGTGTATCGAGATCGTATGTTGGCCGGGCATGAGGCCCGAGCCCAAGCGGAATCGATTTGCAAAGCGTTGGCAGAGGAGGTGATTCCACGCCCATTTTCAGTCAATACTCTTCCCGACCTGGATTCATTTTCTTCCGGAATCAATGAGACGAGTTATTCTCTTCAGGATCCTTTGGAACGGTTGAGGATAAGCGACAGAATTCAATTGGTCTGCCTGTTGGATCATGACCGTCACCTGGTCTATCCCCCTTCCTTTAAAACCCTTCCCGTTCCCGATCCAATACAAAGTTTGGTATGGACGGAACCTCAACAAAAAAATTTTGGAATGAATACCGTGCGGCCAAAGCGACGGCCGATTTCGAAGGTGAAACACAGAACCTTCGGCTTCTGGCCGCGGACGCGGAATCAGAGCGCTTTCGATACTGGGCACAATATCGATTGGGCATGCTTGCCCTTGCGACGGACCGCTTGAAGGAGGGACAAACGATCTTACGAAAGGTTTCGGAAGCGAACCTTAGGTTCACGTCGGAGATGGGGTTGCCTTTGGCCATTCTCGCCAAATTTCGCTTGTTGGAACTCAATCGGCAGGATGCCGGAAATTCCGCGCCCGTAGCCTTCAACATGATTGCACGCTTTGCCATTACTTACCCGACTTCAATGTCTTCCTATTTTTTGGAGGAAATGGAACGATTCTCCGCGGATAGCCGAGTAGATCAAACCGGTTGGCGGAACCTTTGGCGTTTGCACGAAAAGTCACGTTCCCTTGCCGATGCGGTGATTAAGGAATTCGAGAAGGGTTCCCGGGGAAAAGCAGAAAGCCCGACACCTTTTTGGTTTGCCAATCATGACTCGAAAAAAGGGAGTTGCCTGGTCGTGCCACAACGTGGGGAAATTGGGGTTTGGTATTTTGCATGGACGGAAGCATTTGTCCGGGAAACGATCGCAAACGCGCTGAAGACTCAAAGGATCCCGGATTATTTTGGAATCCACATCGAGATGGCGGGAATAACCATTGGGAACGCGATAGGTGAGTCAGAAAAAATTATGGCGAAATCGATGGGTTTTGCCGACACCGAAGAAACGCTCCCATTCATCAAGGTTCAAATTTTTCTTTCGGCGCCCGGACAGCTTTTCGATCGACAGCGAAGCCGGTTGTTTTGGTCCGCGCTATTGGTCGCTGTATCCGCCGGTGCTGTATTTACTGGGTTTCTAGCGGCTTGGCGAGCTTTTCGACGTCAACGGGACCTCCGTGAAATGATGAGCAACTTTGTCTCCAGTGTGACTCATGAAATGCGCGCTCCGATTGCATCGGTTCGTTTGATGGCCGAACAAATGAATCATGAAACCGATGTCCCCAAGGAGAAGCGCCGCACATATCATCGCTTCATCATTCAGGAATGCCGACGTCTTTCTAATATGATCAACAATGTATTGGATTTTTCGATGCATGATCGTGATCGTAAAGAGTATTCTTTCGAGCTCTCGGATTTGTCGGCGATGACACGTGAAACGGTTGCCTTATTGGAACCTAACGCCATGGAAAAACAGACGATCCTATCGGTTGTGGATCGAGGTCAACCCAAACGGGTGTGGGTTGATAAGAATTCGATTCAACAAGTGTTGATCAATTTAGTGGACAACGCCATCAAACATGGACCTAAGGATGGAAAGATTGAAGTTGGTCTTCATTTTCCAGATGATGAAAATTCGGAAGCTCGGACAGAGAAGGGGCTTTGCGTATTCCAGTCACGAAAAGGATCCCGTCGATTGAGGAAAGGATCGCGGGTAACAATTTCGGTGGAAGACGGCGGGACGGGAATTCCAACTGACGAGCAGAAATGCATTTTCGAGCAATTTTACCGCCGTGGTTCTGAATTTCAACGTGAGACGCAAGGCGTCGGGCTTGGCTTGGCGATTGTGCAATATGTGGTCGAGGCGCATGGAGGCGAAATTTACCTCAGAAGCGCGCCCGGGGAGGGGAGTCGATTCAGCGTGGTTTTGCCCGTGGACGGTCCGGAGCAGAAAGATTGAAGACTTCCGGGCGATTTAATTTTATGAAAAAGCTGCTGTCATCATCGATATGGATTTAGGAGCACGCATACTTGTGGTTGAAGATGAATTGCCGATGCGAACGATTCTCAATGACTGCCTGGAAAGTGAAAACTACCGGGTTCTCCTCGCTGGGAACGGGGAGGAGGCCTTAAATAAGGCTATTCGGGAAAAACCCGATTGCATGGTGCTTGATGTCATGATGCCTCGTTTGGACGGGTTTTCCGTCTGCAAGGAATTGCGGCGCCTGGCTTGCGATTTTCCAATACTGATTCTGACGGCCAAAGGACGTGTTGAAGATCGTGTGATCGGATTGGATTCAGGGGCGGACGACTTTCTAGTGAAACCTTTCAGCCGGGACGAATTGCTGGCGCGAATCCGAGCATTGCTTCGAAGAAGGAAGCGGTGGTCCACCAGCCGTTACAAGCTGGTGCTGGGTGATTTTGAAGTGAATTTCAGTGAACAAACCGCCCACCGTAATGGGCAACCCGTTGAATTAACTCTGAAAGAATTTTCCATACTGAAATTGTTGGCGGACTTTCCGGGTGAGGTGGTGTCACGCGACCGATTCCTGGATGCTGTGTGGGGTTATACCGCTTTTCCAACGACTCGGACGGTCGACAGGCACATTGTAAGCCTTAGAGCCAAGATAGGCGATAATCCGACGCACCCTAAATGGTTGAAGACCGTTTAGGGCGCCGGCTACCGTTTAGACTTCATGGATTCCGGAATCTGATCAGCTGCAGCGTCGGCTGTCCCAGCTGAAATGGCCGCTAGTTACGCTGGAATTGAAAGCGTTGTTCAAGGGGGCACGTCTAAACATTTGATTCTGCTGCAAATCCCCTGGCTTTTCCCACCCCAAGAGATCTATCTATCCTTTTGGGCTCATTCTACTTGCTCCAATGTCTTCTTCTCCTCACACTTCAAGTGAACCTCAAATTATTCCCCTAATGTCTATTTTTTATTTCCTCCAAGCCAGGACAGATCACTCTTCTTCTTTCTACTTCTCAAATATTCGACGTCATTTCATGTATATAACGGGCATTCTCTTATTCCTGTTGTTGATTCAGTCAATGATCGCACAGAAACCCGACCCCACAGTGGCTCGCGAGGATACTCGTTCTCCCAACATTGTCGTGATCTTTACCGATGATCAGGGATATGGCGATTTGGGCTGTTATGGTTCAAAAACAATCCGAACCCCGAGGATCGATCAACTCGCAAGTGAAGGAACTCGATTTACCAGCTTTTATGCACAGGTCGTCTGTGGACCCTCGCGGTCCGCCCTGTTGACCGGACGTTATCCGGTCCGCAGTCTTGGCTGGTCAATGCCTGCTAGCGAGATCACGATGGCTGAGTTGCTGAAAGATGCCGGCTATTCGACGGGGTGCATCGGCAAATGGGACGTATCCAACCGCTCGGCGATTACCGAACGAATGCCCAACGCACAGGGCTTCGAATATTTCTACGGCACTCTCGGCGCAAATGACAACGGGCGTGTGACTTTTCATGAGAACAACCAAAAGGTTGGAGGAACCAACGAAATGTCCAGCCTGACTCGGCTTTACACTGACAAAGCCATCGGGTTTCTGAAACAAAACCGTAGTAACCCCTTTTTTCTCTACCTTGCTCACACCATGGTCCATTCCGTGATCGATGCATCCACCGAATTCAAGGGGAAATCAAAAGGTGGGCTCTACGGCGATACGGTCGAGGAGTTGGATTACCACACCGGACGATTACTCGATGTGATCGACGAACTGGGTCTGCGGAATAACACGATCGTAATTTTTACTACGGACAACGGTCCCTGGAACAATTTGAAGGACAACCTGAGAAAAAAACACAACGGACAGATTGCATGGGGATCTTCCGGGCCGCTACGTGAAGGCAAAGGTTCAACCTACGAAGGCGGACTTCGTGTTCCCTGTATTGTTCGCTGGCCCGGACACGTGCCAACCAACCACACCAGCAAGGCTGTTTTCGCCACAATTGATTTCCTGCCCACATTTGGAAAACTGGCGGGTTACAAGATTCCCCAAGATCGAATCATTGACGGAGTTGATCAGACAGACCTGCTTTTAGGGGAACGTATTACGGGTAATCGTGATGATTACTTCTACTTCTGCAAGGGAGAGCTTCACGCCGTCCGCAAAGGTAAATGGAAACTCATCCTACCAGGCAGAAAGCAATTCTATGGCTACGTTAAAGACAAGGGATCGCAGCAGGTTGAGCTTTACAATCTGGAAACCGACATTGGTGAGACAAGCAATCTAGCTGAGTCCCAACTCAAGGTTGTCCAGGATATGTTACTGTACGCTAGATCGCTAAAGCTACCTGACATTCCTTACAACACACGAATTGGGCTTGGGTCACGGTCCCAGCAACGGTCGCGGAATTAAGATCAATCATTGATCTTAATTCCAACCATCCCATAAGAGTGACATACCCATGCAAAATCCGTATAGTTGTTCGAGTTTTGCGTGATAGGTGGTCTTTTACTTTTTAAGGAGCTTAAACCATTATCCACGAAATTTAGAATACCATACACTGCCATCCCATAAGGGTAACATATCAGAGTAAACCCCGAAAATTTGTTCGAGTTTTATGTGATGACCTAGGAAG
>DUCD01000383.1:706-2495 GCA_012959985.1 Verrucomicrobiales bacterium | reverse complement strand
CCGCAATATTCGAGTGCCCTTTCAGGCAATTCGACCCTCCGCCGTTTTCGGCCGGCGTTTACATCTCCACCGATGATGACGTCCACATCACCGGGGATTTCCTCCTCGACACAATGTGCCGCTGTCAATACCCAGTCAGGGTGAATGAGAGTCCCACCGCAGAATTGGGCCTGCGTCAAGTCGTCCGTGTCGCTTGAGACCAGTGCGACCATCCATGGATACTCGTTGGATGATGTTGCCTGTCCCCCGATGATGCGCCGTGAGATGCCCTCTTGGGAATCCACTTCCGTATTCGGTCTTTCGGTTGCACCGCTGATCGGAAAAGTCAGCGCCACCATCATCAGGGCTCCGATCAGAAGGTGTTTGTAATTTGTGGCCGTTTTTTTATGATTCCTTTTCATGATGTTTGATTATTTATCTTGTTCACTCTCATGCTTCCTGCCTGCGGCTGTGAACTTCTCTCCATACCCATCTGAAATCAAAAGTCCAATTGACGTAGATACACCTCAAATGAGTGCGTAACTTGAACAATAACAGTAGATTGAGAAATCTGTTTTCAGGCGGGAAGAGTCCTTGAAATACGCGAATGAACGTGAATACACTGGAATTCGAACCCCTTAGGTTTTCAATACACCCATGTATCCAATGAAACTATACTCTGCTCGTCCGATCGTTTTGATTTTGCTGTTCAACTTTCTTCTCTTCGGCATCGAAGAAGTGACGGCAAAGGAACCTCTTGTTGTATTCCTTGTCCGACATGCCGAGAAAGCCGATGCCGGCAATGATCCCGAATTGACTCCCTCTGGTAAGATGCGAGCCATGAAGCTTGCCGAGGTATTACGAGATAGCCGGATAGAGCATGTGCATAGCAGCGACTTCATCCGCACTCGGAACACAGCGGCACCTATTGCTGCCCGGTTGGGATTGAAAGTTCAGCACTACGATCCGAATGATTTGCCCGTACTGGTTGCGAAGTTGCGCAAAGCGGAAGGGCGTCACTTGGTAGTCGGTCACAGCAATACAACACCGCGTGCTGTAAAACTGTTCGGCGGAGAATCGGGATCCGCCATCTATGAGAAAAGTGAGTACGATCGACTCTATATCGTGACGATTGATGAAGAAGGTAAAGCAAGCACCGTACTCCTGCGTTACGGAAAACCTTACGTCGCTGACCAGAAGTAACCGGAAATCAAATCAGGATGGGGGATCCTGTAGGTTGGGAGGAGGGGCTGGATTCAGGGAGCGCCGGCCCGCCGTGTACATGTCACGGTAGAGCCGATCGAAGATATATGCCCCGAGTTGCAAACCCTGTTCGATGAAATAACGACGATTTTCGTCAGCCCATGACGACTCGATGACAGCGAAGAATTCTTCGGCGTGCCGCTCATCGATCTCTGCGTGCAGTTTGTAGTGAACGAGATCCTCTGATGATACCCACTCCCGTTGAACGACCACATTGCCGATCACAGCGGAAATACCGGCAAAAGCGTATTCTATAATGCCCATGCAGGCGACAGCAACCTCCAGCTCGTCCATGACGCAGGAGGCGGTCAGAACGCTGTTGAATGCCCGCAGCGCCGGCCAGAGGTCGGCATCGTTGAGCTTCTCCGGCTGACTGCCAATAGTTCTTAGGAATTGTTTGAATGTGGTGTGATGAAAGGCCTTCTCCTCAAATTCACCGTGCTCCTCAACCAGGTTGTGTAGAATGTCAATGCGGTGCCGCGGATCCGCAATACGACCTACCAGTGCGGCCATGGGTCGGGGGAAGAATGTCACCGCAAAGAAGAAC
>DUCD01000383.1:0-696 GCA_012959985.1 Verrucomicrobiales bacterium | reverse complement strand
TTCTTGGGTTCGACGGAAACACTTCAGTGTCATCGAGCCGTCCTCCAAACCCTTGAAGTAAGGGTTGTGCAGGATGTCAATGTGTTTGAGGATGGTATGGGCGCAGGTGATGACCTGTGGGGCTCGGTTTGCTTTACTCATAGTTCAGATTTCCGCGGTGTTGATATTCCAAAGCGCCCTGGGTTCCAGCTGAGTGCCAAACACAGTTGCCGGGGCGATGACTGCTTTCATAGGCTCCAACGCTTTGCTGAGCGCCCTTGCGTCCCTGTCGGGGACCGCTGCAAACAGATGGGTGAAGCTCCGTTTGGCAGCCTGCCGCAGTGCGTTCTGTAGCAAAAGTAATCCGGCGTCCGGGTCTTGGTAGGCGAAGCAAGACAGATGTGCGCTCTGCATCTCAGTCCCGTCGTCGGCGATCAGTCGTTTGGCTCGGCGCGTGTCTTCCAGTCGACCGCAGGCCCTGTCGTTCGGTTCCATGATCCAGACAGGCTTCATCTCCGAACGCGCGCTCGGGTTTCCTCCGAGGCAAGCGTATCGGCCTGCACTCAGGTGAAGATAACACGCGCTTCCGTGTTCACTGTTCGTCAACCATGCGGGATCGAAAGGTTCCTGGATTTCAGAAGTAGGTAAACCCAAAACACTAATTTTTCCCAACTCTGAAAAGAGCGGAATTCCCAGCCGTCCGGTGTAGCGTGACGG
>DUCD01000382.1:1765-2497 GCA_012959985.1 Verrucomicrobiales bacterium | reverse complement strand
CTGTGGGATCAGACATGCTTGAGCGGGCCTCGTGATGAACTAGGCTGAAAACCCAAATCCTTGACCACATTGCCGAGAGCACTGAGCTTTCTCGGAAGCAGGTCGCTGCCGTCCTCGACGGATTGGGAGAAGTCATCGAGACCCATATCAAGAAACGTTCTGTTGGTGAGTTCGTTCTCCCGGGTCTATTGAAAATTGTGACGGTTAGAAAGCCCGCCACCAAAGCCAGAAAGGGGATTAACCCTTTCACCAAGGAAGAAGTAATGTTCAAAGCCAAACCCGCCTCCACGGTTGTGAAAGTACGTCCTTTGAAGAAACTTAAGGAAATGGTGGGTTGATTTCAGTAAACCTTGATATTTCAGGCTGCTTCCTAAACGGGAAGCAGCCTTTTTTTATGATAGAACCAGAGGGGAAAGAAGGGTATAGGAATCAATTTTTTCATCAGGAGGTTCCTAATGAGTTAGAAACCTCTACACGGTTCAAAATTCACCCAGGCCTATAGGGTGCCAGTCACACAGGATTCACCATACTTATTATTGATTGCATAAAAATGATCACACGAAAACTTTTTGTTGGATTTCAGGTTTTTCCAGTTAGTATTCAGGCTATGTCATTTGTTAATTTCAGCTCTGCAGAAGTAAAGAAAATCGCTACATTCCTTGAGAAAAAGGAAGCATTAGTAGGGAAAGTCGAACAAATCGATAAACAATTAGAAGCCATCTGGGGTGGAGA
>DUCD01000382.1:0-1755 GCA_012959985.1 Verrucomicrobiales bacterium | reverse complement strand
AGCATCGCCAAGTCTCGGGGTGTTCCAAAGAAAACTTCCCAGAAGAGGAAGAGTGCGGAAAAGAGAACCAGCGTCCGTCGCGTGGTAAAGAGCACGCAGAAAACATCGAAGAGGTCACTGGAAACTGAGATTATAAACTCGTTGAACAAGGTGGGTCCTCAGGGAGTTTCTGCACAGGATATCGCTGACAAACTTGGGAAAACCGTCGGCAATATTCGCGTATGGCTCTACACAACAGGCAAGAAAAACAAGCAAATCAAGAAGGTCGGAAAAGGAAGATTTCGCCTTGCTTAGTTATCGCGCCGGTTGCGATAAGGCGTGCCGACTTCTTCTGGCCCCGGTTTCTGAAAGTTAAATATGTCCTTTTGGAAATAATCGGAATTGATTTCGAAAAACAAAATCGCAGCAAACGCCACCCCGCTCCAAGTTTAGATAATTCACTGTAACTTTTATCGTTGTCCAGCATCCAATGCGGGCGCCCGTTTAGCGGTGTCTCATGCTCGACGTTAGCTACTTGCTAAACTCAAACCAGTTCAGATTCATCATATGGTCTTTTCCGTTGAAAGTTAGAAAGAGACGGACGGTTTCACCTGGATTTCTGATAATCCCTTTGAAGTTCCTATAGGTACCCAATCGCCCGTGTTCTTGATTTCAACGTAACCGAGGATTTCGCCTGTTTTTGAGCCATTGCGAAATTCGATTCTTCCGCCGGGTCCGCCGGAACTCGCCCGGCAGGTTACTTTTTTGATTCCAGTCAAATTGTAATCTGAGTATTCCGCCCAGGCTCCTTTTAAGATGGAACCTAAGTTCTTTTGGTTCTTGCCGTCATTGTTTCCGGCGATATTCATGCCATGGAAACTTTTGAAAATTTCGGCTTCGACTCTAGGGTTGTAGAGTAATAATTCTCGGGTCACCGTCAATGGGCCTACCGGAGGAGCTCCTTTGTCGGTATATGTGGCTGTCACAACATTAGATCCAAGCGGGCATTGTCACCGGTTTGTTTAGGCATTCTCAACATGAGGGTATCATCGGATTGAACCGATTCCACTATGTCTGTTTGCTGCTCACTGAGACTTAGGATCCATTCGACCATTTTCCTGGTTTCTGTCA
Source organism: Verrucomicrobiales bacterium (assembly GCA_012959985.1). Taxonomy (GTDB): domain Bacteria; phylum Verrucomicrobiota; class Verrucomicrobiia; order Limisphaerales; family DUCD01; genus DUCD01. The sequence continues at coordinate 645 of DUCD01000382.1, read as the reverse complement.
AATTGTGTTGAGGGTGGGGCAGCATGGGGACTTCGCTCCACACACTTGCCGATCCCTCGATGACTCGTCTGGCGGAAAGTTCAAGTGCTTCGGAGTCATTCCGGTAACGCTTTGCAATATCCAGAAGAGGAGGCCCCACAATCTTATGTCCGACCGCATGACAATTCATGCAGTCGCTCGATCGCATCAATGCAAATCCGGTTGGCAGTTTGTCCTGACCGGACAGTGATTTCTCCGGGCTGATTTTTATGAAAATACGTCCAAGAAATTCATCATCTTCAGGATCTTCCACACTTACACGGACCGGGAGATTTTCTTGCCAGGTAAAAAAGGAATTTGGAGGAGGTGACTCGATTTTTATCTGGGCGGGACTGTTGCCCACAAGGACTGGCACCTGGGCTCTCGCTCTGGCACCCGCGTCATCAATCACACTCAGTTCCACATTGTAGATTCCATTTTCGTCGAATTGGATAGTAGGGTTTTTCGTTTTGAAAACGACGGACCCTGTAGGCGACTTGCGCCATTCATAACGAACCGTATCGTCGTTGTCGGGATCGAATGATCCTTCGGCAGACAACTCGGCTTTCAATGGAGCTATGCCGATGTTCAGAACACCTGACCTGTGATGGTTTGAAAGCATGAAAT
>DUCD01000381.1 GCA_012959985.1 Verrucomicrobiales bacterium | reverse complement strand
TATTTTTTGCCAGATCGAGATCCTTCAAAGTTTCCAGTATCCGCCCCACACTGGCATCCAGATCATCGGTCATTGCGGCGTATCTGGGATTATTCACTCCCTCCACGGGCTTCTCCTTTTCTTCGTATTTGCTGATCGTCGACTCACGGGCTTCCAGAGGGATGTGAACGGCAAAGTGAGAGACGGTCAGAAAAAATGGCTGATCCCTGTTTTGTTCGATGAACCAGATCGAGGCATCGGTGAGGAAGTCAATTCTCTTGGGCCCCAGCTCTTTGGACGGGTGCCATTTTGCAAACGCGGATCCGAGTGCGCGTTCCGTGATCTGGTATCCATGTTTGTTTGGCTGATTACCCAGATGCCATTTGCCGAAATGTCCGGTGACATAGCCGGATTCTCCCAAGGCATTCCCCGGCGTTTTGATGCCCGCTTTCAAATGGTGGTCGATCTTGGGCACTATCAGCTTTTCATAAGGCCGCCAGTGGCCGGGAATGAAATCTGTAATCCCCGTGCGTCCCGAGTATTGCCCCGTCTGAATGGTGGATCGGGTAGAGGAACAAACCGGAGTGGCGGCATAGAAATCCGTGAACAGAATGCCCTCGGAAGCCAATCGGTCAATGACCGGTGTTTCGATGAACTTATTTCCATAACAGCTGAGATCCGGCCACCCCATGTCATCAGCGAGGATGAAAACGATGTTGGGGGAAGTCCGAACCGAACCGGCATTCGACTTTCCATCAACGGGCGCCTCCGCCGCGGAAGCTCCACCAGGCAAAGTCACCCAGAGGAGCAACGCAATGGCTATTTTTCTCCATTTCATATTTTCGGTAAACTGTCGCAGCAGAAGATGCAAAATCGTCCGTCGCTACAAAGGCTTCAAGTGGGTGTTTTTCAAATTCCTCTACTCAGAACAGAGACTCACTCATTTCGCCGTTCATCTTCTCCCAAATGGCCACCAATTCGGCGAGGCGTTCCGGTTTGGCCTTGGCGAGGTTTCTTTCCTCGGAGAGATCCTTGGAAAGGTCGTAGAGTTCCCACTTCGCGTTGCCCGACGTGAACCTTTTACCCATGCGAACCAGTTTCCAATCGCCATGTCGCAAACCCGACTTGCCGCCCTGACGCCAGAAGAGGGTTTTATGCGGGGTGCCGGCGTCTTTTCCGGTGAGATAGGGAATCAGATCAACTCCCTCGATTTGCTTCGGCGCTTTGATGCCTTTGCTGTTCGCCACGGCCGTTGCATAGATATCGAATGAGCTGACGGCTTTGTCATACACCTGACCGGGTGGAATCGTTCCTTTCCACTGTGCCATGAAAGGTACCCGCAGGGCCCCTTCATACATCTGGCCCTTCGAGCCTCGCAATGGCAGATTGGACGAAGTGAGTTCGCGCGTCGGACCGCCATTGTCGCTGAGGAAAAAGACCAGTGTGTTCTCTTCCAGCCCCGATTTCCGTAACTGCGCCATCACCGCGCCGACGCTGTCATCAAGGTTGGACAGCATGGCGGCGAAAATCCGCCGGTGGATGTCTTCGATGTGGAAAAACTTCTTCATGTAGGCCTCCGCTCCCTGAAGCGGGCTGTGCACCGCATTGTAGGCAAGGTAGAGAAAGAACGGCTTGTCGTCGTGACGATCAATGAAGTCGACGGCTTCGCGGGTCAGGGCGTCAGTCAGGTATTCCGTTTCCACCACGGGTTGGCCGCCACGCAGGATGGGGTTGTCGGCATCGTAGTCCGGCTCGTTGTTGCCCATGTGGGTAGTGTAAATCAGCCCCTTGGCGCCGACCCAGCGGCCTTTGCCGCCTGCGGGAAGACTCTTGCGGCGCAACATCGTGGTCACTCCGCGATAGGGAGGAGGGACGAAGTAGTGGCCCTCATGCAGGAAGCCGAAGAACTCATCGAAGCCATGCCGAAAGGGGTGGAAGTCCGCCGTGCCGCCCTGGTGCCATTTGCCGATCAGTCCGGTTGTGTACCCGGCACTCTGTAAAGTTTCGGCGATCGTGATTTCTTTCACCGGCAGGCCGAAGCCCAGTCGTTCATTGAGCGCCCCGGTGGGATTGAACTCATAACCGAAGCGTGTTGGAATTCGCCCAGTGAGCAATCCCGCCCGGGAGGGGCTGCAATTGGGACCCGCGACATAGCCGGCGGTGAAACGGACGCCGTTCGCCGCGATCGAGTCGATATGAGGCGTGGGAATTTCGGGGTTGCCCTGACAGCTGAGCTCCCCATAACCGAGGTCATCCGCGAACAGGACTATGAAATTAGGTCGTTCGGTGGCAGAGGCGCAAACGGCCATGGTAGCTGCCAGAAACAGGGAACTAATAGGAATTTCATTCTTCAGCATCGAACCAAGGATTCCTTATATCCGCTTTTCTTCAAGAACAAAGTGCCCGTAGCCAATTTATTGACCTGTCCCGAATGGCCCAAAGTTAAGGAGGGTAGGGCGTGCTGTCCCAGCGCGCCGCAACCAGTAATGAATACTGGACAGTCGGGGTGATCCCTCAATA
>DUCD01000380.1:14135-14967 GCA_012959985.1 Verrucomicrobiales bacterium | reverse complement strand
AAGCAGGAGGATTGAGAAATCACCCCGACTATCCAGTATTCTTTACTGGTTGCGGCGCGCTGGGACAGCACGCCCTACCATCCTTAACTTAGTGCCATTCATGACAGTCCCTTAGTTTTCTTGTACCGTCCTGATTGGTTTTCCATTGTCCGGGGTCGACGTCCCCGGCTTCAGGAACATAATCATGTCCAGGGCCTTTTCAAACTTGACTAACCTGTTAATGGAATTGATTTATTGATTGGACAAGGCCCCCGCGGCGAAAACTAAATTCCCTCAATAGAATGCAAACGATTCTAGCTTCCGCGAACAAAAGAATTTCATGCTCATCTTCCCTTTGTCATAAATTCGGAAAGGGGACCGATGGCTTCACTCTGATTGAACTTTTGGTGGTCATTGCGATCATCGCGATTTTGGCAGGGATGCTTCTGCCGGCTCTCTCCAGCGCCAAGGAGCGCGCAAAACGAACGTCCTGCACCAGCCAACTTCGCCAGATCGGCCTAGGTATACAGATCTACTCCGATGACAACAATGATCACCTACCCAGACCGAAATGGCCAATCCCTCCGGGCAGAACCACACCGGCCGGCAATCCATGGACCACCTATGAGGCCTACCGCGTCGCGCCGGGAAGCGCAAAGATCACTCAAGGTCCGTTCAATCTTGGACATCTGTATGAATCCAAAATTATTCGCGAAGCCAGAGTGTTTTATTGCCCCAGCGGCAAACTGGTTTCCAGGAAATGGACCTATCAATACTATTCAATGAATGGCGACTGGCCATCCACACCGGTTGGTAGCGATGACGACAACATTCGGATCGGTTACAGCTATTA
>DUCD01000380.1:5090-14125 GCA_012959985.1 Verrucomicrobiales bacterium | reverse complement strand
CGGCGTGCTGCTCATTAGGTGGCCGAAGCGGATTAAGAGGACGCGAGGAAAGTCCAAACGACTGTGGACAGGAAACGATTGGGCGGGGTGTTTTGGTATCGAAGGTCGCTTATCGGAAAACCGAGATAGACCCAAAATTGAGCATGACCACCGATCTCATGCATGGTCTCCACCTTGCGCCTCACCGATTTGGAAGAAATGTGGCGGGTTTGAACGCTCTGTTCGGTGACGGCCATGTGAACTTCAACAATGCCAGATCCAACCCCAAAGCCTTTACCGAACAGCTATGGGACGATATCGGTAGCAATCATTACAATTACCGTAGGGCCATGTCTTACTGGCAGCCCTGAATCGATGATTCTGGAGCACTCCACCACCGTATAACCGTCCTTAGATGGTTCAGATGAGCCAGTCTCGCCACGAATAGAAAGACAAAGAGTAGCCGATCCAAAGAAGGCGGAAAGTAGAAATTAATTTTCGGCTGGATGACCTTCTTCTGCTGACTGTTGTGGGATTCTAGAGGAACCTCCAGATTTACCTAACTTCTTTATTTCCAACGTGGAAGAAGTTTTACCGGAGAACAGGACGGAGCCACTCGTGAAGGCAAATACCGGGAGAATCGGGCACGTATTGCATAATTTTCAAGTAAACTTGCACAAATTAATGTTTATTAGGTCTCTCACTAGCGTATACTCTCTCATACCTAATCCCTCTTTTCTGCTAGCTCTAGCCCCTTGGCAGGGATCTTTTGTGGCCCGACTAGAGGCGAATTCTTCAAAAAAACTAAAATGAAACAGATGTTGATGAGAACTAAAAAATCAATACAGGGAAAGGTTCATAGGCTGTTGCAAGGAATTCTGGCGCTGGCGGTTCTGGCCAGTGTTCAGTTCAACGTTTCGGCAGCAGACATCCTATTTGTAACCCGCGATGGGTACCGCGAATCAGTGAATCTGTTGAATATTCTTTATGCGCAGGGGCACAACGTAACCGTTCACGACACGAATGTCGATGGTGACGTGTTAGCGGCGTCGGCCTATGTTGGCGCCCACGACCTGCTCATGCTAGATGAGGTCATTGGTTCCGGAAGTGTTGGTAACAGATGGCGTAATTCACCGCTTCCGGTCATTAACTGGGAAGGTTTTTTGTACCGAGGTGACCGCAGCGCGTTTGTCGCCGACGACGGGACCGGCGGCTCCGATAGGGATCTGGGAGAGGACGTCTCTTACGGTCAACACAACCAAACAGCCGCGATCAATATTCTTCTGCCGGACCATCCGCTCGCGGCAGGGTTGCCCGCGGGTGAGGTCAATGTTTTTGCGGTGGACCCCGAGACCGGGGAAACGGACGGAACCGTCACATTCTCGGGCGGTTCCACTTTAATCGAAGGCGCTATCCGCGTGGCGAACGTCCCGGGACACGAGGACCGCTTTTGTGTTTTTGGAGTCGAAGCGGGCACTTCGACCTTCGATGGGCCGGCCCCCGCGCGTTGGGTTCATTTGCCGTGGAATACCGCCGAACCGGTTCGGGAGTTCGTCGAGCCCAGCTACTTTTTGTACGAGGCCGCTATCGCATGGGCGCTGGAACTTCCGGAGCCGACAAAGATATATGATCTGGTTCCTCAGAATGGCGTGTTTATCAACGTCGAAGGCCAGTCACTTGGCTTCTCGGTAGACAAGACCACTCACGGTGGCAGCCCGGTGCAGTCGTCGGGCGTTGAGGTGTTTATCAATGGAGTCGATGCGAGCGCCGATGTGACACTTGCCGACGGCGGAAATCAATGGAACGCAACATTTGCTGGATTAGAACCTAATAAAATCTACTCCATCGTTGTCCGGGCCACGGCAGATGACGGGGGGACAAGTGCGCGGACAGCGGAGCTTGACACCTTCGACGAAAACACCTTCCTCGTTGAGGCTGAGAATTTCAATTTCGAGGGAGGTCAATTCTTTGATAATATCGTCTTCTGCAATAACTTCGGTGGCGGAGACAACTGCTACTTTGATCGCGTGAGCGTTGTTGGAGTCGACGCATTGGACACGGTCGGCTCCGCCGACGACAACGGAGATGATCTCGATGATATCTTTCGATTCGGCCCGGGGCAAGAAAGGGAAGAAGAGGTCGATACCGTAGCCGTCGGTGACTTCCTTCGATCCCAATACGCCGACGCTCCCGAAGGAGCTACCGGCCCGATTCGTGATTACGGCATCGAAACGGTGAATTCGGGTGATTGGCTGAACTACACCCGCACCGTTCCCGATGGAAGCTTCGGTGCCTATCTCCGCTGCAAGGCCAGCGACGATCAAACTGTCCAACTGAGTCGTATTACCAGCAACGCTTCCCAAGCCAATCAAACCGAAGAAGTCATCGGTGTATTCGTAATCCGCCCAGGCGGATTTCGGACGGTGGCATTGACGGACGCCGACACGGGCGCCGCCAAGGAGTTCCAAGCCGGCGGAGTTCAAACCTACCGACTCACCGCGATCAACGGCGGCGGCGGGCTTGTGATGAACTATTTCCTCTTCACTCCTTTCGAAGCGGTGGAAGTGCCAACTTTTGACACCAGCGTGACGCTCACCAGCCCCGACGATGGCAGCAAGGACTTTGTAGGCGAATCGGTCACCCTGCAAGCAAACGCCACCGGTCCCTCCGGCACGGCGAGTTCCGTTTCTCAGGTCGAGTTCCTGGACAGCGGCGTGTCGCTGGGCGTTGTGACTTCGGCGCCCTATGAATTGACCGTCACGCTCGGTGTGGGTGAGCATAGCTTGACTGCCACAGCGACCGGCTCCGACGATTCGACGGCCGAATCCAGTTCGGTCACCTTTACGGTGAATCCGGTACCCGAAGGACCCGATGGACCAGGTGGGCAAGGCCACGGAGCCACCGTCATCTGGATCAATCAGGTAGAAAGCGAAGCCGGACAAGAATACCAAGAGCTGCTTAAGGCCAACGGATATAATGTGGTTGAAAGGGCTTTCACCGATCCGACAGGGGAGGAGCAGAATGAGTTGAATGACGCGGCTCTGGTGGTCGTTAGCCGCAAGGTTAACAGCGGTGATTACAACAACCAGACTTGGGATGACTTCGTTAACTCCCCGCTCATTCTGATGTCGGCCTATTTGTCCAGGAGTAGCCGCTGGCAGTGGTTCGGCGGTACCGGCCGGAGCGAGTTTGTTCCCGCTTCGATTATCGCCGATTCACCGGATCATGCTGTTTTCGACGGTCTGGATGTCTCAACAGGATCAACTGGGCCGTGGCATGTGGCGGTCGATCGTAACACATCCGTAGCGCAGGAACCTGTGGCGAACGGGGGCGTGGCGATCGCCTCCGCGGCCGAGGGGGGCTTGGTAGTGGCTGAATGGCCCGCCGGCACGGTATCGGTAGGCCACCGATTGCTTTTCCTTTCAGGTGCTCGGGAGCCAAGTGGCGGCAGCACCGAGACGTCGGGAAGTTATGACCTGACCGCTACGGGTGAAACCGCTTTTCTCAATGCCGTGGACTACATGATCTATGGCTCCACCACCACCCGAATCGAAGGCGACTCTATTGTGGAATTTGACTGGGCCCAGTCGGACCCTGATTCGTCGACCGGTTCGGGCACAGTGAAGACGACGGTGAACGGAATTGATTTTTCGGCCCCCATGCCGATTCCCACGGTTAATCAGAAGGATACCACCGTGCAGACGATCCCTCAGGAACGTGGAATTGTCGGGTTTGCCATCGCGGTTGACAGCGTTCAACCGGGGTCCGTCAATGGCTTCCACCTAGGTTGGTTTGGCACTGTGACCTTATTCGGAACGATCGCTGACGCCGACGACTCGAACACAGCGACGTCGGTCGCGGGGCAGACCAATCGATACAGCTATGTTGTCCGTCTCTCTTTTGAGGAGGGCGACACGTATGCCTACAGTGCCGACGTTTTTGATGACCCGGCTGGAATTGATGTCACCGGCGGAAAACATCGGTTCGCCGGTTGGGTTGGGGACGACACCGAAGGACATCGCCACTCAGGCAACAACAACCAAGAATACGTTGCCGGACCGGATGCCTTTACGACATCTGCCGGCGGGAACCTTGGTGAAAACGGTTATGGTGACAACGTCGGCCTTACGTTAGCGTTGCGCAACGGCACTGACATTGGCGCTGTCTTCGTCAGTAATGTGACCTTTTCAGGAACTCTCCAAGACGACGGCGCGACCGTAATCGCTCCCCCCGGAACATCTGCTCCTACCCTTAGTATCCGTGTCGATGGTGGAAACATCGTCGTCACATGGGAAGGGGGAGTGCTTGAAACGGCTGCCACCGTCGATGGACCCTACTCCGATGCGGGAGCCACCAGCCCACTCGTGTGGGCGCCGGGTAATTTACAGCAAATGCAATTCGTTCGGGTTCGGGGGAACTAGCGTCCACCGAGCCGGGCGCTACGCAAATGCGATAGAGGCGATCAAACATACAAGGTCGGACTGAGAAAGCAGTCCGGCCTTTTTATTGATGCGCTCAAGGGTGAGGACTCTTCGTAACTTGGACATTGGAGTGATGCCGCCAGCCTTGAGTGTTGGAACTATGGATGGAACACCGCGCGTTTATCGCAGCCTGCTCTCGTTGCTTATGTCATGAGTAAGCTGAATCCGAAAATTTTGTTGGCCAGCGGAGACCCTCGGCTCGGGGAGTCGGTGGAGCGTAAGGTCGGTAAATCCGGACGGACCACCGTCGGCCCAGCGCATGGTTTGAATAGGCAAAGAAATGTTCTTCTGGTGTTGGGTTGGTATGATCATCGCCTTCATCAGGGAATCGCTAGCTACGCGCGGGAGAAAGGGTGGCATCTTTCGGCCAATCTGGCGCATGAAAGGGTGATTCCCTGGGGTTGGAAAGGTGACGGCGTCCTGGCCTGGCTTGGCGAGGGAGAGGATCTTGTGGAGTTGGTGCAATCACTGGGCCGACCCACGGTCGATTTCAGTCTGCGTCGACCCCAGTTGCCGTTTGCGCGAGTGCTGCAAGATCACAAGCAGGGAGCGACCTTGGTCGCCGATCATTTTCTTACGCGAGGTTTCAGAAATTATTTGTTTTACAGCGACACTAACAACTGGTCGTACGAAGAGCGGGGCCGCGGGTTCGTGGACGGGCTCAGGTCGGCGGGCCATGATTGCGCTTGGATCAAGTGGCATGAATCGCGGTCTTATCGATCCGGTCGTGAAGAGTGGGCGAAACGGCGGTATTGGCTGGAAAAACAATTGATCGCGGCCAGGTTGCCTTTAGCTGTATTCGGGGCCAACGATGAACTGGCGGTCGAAGTGCTTGAAGTATGTGAGCGTTTAGGCCTGAGCGTGCCGGAACAGGTGTCGATTGTGGGCGCGGAGAACTACTTGCTCGCAGTGGATGCCATGCGCACTCCTATATCCAGCGTTGACACGAATCTGGAGCAGCAAGGCTATGAGGGCGCCGCGATGCTGGACCGGCTCATGGATGGCGCCGCCGAACCGGAGGAACCTGTTCGCGTATCGGCTGCGCGCGTGGTTGCCAGAAAGAGCAGCGATATTCTTGCAGTGAGTCATACCGGAGTGGCTCGGGGGTTGCGCTTTATTTGGGACCGTTTCCAAGATCCCATTCGCATTGAGGAAGTGGCGAGGGCGGCGTCCATGTCCCGGCGCGGCCTTCACCAAGCTTTTGTTGATCATCTGAACCGGACGCCTGGAGAGGAAATAAGATCGGCCCGCGCCGGTCACGCGAAAAAGCTGTTGACGGAAACGAGATACAAAATCGAAGCCATTTCCGGACTGAGCGGCTATCAGAGCACTAATAGTTTTTGCGCCGCTTTCAAGAAAAATACCGGGATGTCGCCTTCCATGTATCGAAAAATGGTTCTCCGGTCTAGAGGAACTGGCTCATGACATTGACAGATTGTGAGCTTATCCGGTGAATCTTCGGTGCTTCCAGTTCGGACGCAGAGCTGAAACTTCACGGAAGAGCTCAGGGTTCGAGGTAACCTACAATAGTTCTGAATCGCTTCGCATTGTTACCGGGATTCAAATTACCAGCGGTACTGCCCTCCGGCACATCCCAGATTGAGGAATCAAATGCTTGCGGTGAATTTGAAAACGAGACATGGGCATCTCCCCAAAGCACATTCAGACCCACCGGGTTATTGCTGGTCTTGTGCGGAATGGTTTTATAAGAATAGATAAAATCGGTGATCAGGGTTCTGTTGGCAACCAGGTGCTCGCCTTTTTTGGCGACGAGTCCCCACTGCCTCTCATTATCAAATCGAGACTTGGGTTTCGCCAATTCTTTAGTTTGCGGATAATAGACGTAACTGGATCGAACCCAATTCCCCTGGGAAACCGGAAAGGAAAACTTGGCATTCTGATAATACTTCAATTCGTAGCCCCGACCTTCCAATTCCGCGTCCAGTCCTTTAAGCCCAGGATCAAAATAAATAGCCGGCACCTTAATATAACCTAAAGCAAACAGGTGTCCATGATTGAATGGTTTGGACTGATCGGCTGGACCGCCATCCGGCCCGCTAAACAGGCGATAGGACCACCACGGTTTACTGTCGGAGGTCTCTTCCTGATTGAATAGCGATTTATATAGTTTATCATCATTGTCGTCTGCGTACAACAGAGTTCCAACCCCCAATTGCCTCAAATTATTCGAACAGCTGGCACGGTAGGCTTTTGATTTCGAAGCGCTCAGGGCCGGAAGAAGCATCCCTGCGAGAATGGCTATAATCGCGATAACAACAAGGAGTTCGATCAATGTGAATCCACCAGTGCAAGACAAAATTGGGCGACAATTTCTTCTCATATGGTTCATTGAACTCATTATTTCATCAGAATTGATAAAGATCAATCATTAACCACCGCACGACTCTGAGACGTGTTGACTTTCCGGTGTCCATAGGTAAGGTAAATCCAAGAACAGCCGACACATTCCGTGTGCTGTTCGATCCTGCGTTTTACAGCTTCAGAACACGGAGCTTGCCAACACCTCTTCGGAACCGTCAATTTTCTCCGCACCCAAGCGAAGTCTGTTAGGATTTTCCTGACAACGCAATTGGAGGAAATGAAGGCATTGAATTTTCTAGCGGAATTGGAGAATTGGCAGCCCGTTGCACAGCAGATTGTTGCTTCCGCCATTTACGCCCTGATGGATTTCAAAAACTGCTGTAGGGCCCGAATTACATAATCCAGGCTCAGATTCATGTTGGATAGTTTTTTTCGGTAATCTGTTTTTGAAATCGGGTGTTCTCTGGCCGGAGTCAAAAGAAGGCTTTCCAGTTGTGCATAATCTGGATGTTCAACGCTTCCGGTGAGGGGCATCGAAAAGGCATGGGCAAAATTGTCGACTTTGGACCCACGGCTGATTCCGATAAAGGGCGTCCTGCTGATGGCTGAGAGGATCAGCAAGTGCAGTCTGCTGCTGACCACGATATCGCAAAGTTCTGCGGCCGAGGCCACCTGCCCCGGTTCGATCAAGTCGTTCATGATGATCAGATCCCCTGGACGATTTAATTCGGCTTTGATTCTATTTAAGACAACCGTATCGGTTTTGGGATTCATCGGAAGGCCAATCCAGACCACTTTTTTCTTATTCGAAATACGCTCCATGAGATGGACAAGTTTTTCGAGGTTTGCCAATGGAGCTTGGGCAGAAATGCAAATTCCAATCTTTTTGTAATCATTGGAGAATCGATGCTTGAGAACTTTTCGTGTTTTCTCCCGACCCAAAGGATTGAGGCCAAGGCTAAGGGCAGGATCGGCTCCGACTCTGATTCTTGCACCATTCTTCAGGATTTTTTTAAGCCGCTTTTGGGTGGGAAGATCGCGGACTGAAATGAAATCCATATGGGGGATCACTTGCTTAATAAGGCTCTCGGTCCGTTTTTGTTTTCGGGCTTCAATCCCGGCGACCAAAAACGGTGCACTGAATTTGGAGATATGTATGTCGAGGCAATCTCCCAGAGCGCCGATATTTAAATGTCGGTGGTTTGAATGTTTACGATGTTTTGAATCACAGAAATCTTATTTTGACCGAAGCGGCTGCCAAAAGCATTGAAGGCCGCTTAACTGGTCAAGACGCGTAACAAGGTATATAGGAGTTTCCTTTTTCCGGGTTGGAGTTTGTATAGTTTAGGATTGAAATCCTCGTTCATCCCCACACAGAACAGGGCGGTTTTGCATCCGAGATCCTGGGCACGTTTAATGATCCGTAGAGGAACTTCAGGGTAATCGGATAGTCCGGTCGCCCCGGCCCAAATGACAAGGTCGATTTCAGCAAGGGTAGCATCCAGTTGCGACTTTGAGTATCCGGGATCTTCAAATCCATAGAGGGGACAGGTTTTCACCATGAGATGTTTTGAAGTGTATTCCGGAGTATCCGTGCTGACCGTGATCTCAGCCTCTGGATTGATTTCCCTCAATATGTTGACAATGCATTCCAAAATGGCTTCATCTCCGATATTGTCTCGGCCGAATGGAACGCCTGCCAAAAGAATTCGTAATGGGTTTTTATTCATAAGCATGGCTTTTCAATCAATGGCGGATCGGTTAATTCGGAGAATCTGATTCAGTGGTTTCCTGATCGACTTGGCTACCTTCAGAGTTTCCGGCAGGTGACCGACCGCGATCTGCATGATGATAGACTCCGACTCGGGCAGATCTGCTACTTCACGAAGATTCCGGTCATCCTGCAGGTTGACGCACCAGTTGAGACAGCAGGTTCCCAACCCCATGGAGTGAAGGGCATAAATCAGACTCATGCAGAACAATCCGCCGTCGATCCAGCACTGGTTTCTTTCGTCGGGAGAAAAGAACGAAGGGAGTGCGGAGGTCACGACGAGGACGGCTGCCGCCTGATGCCCAAAACCCGAATTGCCGTGTTTACAGGCAAGCACTTCCCGGTGCAATGGATTCTCGGTGAAAGCATAAACTCTGGCGGACTGCCGTTTGCAGACAGACGGGGTTTTCTGTGCGAGTTTTGTCGCCGCGACAATCTGGCGTGGATCGATGGGTTCTTCGGAAAAATTACGAATACTGTAA
>DUCD01000380.1:0-5024 GCA_012959985.1 Verrucomicrobiales bacterium | reverse complement strand
GCCTCCCGGATCCGGACTGTTTCCATCTGTCGGTTTCTTCTGCTTCTGATACCATTTAAAGATTTGAGGAGAAGGGCGATTCCACAGCGGAGTTGGAAGGCGACATACTCCAGCATAACCGAAGTCGCCATTTCCAAGCATGGGTGATTCCCATATTCGGAATGATAGGTTTCAACGAAATGCACCAGACGCTCGGCGACGATGCACCCAAACCCGTAACGAGGTGCCGGTAAGGCAAGACCTTTTTCCAGTTTATGGGCATCTGCGGTGATCCATGTTTGAAGGGAAACCGCACTCCGACAGAGGTCTCCCTTCGTCGAATATCTAGAAAATCTTCTATAGTCATAAACAGAATTTTTCAGATGACGTTTCAGGAAATCCAGCCGAGTCTTCCAGACTCTGACCGTGCTTTGAATGGAAGCCGGGATCATCGACTTACATCGTTCCTTGAGCCTATTCCCTTTCATCCTGGATGCTCGACCTTCCCGCAGACAGGCTTTGGGTGGTGACTTCGGCAAGATCACCGGCTGAAACGGCGGATGTCCAGCTGGATTCTTCATGGCTTTGAGGAGTAGGAATTTTTTCCGTTTTTAAGGCCATCCCGAATTCCGTCGAGTTTTCCCTTTCGTTGATGCCATCGAATCAGACCGGCGTGAACAAGCTCGCCCGGTTTTCGAGAGTGCAAAAGCAAACTAAGATCAAGACGCATATCAGACAGCCATCCCATCCATAAGGTTCTAAGGGAATTATTGTGCCGAGTGGTATAAGAACCAACCGATGCCATTGATTTCGCGTCCCCATAGCTGCGACGGTATGCCTGGCTGGGGGTGTAGTTATGAGAAGGCATTACAACGGAGTTCTCGATGAGTTTGACCAGGTAACCCTGAGAAACGCACCACCGGGTGTATTCATCATCTTCAGCAAACTGCAGAGCCGTATTAAAACCTCTCTTTTTCCAAATATCACGGCGGATTCCACTGCTGACCATGCTGAAGAAGTGATCCCAGCGGGGTGTAATCCGTTGCCTTGGTATTCAGGAAATTCTGCAATTTTTTCCGGGTGCCTGAATTGAATGAATCACTCGGAGTCCAGAGTAAAACCGATAGAGCATTGGCTATTCTTTCCCTGGGGTACCGCGTTTCACCTTGAAGATTCCACAAATTATTAATACCGAATGCACGACAATTGACAGCAAGGTTCTTGACGATGCTTTTTTCAGGACACTTGTTACGCGGGTCAGCAATGAATGAATCCAGAGTTGGGTAGGGTGTATGAAAGATTTTTTCTGCCGTAAACAACCAGGCCTCGCGACACAGATCCAATACTTCTTTGAGTAAGAGTCGCAAGTGTTTTTCGGAATTGGAATCTTTATAGGGGTGTAGTTTGAATTCTACTGCCTCTCCATACATACCGATGGATCGTTGCATCCAAGGGATGGTGCATGTTTGTTTTTGATGCAACAGGCGATCATACTTTTCAGCAAGACTCCAGTGATAGGCCAACTGAAAGACCAATTGAATATCCCCGAGTGCAAGAATGGCTTTATTGATATTTCTGCGGATGACAACCCAAACCAGGGATAACAATGTAAGAATCGCTGCACGGGAATGCCGTTCATTTCATCATGAGATCCCGTGGCAAGAGCCATCGATGTAAAGATGGTTGGATGCATTCCGGCTCGCTGTTGACAGCGTGAAATTTCGAGGATTACCGATTCAGTACCGCCCCATTCGGTCGATACGAATCTTCGCGGCACATGAATGATGTCATGTTTACTGAAATCATTGGGAGGCAGGATAACAGTCGATTTTGAGGGGGAAGAGGGTCTCCTCAGTCTTTGTCGTAGTGTTTTCATACGAACTAGGCAACTGCACGAGCGCTGTGAGCCGAAGTTAATGGTGATTCTATGGCATTCACTGTGTCCTCTTTAAGCAAGTAAGGAACTCCCTGATTCCAAGCCAATTCATCCATCATCAGGTTAAATATTTCGGGCAAATCCACGATAGAATCCGGCACGACTGAATGGTTGGTCATCAGGCTTGCAAAACTGTGGGGTGCGAAAGGATCATATCCGTGCATTCCTGCCATGGGCTTGAGCCCCATATGGCTTGGAACAATCTGATTTCCTTCATCCATTAAATAGATCAGTTCCCAAAATCGATGATCATTGAACCAAGTATGCCACGATTTCAATTCGGTCTCTGAAACAATCCGGCCTCCTTTCACTTGAAGCAACGATTCTTCAATACATTGGCGTGACCCTTGATTCAGAAACCAGAAGCGAGCCATCGTGGAATCCAACATAACAGAATAATCCTTACCGCTCTTCACGGGGAGGTTGGCCAGTGTTCTTTTAATATCAATCGGATTTCGAAAGTCTGCCATTCCATGATCACTGAAGACGTAGAAATGAACTCCCTCATAATTCTTTTGGGTGGCGACCTGAATCTGTTTTAGCCAGGATTCATATTCTGCAAGTTTTTGGGGGATGAGTGGGGAATCGTTGCCGACCCGGTGAAGCAAACCATCAAGGCAGGGCCAATAAGAAAATGCGAAATCAATATTTCCAGAATCGATCGCTTGCAGGAGATCACGGTGATCCTCGTTCTCGGACTTATCCGGATCCGAGACATGATGAGGAATATTCAGTTCTTCAAGATGATCTACGATCGACAGTCCGCAGTTGATTCCTCCAGGTTTCAATGGGCTTTTACGTTCATTGAAGTCGAATTCGGGCAAATCATTGAAGGGTACATTGAATAAGTCGAAATATCCCTCGAAGCCCAATTTCCATTTGAAGAATCGGCTCAACCAGCGTCTGACTCTTCTTCGTTCTGCGATGCATTTCGGAAAATAATCCAGATGCCTGAACGATTCAATGGGGGAGGTTTCCGGACTGTGGAAAAAATAGCTCCAATGAAGGTTTTCATCGGGCCAGGATCCGGAAAGCACGGAGGGAAGGCAGGCGGAAGTATAGCCGAAAACGGTATTGATTTTGCGTCGATCCGGCAGTAGATCCTGAGCGAAGCGATGGCGGTTGATAATTTCCCATCCGCAGGCATCAATCATTATAAAAACAGGTAGTTGGCAATTTTTTTCATGATGTTTGAGTTTTTTTGACTAGAGGTTTTGAAAGACAATTCGGATTAACTGTAAAGAACTGGAGTCAGTGCTGGATGTGTTCGGCGATAGAAATTGATGGGAGAAACAAGGTGTGCGTCCTGCACGATGGAATAGCTCCGCTGCTTGATCTGGATCCAGTCCTGGCCGTTGACGATGGCGTTATTGATAATCAGATTCTGGCCAACATAGGTACCGTTTTCCACAAAGGAATCCCGAATCAGGGCGTTGCGATCGATCAGGCATCCGTCTCCGATGACGGATCCTTCACTGATTTTTGTTCCTCTCTCGATTTGAACGTTTTCACCGATCCAGCAGGGAGAACGTATTTCCGCACCAGAAGAGACAACGGTTCCCCTGCCTACATAGACTCCCCTGAAGGGTTCTGAGGTGTCAGGTCTCAGTCGACTGCGACTTTCCGCCAACGCTTTGACTGCTGCGAGGTAGGTCTCGAAGGATCGAAACAAAGGGATCGAATCAGCATTGATCAAGCGGTCCAGCCAAACAATCGGATTTGTCCCTCCTCGGTTGGGCAAACGCATCCGTGGGGTGGATGGTTTTCTTTCTCGTTCCGTTTCGATCCCGGGTGCTTTTTGGAAGGCGATTTCCAGATCGGGTGTTGTCTCCGCTTCAAGCATGGTTTTCAGTTCGTCTGGATCCTCGTTAGTTTCAATGATGACTTGCTCCCCCCCCTGATTCCAAAAATGAGTAAGAGCGTGGTGAAGCAAAGACATTCCTAGTAACGGGAATCTCGCCATGGAGATCTTTAGTTGCCGCGTTTTAAAGACGCACTTTTCTTCCGGGCAAATAATGGTTGGAATCATGTTAGTAGGCTCCTTTTCCGCTTATTACTGCCGGAATCGTTAGGAATAAAATTTTCAGATCCTCTAGCAAACCCTGATTTTGGATATATCGGATATCGAGTATCACCTGATCCGGGAAATCGATCTCGCTTCTACCACTGACCTGCCAAATGCAAGTGATGCCTGGAATGACACTCAATTGCTTACGGTCTTCCGGCGTGTAAAGGGCGACTTCTCGCGGAACCGGTGGTCTGGGGCCCACGAGAGACATATCTCCCTTTAGAACATTGAACAGTTGTGGAAGCTCGTCGATTGAACAACGCCGCATGATTCGCCCCAGCGGGGTGATCCTGGGGTCTTTCTTCATTTTGAATGTGACCCCATTGTGGTGCTGATTACCCTTGAGCAATGCTTTCAGGTCTTGTTCGTTTTTCATGTAATCAGAGGCTACGATCATTCGGGGAATACATCGATTCAGTTTGAGTTCACGAAGTTTTGCAGAATAGCTGACAAATCCGACTGGGAAATTCCGACCTCTTTGCCGTTCCGCGAAGGCAAGGCAGGGAAAGAGGCAAGCTAATCCCGTTGGCCGTCTGCAGATTTTACGGGTGAAGGGAGAATATTTGTAGCGCCTCATGCAATAAATATCGTGATCATGGACCATGCGTGACATGGGTAGTCCGGAGTCCAATAGTTGTTTCAAAAGGAACAGATCCTTTGATTTATGGAGATAGATCACGTCTGGTTTTTCTGAATTTGAAAAGATTTCTTCCAAAATGGAGGAGGTTCCTGAAGGTATGGGAAAGCATTCGGAGAATGACCTTGTCCATCTGTCTTCCTGTTTCCCTGTGCCTGGGCCGTGCAGCAGAACCGGAGTGTGACCTTTTTTGTGCAACCCTCGAGCAGACGCAAGGATATTGGCTTCAGCGCCTCCCATGGCACCCAAACACTCATGCACGAATAGTATTTTCATCGGTGGAGCGATCCCCCTGGGAAATCGAAACAGATAATTAATCAGTGCTGACGCATGAGTCAGCAAATGCACTAAATGCACTAAATGCAGTGGTTTCCGGGGGAAAGTGAAAAAACTTTTTCGTAAAA
>DUCD01000379.1:11739-15018 GCA_012959985.1 Verrucomicrobiales bacterium | reverse complement strand
CCCTGTTCTGCCCGGCATCAAGTTTGTGAAGAATTCCGAGGTTTAAATCCGAAAACTTGATGCGTAAGAGTATAATTAATCCGTCATTCGCTCTGATAATCAGAGGTAAAACAATCGAGATGAAACCTGGATATCTGCAACGATTGTTACTTTCGTTTGTGTTATTGGGAACTTTCCAGCTCTGCGCCCAGGAAGTCGAATATCTTGCCGCAGAAGAAGAATCCCCAAAGAGTCTCGAGGATCTGCGTTCACCCATTGCAGAGATGATCGATCAAGATCAGGGAATCCTGCTGGAGAGGGGCCTGATCCTGCCGAAAATCCAGAAGCGGTATCCCAAAATGCCTAACTTCATCCAGGATACCCGTCTTCACCTAAACCTCCGAACCTATTACTTTGACCGGGATCAGGGAAATGGAACCGAGAACGAAGCCTTAGCTCAAGGCGCGGCCATTGACCTGAAAACCGGACGCCTTTTTGACTCATTGAGCATCGGAACAACCGTCTATCATTCAGAAAAAATTTACGGTCCGGAAGGCCGGGACGGTACCGGGCTGCTCCAGGCTTCACAAAAAAGTTACACATCACTGGGTCAAGCCTACCTGCAGGCGGAATACCGAAGACTCACCGGCAAATTTTACCGACAAGAATTCAGTATGCCTTTTCTGAACAGAAACGACGCCCGAATGAGTCCGAACTCGTTCCAAGCCTATTCCCTTTTCTATCAATTATTCGATTCGTTGGAAATGGTTGCCGCCCATACCACGCACATGAAAACCAGAACCAGCACAAATTTCATTCCCATGTCGGAAGCAGCCGGAGCCACCGGCAGCAATGAAGGGATGACCACTTTCGGAGCCCGTTACCGATTCAATGATGAATTCAGCCTGGGAGGGGGCAATCACCACGCATGGGACATAATGAACATTCTGTATATGCAGGCTGAAGCTAACGAGAATTTCACTGAAAACCTGACCATGCGAACAAGCCTGCAGTTTACAGACCAGAGAGATGCCGGCAGATCCCTGGTGGGGAGGTTCGAAACACAATCCTATGGAGCTAAAGTTGCTCTGGATTACAAAGGACTCATCACTACCCTGGGAGGCACCTACACTTCCGATAAGAACGGTATACGAAGCCCTTTTGGAGGACATGCCAACTATGCCTCACTCATGCTGGAGGATTTCGATCGAGCCGGAGAAGAAGTGTTGTTTGCCGGTGTTTCATATCACTTTGATCACATCGGAATTCCAGGATTCAGCGCGTTCGCCCGCTATGCCTACGGCAACACCCCTGAATCGGGATCCGCCGCTTCTCCCGACCAACAGGAGTTCGATGTAACACTGGATTATCGCTTTCCCAGAGGGCTATGGAAACACCTCTGGATTCGCATGCGGGGAGCATGGACATCACAGGATGACTTTCTTGGAAGCCGAAGCCGAAATAACTACCGGCTGATATTAAATTATTCCATTCCCCTGATTTAATTCCTATGGATTCCTTTTCGGTGCCCGGCCTTTACGATCACAATCACTAATCTTCCATCGTGAATTTCATAGATTACACGATACACACCAACCCTGATCCGATATAATTCTTCGCCCACCAACTTCTTACTGGAGGAAGGGCGAGGGTCAGCGGCCAACCGCTGGACTGCCTTGAGTATTCTTTTGACATCCCGATTGGCGATTTTTTTTAAATCCTTTCTTACGGATTTGGCAAACTCAATGCTATATCGTCCGATCAGTTTTCAACTGTGCCAAAAACTCCTCGTAACCTACGGTCTTCTCCTTCCTTCTTTTCTTCCAATCAGACAAATCCTCAAAGTCCTCAATCAAAACAGCTTTCAATGCGTCGTTTACAAGGTCTGACATCGATTGCCTTGTCTCTGCAGACTTAATCCGAAGCGCTTGATGGACGGAGTCATCCAAGTAAAGTGTTGCTTTGCTCATGCTGCATTAGATTGCCATCGAAGCGTTTTGACGTCAAGACATCACCAATCCGTGAGGGTAGTGAATTGTTGTAGCGTCGGCTGTCCTCAGCCGAAATTTCCTGCTGTAACCTTTGGTCTATCGCTTGAAAAAGCGCAGAGTCCGATTAAAACTGCGAGGAGGAAAATTTGTCCTTTACCCCCTGCAGCGTGCACTGTCCCCCGCGCATTTGCTATGAATTCGGCTGAGGACAGCCGACGCTACAGGATTCTCCTCTTGCACCGCAAAGGAGACTTGATAGATTAAAAGCATCAAGCTGCTTTCTGGATTCATCACGTTACACAATATGATTAAAAAGATTCCATCTCCTTTAGCCATTGGGTTTCTACTGCTTGCGACAACGTTCGCCTACACCACAGAGAACTCCAAACCGAACATTGTGTTCATTCTGGCCGATGACCTTGGATACGGGGAACTGGGTTGTTACGGACAGACTAAAATAAAGACTCCGAATATCGATGGTCTGGCAAACAAGGGCATAAAGTTCAGCCAGCACTATACCGGAGCGCCGGTCTGTGCCCCGGCCCGTTGCGTATTGATGACCGGCAAGCACCTTGCTCATGCAGAAATTCGAAGTAATCGGGATTCCGGAAATGGTAGAGTCTTTCCCGGGCAATGGCCACTGACGGATGGGGCGGTAACGATCGCTGAATCACTTAATAAAGCCGGTTACGCCACCGGAGCATTCGGCAAATGGGGCTTGGGACCATCCAATACTTCCGGCTCCCCGATCAAACAGGGATTTGATCGATATTACGGTTACAATGGACAACGCAATGCCCACAGTTACTACCCGCTGTTCCTGGATTCAAACGAAAAAGAAGTTCGGATCAATCCTGGAATTATCGTTGGACATCAACGCAAACCGGAAGGTGTGGTAAACACCGACGATTACCGTCTCGCCAACTACGCTCCTGACATGATTCTGCGGGAAGCATTGAAATTCATCGACAAAAACAAGAACAAGCCCTTCTTTCTCTATCTGCCCTTTGTCGAACCCCATGTAGCCATCCAGTCTCCTCAGGAATGGATCGACCGATATCCTGAAGAATGGGATCGGGAAAAAGGATCTTACCGCGGCCAGAACGGTTATCTTCCACATCCGCGACCCAGAGCAGCTTATGCAGCAATGATATCGGATCTCGATGAACATGTCGGAACCATCCTCCGTAAGTTGGACGAACAAGGATTGACCGAAAACACTCTGATTGTTTTTACATCGGACAACGGAACGACTCATCCGGGAAGAGATCCAAATTTCCATATTGGAGGAGTCGACGCTCCCTTCTTC
>DUCD01000379.1:597-11729 GCA_012959985.1 Verrucomicrobiales bacterium | reverse complement strand
GCGAGGATGGAAAGGCAGTGTCTATGAGGGAGGGATCAGGATTCCATGCATCGTTAAGTGGCCGGGAAAAGTTCGTCCAGGAACGACCACCGACTTGCCCTCATACTTTCCCGACTGGTTTCCAACGCTTTGCCAAATCGCCGGAGCCCCCTTGCCCGAAGGGGAAACCCTTGACGGGATCAACCTCACATCAATGCTGACTGGAGGCTCGGCACCAAAACGCACTGAATTGATGATCTGGGAATTCGGCGGTTACGGAGGCCAGATCGCCATTCGAGACGGTAAGTGGAAAGCGGTACGCCAGAAGGTCAAGTCACGGCCCGAGGATTGGGAATTATACAACTTGGAAACCGACCGTGAAGAAAGCCGGAATCTGGCAACGCAGAATCCGGAAATCATTCAGAGACTGGAAGCGGAGTATATGCGAATCCGAACTGTTGAACCGGATTTCCTCCTGCCTTTTTATGATAAAATGAATGACTAACCTGCTGTCAAGGCCATGACTTCCCGGTCTTGTGAACCGGTTTTTTCGAGGTAATAATCGTATCCACCCGGGAAACTATTTACCTCGCCCTTGTTGATATGAAGCACCTTGTTGGCGAGCTTTTTGATGAAATGCACATCATGTGAAATGAATACCAGAGTTCCTTCATAGCGTTGAAGAGCCTGAACCAGAGATTCCACGGTCAGCAAGTCGAGATGGGTCGTCGGCTCGTCCATCAGCAGGAGATTCGGTGGATTGACTAGGAATTTCAGAAGGTTCAATCGGCTTTTCTCGCCTCCGCTAAGTACTTTGGTGAGTTTGTAGATCTCTTCCTTGCGAAACATAAAGGATCCGAGCATACCCCGAAGTTCCTCTTCCCGAATGTCCGGGGCGCAGGCTGCCACTTCCTCCAATACGGTATTATCAGGATCTAAACTGGCCGACCGGTGCTGACTGAAATATCCAATTCTCGCCTGATGTCCGAGAACACGTTCCCCTTTCTGAAATTCAACCTCTGCTGCCAGTATTTTCAGGAGTGTCGATTTTCCGGCGGCGTTGGGTCCGACCAATACGGTTCGGTCGCATCTTTCCACGACTAAATCCAGGTTTTCATAAATGCGATTTTCTCCATAGGCCATTTCGATTCCTTTCAGGGCAATCAAACGCTGACCACCGCGAAGGGGTTGCGGGAACTGAAACCGGAATGCTTTTTTAGGAGCATGCGGTTTTTCGATCAATTCCAACCGCTCAATCTGTTTGAGCTTACTCTGCGCCTGTGCAGCTTTTGATCCCACTGAACGAAACCGGTCGGCAAACGCCTGGAGAGATTTAATTTCTTTCTGCTGGTTCTTATAAGACTGTAGCTGAGTCTCATAGTTTTTCCGAAACTGAACCAGGTAATCGGAATAATTCCCGGAATAGGAAATCACTTTGCGCTCCGAAATATCCAGAACGTTTTCGGCAATCTGATCCATGAAATTGCGGTCATGGGAAATCATCAGGATCGCTCCGGAATAATTCTTAAGATGATTCTGCAACCATAGAAGGGAGGAAAGATCGAGGTGGTTGGTCGGCTCGTCCAACAGGAGCAGATCGGGCTCCATAACCAGAATTCGAGTCAGATGCGCCCGCATAATCCATCCTCCGCTCAACTCGGATGCCGGCCGATCATAGTCATTTGTCCCATAACCAAGTCCCTGAAGAATCTTCTTGGCCTTGGCTTCAAACCGGGGATCCATCAACGCGTCATGCTTGGCCTGAGCTTCATAATATTCAGGAATATCCACCGTGCCGGCTTTTTCCAGAGCGTGCAGTGTTTCTTCCAAACCACTGATTACCCCCGCACGACCGGTCGCCACGTCAATCACGGTTTCCGAACCGAGAGCTTCCGCTTCCTGCGGCAAAAAACCCGTGGTGGTCCACTCATCACGCAGGACTTCGCCATCATCCTTCGCCTCGGTCCGCATAATAAGCGAAAAAAGGGTCGTTTTTCCGGCACCATTGGGGCCGATCAAAGCAACGCGTTCACCGTAATTGATCTGAAATGAAGCATCTTCAAACAGCAAACGGCCGCCAAAGGACTTTCTGAGATTCTTAATTGTTAACATGGATCATGAGGATACCAGTCAAATAAACGGGCGATATACCGGGAAAAACAGCCGTTTTTAGTTCTATGCTAATAGCTGACTTGCCTGATCCACAGTCAAATGTGGAGCCGTTTTAACTTCGAAAAGCATCTTTCAGGCGTCTCTGACAACGCCGCAACCGGGGAATCTACCTTCTGAACAAGAACTCGTCCAATGAATGTTTGAAATTTTTGAGCAGTATTAATTCCGATCCCAACGTCAACTGGACGCGGGAGCCTTCAACTGAGATTTTTGCCACCATTCCGGAATTCTTCGGCACCTTGCTCGGGCTGCAGCCTGTACTGTCCAAGCGCCTCAACATCCGTCATAAACCCAATGGCTTTTCGCCTGAAACAGCCACCGCAACAACCATTCAGGTATTGCTTGATGACAGAAGGCACTACCGATTCTTGACAGGAATTCCCGCCTGATTTGCTAAAAACTCGGTTCTCCTGTAGACCCTTTTTAATTGCGGGAAATTCTGTCCCCCTGAAGTCTTTATAAATCCACTTTGCTGGCCCTGTTCGCAGAGATCCCAGGCTTGTTTCACTTTCTTGTTTCGGAGGTGAGTTTCAATCATCAGAGTGAGCACGGTATAAGGGGCCTTTGGATCCAAGGTGAAATTAAGCGGTCCTCCAACATTTTCATCGGGTTGAAAACCGTATTCTGCTTCTTCGAAAAACGTCGATTCATTTCCGGCATCCCATGCAAGTTCGGCCAAATGGAAATGGTAGATTCTTCGATTATCAGGATCCGCTTTCAATAATTGATGAAGGACTTGTTTCAATTGTTCCGTCGCAGGCAGGTAAAACGCAGATCGACTGGAACGATAAAATCCTATTAAGTGTTTTTCGTGAAGACGTAGCAGATACGGATCGCTCTTGGATAACTCCATCATAACTTCGCTTTGCTCGGAAAATTCCCGAACCAACATTTCGGATGAAGTTTGCTCCCAGTCGATTTCGGCCAGCATTTCCAGGGACATTGAATCCTCAGGAAATGCTTCCTGCCATTTCCGTAGGATGGATCTCAGCAATTTTGGTGAGGTGTTTTTTTCCTGAAGATAATAGAGACCTAACGCTGAGAATTCATCTTGAGTCAGTGAATGACTTTGAAGGTATTCTCCAAGCAAGGTTCTGGGGCGAACGGAAAAACTCTGATCGAAAACTTTCCAATCCTCCGCAGTATCTCGAGTGAAGAAAGATTTCTGAGCCAGATACTCAAGCACGGGACGGGTATCACTGTGAATCAAAGTATCCAGAGGAAAAATAAAGCGTCCATTTTCTGCAGTAACGATCTCATTTTGAAGTAGAGCAACGGGTTCCACTACACTGATACGGTCCATATCGGTACGAACCTTGGATTCTCGAAATCGATTGAGAAAATCTGTCAGACTAAAATGAGGAGGTTCGGTCATGCCCATCAGCAGTAAATCATCCTCCCCCCCCCGCCACATTCCCATAAAGGGAAATACCGATGAGAAAGTAGCAAAGACCGTATTGAGCGCTTGGTCGTTCATTTCGTAAACGTGAACCCACTGCACCATCATGCCGTCGGAAACCAACCGCTCACGGCAATCCTCATAATACTCTTTAGTGAAAACCCCGGCAACTCCAGCCATCCATGGATTGGAAGGCTCACTGATGATGACCTCATAAGGATTCTCTGTAATCTGAAGAAAAGTCTTCGCATCTTCTATCAATAGATTGAGTTTGGAATTATCGAGAGCATGGTGATTGTAATCACCGAACAATTCAGCCGCCTCGGCCACCTCTGGAGATATTTCCACAACATCCAACTGCTCGATAGTCGGATGCTGCAACACCGCCCCGCAGGTCATGCCACTCCCCAACCCGATCACCAGGACGTTCCTTGTGCTGGGACGAAGCAACATCGGAAGATGACCAAGCAGAAGCTGGGTAGCTGCATCAGTATGGGAACTGGCATCCACTTTACCGTTCACTCTCAAGGTAAGTTCAGGTCGATCCTTACTGCCATAGTTCTGAACGGAGACGGAACTCCCTGCTCCGTCCTTCCAATAAATCAATGAAGACCGATTCATCCATTCCTGCAATTGACGACCTGTTGTCGGCGGATTTTTTTCACGCCACAAACCCATCCCGAAACTACGTTTCCACCCCGAATCCAATCCTCCTCCGAGGAGCCCGACCAGGATAATTCCACCCACCATCAATCCGACCCATTCTTTTCCAATTTTACGGAAACGATCCGGCTTTAGTATCAGGAATCCAATCGCAAGATTCAAAAGCACTCCCACAAGAAAAGTCCTGGCCAATCCCAGCATAGGGATCAACCAAAGCCCGGTAGTGGCCGCACCCAGAGCAGTGCCGATGGTATTGATGGAAAAAACAGCCCCGACAGATCGCCCCGTTTCCGAAACCCTTGAAGTCATCAGGCGACTGACCAACGGAAGAGTCATACCAAGAACCAAGGTCGGCAGAAACATCACACCAAAGCAGATTAACGCTTGAGATGCTTCATAGATGGAATAAGCGGAGTCGGTTCTCGATAGTAGTGAAGAAGCCTTAACGAACCAAAACGGCAGCCATTGATAAAAAAACAGAAATACAAACACGGCGACGCCGACGCCGATTTCCATCCAGGCGAATGTCTCCAGCACGCGATATTTCAATTTCCGTCGACCAATATACCAAGCCCCGACCGCAATTCCAGAAATGAAAGTCAGAACCATAATCGAAAATGCATGCGTGCTCGATCCTATAGCCAAAGCCAAAAGACGAGTCCAGGCAACTTCATAAAGCATCGCCACAAATCCAGAAACTCCGATCCCCCAGAAGACGAGTTTCATCTCTCGTGAGGTGTAGGCCTCCGCCCTCTCATTCACAGGCGGCAATTCAGACTGAATGGCAGAATCTTCACTCCGGTCTGATACATACTTTCGGCTTTGTATAAATGCCGCCACTCCAACAAGAAAATTAAGTCCAGCGCCTACCCAGACGGTTTGAGGCAGGCCGAAGGCTGGGATCAGCCAAAAATCCGCAACCAATATTCCGAAAATCGCTCCCAAGCTATTGATGAAATAGAGTAGAGAAACCCGTTCCCTCAATTCACCCAACGAACGAGTGACCAGTTTCACCATGACCGGCAAAGTGCCTCCCATAAGGACAGTTGGAATGAAGATCGTCAGAACACTGAAAAAAGCTTTCAGGACTGCCAGTCCAAGGCTTCCAGGAGTCATTCCACGGGCGAGTGCGATGAAAGCAGCCCGGCTGAGATCATAGTAAAAGGGAAAGCACAATGCATAAACCGCAATGGCCATTTCAAGACCTGCGTATAAAAGCAGCGGATTCTTCAGCTGATCTGCTTTTCGCCCCAGCAATGAATTACCCAAGGCCAGGCCTCCCATGAATACAACCAATACGGCCACCACCGCATAGCTTGTGTGCCCCAGAAACAAGGCAAGATAACGGGCCCAGACGATCTGATAAATCAATCCGGCAACGCCCGACAAGAAAAGAAAAACTACAGCAGATAGTAAAAGGAGCTTTGTTCTATTCACTGCAAATAAGGCTATAACTTTTTCAGTAAGCCTGCAATCCTCTGATGCACTCGAGGTTGCAAAATGATAAACTGTAGCACCGGCTGTCCTCAGCCGAGAGGACCGCTAATTTTACTGGAAATGCGCTGAGGACAGCGCACGCTACAGTTCAAAGTGTTAACTTGCCCTCTCCCCATATTTTGCGGTCCACCAACCCAATGCTTGTGAAAATGCTTATCCTAAGTCAAAATCGACTCTGAACTCTGACACACTCCATGTCATCTGAAAATTCAGCAGACGTCCTGATCATCGGTGGCGGCGCCGCAGGATGCAGTGTAGCCATGCAGTTGGCGCTACGCAAACTTCGAGTCATCGTTCTTGAAAGAGCTTCACTCGGTTCCGGGTCCACCGGGCGGGCTGCCGGGTTAGTGGGTCAACTCCGATCCAATTCCAGGGAAACCCTTCTTCTGAAAAAGGGTTTGGAGGTGGTCCAGAACTTAGAAGCCCAATCCGACACCAAACTGTTCGAAAAAACGGGCTCCCTTCATGTCGCTTCCACCGAATCACGCGCTGAAGAAATTCGGGCATTCGTCAAAATGGGCAAATCCATTGATTTCGAAATAGATCTGGTGGATTCGGCAGAGGCATCACGTTTGCTTCCCTGCATGAAAACAGACGACCTGATTGAAATCGCTTATTGCCCAAGTGATGGACATTTCCAGCCAGCCGAACTGCTTGCCGCTTATGTTAAAACAGCTCGAAAAGAAGGAGCCGTTTTCAAGATCAACACTCCATTTGAAAAACCGATCATCCAGGGCGGTAGAATCCAGGGAGTGCACGCCGGAGGACAAAACTATTACGCACCGGTCGTCGTCAATGCCGCAGGCCCCTGGTCTTCCCTGGTGGGCCGGAAAACAGAAACTTCGGTTCCGACCGCGACGCTAGGGCACTTCTACTTAATCGCTCGACCTATCGACGGAATTCCCATCGGTTCGCACGATGCCGCTATTCGTGATCGGGGAAATCGCATCTACACACGCCCCGAAGTGGGAGGCATTTTAATCGGCACTTACGAAGCCGAACCCATCGAATATGATATGGAAAAATTCCCACCGGATTTTGATATGCCAAACATGAAGCCGGAACGGGATTCGCTGAATGTGGCGATGTTGATCGACAACGCTTCGAAACGATTTCCTTTCATCAACGAAAGGACACCGATGACCGTAACCCACGGAATCATGACCTTCACCCCGGATGGGTTTCCATTATGCGGACCGGCCGACGAACTCGAGGGACTCTTTCACTGCACTGGTTTCTGCGGACGAGGAGTCTTTCAAAGCACCTGCATTGGACTGGTGATGGCGGACCTGATCACCAAAGGCAGCACCGAATACGACATCGATCATATAATCTCAAATCGATTCAAGAATGACCAAAGCCTGATAAACCCAGAAACGGTTCAGGTAAAATGCCGTGAGCGATACTCCGGACACTACGGAGTTTGGAAGAAGTAATGGGTATCCCTGAAGCAAATGTCGGTGACATCGGCTCTTCATCAATCCAACTTTGCTACTGAAAGTATTGTGCAAATTCGGAAGTTTTTTTGTATACTGATGTCAAACATGAAAATCGCCAGATTGATCTTAACAGTAAGGATCTGTTTCATTGCCTTTGTGATTCCTGTTTTCTCAGGATGTTTACGGCCTCGAACCAGTATAAGCTTTCCTGAAGCAATCCTGCCGGTGGCACCCGATTCTTCCATTGAAGACAAAAGCCCGATACCTTCTAAATATCAGGAACTTGCTGACCAACTGGAATCGAACGCGGTTTCTGAAAAACGGAAGCATTTTCTGTCGGTTATCGAAACGGGAGAAGACGCACTGGCTGTTCGCCTTCATTTAATCCGTGCGGCAAAGGAATCCATTGATGTGCAGACCTTCATCTGGGAAACCGATGAGAGCGGAACGCTCATTCTGAAAGAACTTCTGGCTGCCGCCCGGCGAGGCGTTCAAGTTAGAATGCTGCTTGATCAAATAACCGTAGGCTCCAGTGATCCGGAGAATGCGGCCCATCTTGCCACTGTTCACAGAAATTTTTCATTCCGTCTCTTCAAACCTCTTTCCACCAGACTGGCGAACACAACAGCGACTTTCGTCAGGACCGCAATGACCGATTTCAATCGTGTCAATGAACGGATGCACGTTAAAACTTTCACCATTGACAACCGCATCAGCATTGTCGGAGGACGTAACATTCAGAATCACTACTTTGACCTGGACCCGGTATTCAATTTTCGTGACCGGGATATTCTTATAGTGGGTCCAGAAGTGAAATCTATCACTAAGTCGTTTGAACTTTTCTGGAATCATGAGCATTCGGTTGACATTGGTCGTTTTATTGATGTGCATGAGAAAATTGAAGAAATTATCAAGACGGATCCGTTCCACATTTCAACCGATATTGAATCAGAAACACTTCAATATCTAATGACTCAAGCCGACGTCTCTTCACTAAAAAAGGATTTCTCCAAACTGACCATTTATGAGGTAAAGGACGTGGAATTCGTAGCAGACATACCTTCCAAAAGAACCCGAACCAAAGGAGGTGATGCCCATCGCGGACTTTCAGATCGCCTTAAAGAACTCATTAAAGAAGCAAATCATGACATCCTTTTTCAATCTCCCTATTTAGTTTTCTCCAATACGGCCGTTCGATCCCTTAAAAAGATGCACAAGCAAAACCCGGATCTGAGAATTCGGTTCAGTTCGAATTCATTGGCCGCGTCCGATCATCTTTCTGTATTTGCTATTTCTTACAAACAACGAAAAAAGATTTGGAAAAGTGCAGGTGTTGATATTTACGAACTACAAGCCGTTCCGGGACATATTCATGAAATCATCCCGAGCTATAATCAGTTGAAATTCCTTCACACTCAACTCGCTGAAAGAGATGAACTACCTGCGCTCCCTTCAGATATGGTGGCCATTCAACAAACGGGTCCCCGGGTTTCCATTCATGCCAAATCTTTTGTCATTGACCATAAAATCGTTTTTATTGGATCTCACAATTTTGATCCAAGATCATTCAACCTGAACGATGAATGCGGGCTCATTATCAGAGATGCTGGCTTGGCGAAAATTGTGACCGATTCTATAGAGCGTGATATGGAACCAGGAAACAGTTGGGTTGTGTCCCAGAAAAACCAAAACCCTATTCTGAATATTTTTGATAATCTGATTGATAATATTTCTTCAACCACTCCGTTTGTCGATTTCTGGAACTTCAATAACACAAGTTGTTTTGAACTTAAGGAAGGCTGTCATCCCACAGGACCAAGAGATCCTGATTTCCATCAGCATTATGAAAATGTCGGACAATTTCCTTCGGTTGATGCTGCTTTAAAAATACTCAAAACTCGACTGGTAAAAGCGCTTGGAGGAGCCGCGGCTCCACTGATGTGAGAGCTGATCATGCTCTTGAAAATTGGCTATTTCGCAGGGTTGAGTGAAGACAAACGAGCCACAAACAACTCATCGTTTCGATGGCCATTTCGAATTTTTCGCCTCGCGAAAATAAGCCTTTTCAGCATTCTTAACCAATTCCAACGATTCTCTGCCTTATGATGATTCCGATCATTGGCATACAAGCCTTCGTTCATTCGCACAATTTGCTCCGTCAGGACTGAATCGCCTGCGTCCGACAAAAATCGATCAACCGGCACGGGGAAAGACTGTCCATACAACCGCATGAGCCATTTTCCCAGTAGATTTGCTGTTGTCTGCGATTCCTGGTTTCGGCATGCCTGACACAGCCGCTTGAATGCAAAAGCTTCTGACGCTTCAATTCGCGCAGCGCGGCGGGGCCACACATCCACAAAAGCCAATCCATAACGGTGAACTAGAAATCCAATGATCGCCGACAATCCAACGATCCATCCGAGAACCCGCCAGGGAAATGGGGGTGATTCCACTTTTTCCGCAATCTGTTCGTGACGTCCTGCCAGCGCCGAATTTGCAGAAACCTCCAAACTCCGCGACGGAAATTTAATAAAATTCATTTGTTCGGTTTTAAGATCGAACCAGGGAATGATATGTCCCGGGATGGTCACCGATCCTTCCCTCTCGAAAACATAGACCACCGTTTCCACACGCTGACCGGAAAGGTCACCTCGATTCGACTGGTCCTTGACTTCAGGCTGCTTCGGATAAATGCCAACACCATCGATCTCTCCAAAACGAAGTGGAGGAAATGCCATGCCCATGATGTCATCCGCTTTCCGGGTATCCTGGCAGTCCGACTTGGTCGACGAATCCATCGGCGCCTTCATGATCAATCTGCTTGAAGCGGTGATCATCGTCCTGGTTGTCATTACCATCGCAATGGGGTGGCGCATGGGCATCATCATCGGAACGGCCCTGGTACTCACTATCCTCGGAACGTTCATCTTCATGGCCATTATGGGAATCGACCTTCAACGAGTTTCGCTCGGAGCCCTGGTTATTGCCCTGGGAATGATGGTCGATAACGCTATTGTTGTCGCCGACAATACTTCTGTTGCCATCAAGCGCGGTATCAAGCGAAGAAAGGCAGCGCTTCAGAGCGCCACCAAACCGGCGATCGCCCTTCTGGGAGCCACCTTTGTCGCCGTGGTGGCTTTCTATCCGATATACTCGGCCAAAGCCGATGCGGGTGAATATGCATCTTCTCTCTTCACCGTTGTTGGTATCTCCCTCTTATTCAGTTGGGTCATTTCCATAACTGTCACACCGTTGATGTGTATGGACATGCTGCCGGAGCCAAAGAGGAAAGCCAAGGATGGAGAAGATCAGGATGAATACGGCAGCGCTTTCTTTCGCGGCTATCGATGGATTCTTGAAAAAGCCATACGCTTTCGCGCCCTCACAATTGCGGGCATCGTCGCATTATTCATTTTGTCGAACATCGTATTTAATTGGGTGGATCGTGTTTTTTTCACCGACGCAACCCGCACCCAGTTCATGATTGACTACTGAGCTCCGGAGGGCACCAGAATTCAGCACGTTACTTCCGATCTCGCACCCATCGAACAAAAACTCCTGGCTGATGATCGTGTACTGAATGTCAGCTCTTTGGTGGGCTCGGGTCCTCCACGCTTTTATCTGCCCGTTGATCCCGAATTTCCCTACCAATCCTACGCCCAGCTGATCGTCAACACCACAGATCTGGCCAGTGTCACACCACTAGTCGAGGAAATGCGAGCATGGGTCAAGGAAAACCAGCCCCAGGCCTTGGTGCGCGTGCGAAAGTTCACCGCGGGACCGGGCTTCACCTGGCCGCTTGAAGCGCGCTTCAGCGGTCCAAGCTACGCTGACCGTGCGGTGCTTAAGAATCTCGCTGCCCAGGGCGTTGAGATTCTACGCAACACGGCCGCCGCAAAAGATGTTCGCACCGACATGCGCCAACCCGTGCGTCGAGTTCTCGCCGATTTCAATGAGGACTGGGCTCGATGGGCCGTTGTCTC
>DUCD01000379.1:0-373 GCA_012959985.1 Verrucomicrobiales bacterium | reverse complement strand
GCAAGTCCGACCTGCCTTCTCCACAAAAACCGTGCCGCTCGACTCGGTCATCAACAGTATTGATCCCGATTGGGAAGATCCCATTCTGGTTCGTTGGAACCGACGACCCGCCGTTACGGTACAGTGTTCGCCAAACGATGTGACTTTTCCAGCCCTATTCGAGGAAGTCCGTGAGGCCTTCGAGAGTATTGAGCTGCCACCGGGCTACCAAATGGAATGGCGGGGAGAGCAGTTCGGCACTGTGGATTCTCAGGCCTCCCTCGTTCCCGGAATTATTCCCTCGTTCACCATCATGGTTTTCATTGTCGTGGCGCTCTTCAATGCCTATCGCCCCCCCATCGTGATCTTTCTCGTCGTCCCTTTGGCTGGGATT
>DUCD01000378.1 GCA_012959985.1 Verrucomicrobiales bacterium | reverse complement strand
GCGGCGCGCTGGGACAGCGAGCCCTACCAACCCGACTTATGCGGCGCGCTGGGACAGCGAGCC
This sequence comes from Verrucomicrobiales bacterium, assembly GCA_012959985.1. GTDB lineage: Bacteria > Verrucomicrobiota > Verrucomicrobiia > Limisphaerales > DUCD01 > DUCD01. The sequence continues at coordinate 15,034 of DUCD01000378.1, read as the reverse complement.
CTACTCCCTCCCACAACCAAAGACAGGCTCATCAAGCAGGTTGGATTCCAAATCGATGAAGCACATTTTTCACCACCATACCTAATTGTGGATCTTCGGAAAGAGCCCAACCGGAACCGATGGCTCCGGCATGAAAGACGAGACCTCCCTGAGGACGAGACCAAAAGATCATTTCGGTGATGATTCCGTCAGAAGCCTGTGTCCAATGAGTATAATAATTCAGTCCGCGTTGACCTTTCCGGTATATCGCGGCGAGGGTTTCGATTCCGGAAGGTTCAGAAGCAAGCTCATGGCCGTCGGGAATATTTCCATTCATACCAGCAAGCGTCGAAAGCCGGACATCTGCCTCATGACCACCGGCCCGAGGCAAGCCTCCACCTGCAGCCATCCCCAACTTGTCTCCATCTTTCAGATCGCTCTCATAAGGTTCATGGAACAGATCATGAGATGACGCCGTTACTTGATAGACCCCGAAATCTTCTTTCTTACCAGTGCCCCACCATCCGATGCATTCCAATCCAATGATTTTCCATGCGGGCAAGCCACAGTGCCGCATCAGACTTCCACGCTGCCGATCGTGGCTGTGATAAATTTCACCGATGACTGCCGCGCCCCGTCCTCCAATATCAGGTTGAAACTTCCGGCATTCAACCACGGATCCATCCGGATCATAGCTGACTCTCCAGAACATGGTATTCCCCGAAAGGACAAGGGCATTGCCCCCCTGTTTCAAATAATTGTCCACTCCTGAGTAGGCTTCCCTTGACCAATACTCACTGTGTCCGTTAATCACCATGGCCTGATACCCATTGAGCAGATCCGGATTCTGATGAAGATCCCAATCGGTGATGACATCGTAGGAATAGCCGTTCTCCTCCAACCAGACATGGGTGAATCTTTCAGCGCGCATCAAATGGCTGTAGCCAACCTCATCCGGACTGTAGAGAACATAGGGACCCGCCGCCGGCCATGGCATGCGAACTCCCATTTGATAAGTGGGTTGACCGGCATGGTGATCACGATAGAAATTGTAGGCCGGTGGATTACTCGCAGGGTTTTTCTGTCCGTTCGTTCCCCAGTGTCGGTTATCGGTATCATTTACTGCGAAAGGGGTTCCGTTGTACGCCAACCAGGTATTGGTGGAGCATAGCACCACCACCTGAGCTTTCGGTCGCGCCTTGTGTTTTCTAACAATGAAAGTAACATCATAAAGCTGCGATTTTCCATTCAGTTCGAATCGAAACCGGGCGGTATAAATTCCTGATCGCGTATTATCCGGAATTGGAAAGCTATGCGTCGGCCGCCAACGACAATCATACAGATCGTCCGAAGACAACCTCAATCCGTTACCACGGCGGTCGTCTCTACCTGGATCATAAGCTTTGTAACGATCAACATTTTCCCCATCGAACGAAGGCCCCCCGATCATCCAGGTTCCCCGATTGATCAGGCGTCCATGCAACGCATTCCTTCCGGCATTGCGGATTTCATCTCCAACTTCTTCATCCAACGGCCAGCAGGCAAGAAATGTTTCGCCCTTGGGTTTCGACAGACCTTGCGATCGATGGTGTTCAACAATCTCCTCCCGGCTCAGCACTTTGGAATAGATACAAGGCTGGGCAAGGTCACCATCCAGAAAACCGTCCGCTACGCCGTTCCGTTGATAGGCTCCCAGGCGGAGAACAGCCCGCCCCGGATTAAAGCGGGAAGGTCCAGACCAGTGACCTACCGGTTCTGCATCGAGCCACAGTGAAACCTGGTCTCCGTCCCAGGTTACAACAACATGATGCCATTTCCTCGCTACCAAGGCAGGTCCCACATGCCAGTGATCCTCCAGGGGTTCCTTTCCCTGTCCCAAATAGACCGCCAATCGATCTTCCTCATCGCAGAATATCCCGAAACCACAGTGGCTTGGTTCTTCATACTGGGTCAGGATTCCCTGCAACCGTCCAAAAGACCAGGGACGCAGCCAACATTCCATGGAGAACTCCCGTTCCAATGGGCCCGACTTGATTCCGTCAGAAATGAGCACATAGGATCCCGGATGAATCGATTGTGGCAAAGGCAGGCTCTGTGAGAATTCATGGATGACCTCATCTCCATCAATCTCATCAATCCGGTGTCCGAGTTTTACAATGGACATCTGATACGGCACCGAACTACTGACATGAAAATCGATGGATTCGCCGGCGGCAACACTGATTTGATCGGCATAGGCATGAAGCCCGTCGAGATCGATCGCACGATGGGGAGGAATTTCACTATTGCGATTCCGGTCCGATGGGGTTTGGCCGGAAATTTTAAGCCCTGCTACAGCGGCAGCACCTACCCCCGTAGTTTTAATAAAATCCCGTCGAGTTGTTTTCATTGGTAACTAAATTAAGGGGTTCTTCCCTAAGATGTCGGAAAACCGATCAAAATCACTGATCCCACGCTTGGTTCATGCTTAAATTCCTGAATCCAGGTTTCATTTTCAAATCATGGGTCGGCACACGATACTTTCGTCGGGTTTGAACTTTTGAAAAATGAGCCAGACCTGCTTCCAGAATTTCTTTAACAACCCGGGGAAAAGGTTGTCCAGTTTTCTCAGATCGTTCACGGATTTCTTTAAAAAGAGCATCGCTGATGTCTAATGTTGTCATCTTTTATGCAGCATGATGTCATCATAAATCCTCGTCAAGCCAACGGGTGATAATTGTATACAGCCTGAATTTCCACCTAACTTCGCTAACTTGCGAAGTTAGGTGATGATCAGTTATGTGACTTATTCGACGAGCAATGGGGATTGCCCGTTAAGAAACCCGAGAAGCGATAACTATATATCAACAAAACTGGCATCGGGAACAATCAATGGAGAACGGACATTCCTATCCGTTATTATCGGTGAAAACCGGGTTGAAAAACCTGCCCTAAATTAAATCACTTTCACAATAAATCCTTTGGTGTCGGTCCCACCCTGACCATCATCCACAACGACAATGACAACATGTGATCGCACCTGAGATGGTAATGGTTTCCATTTTATCTCTCCCGTGAGGGGATGAATCGACATTCCTGTAGGAGGTTTAAAGAGCGAGAAAGACAAAAGATCTCCATCCTCATCGAAGGCGTCTATCTTGAGGACCTGAGGTTGGACAACCTGAGTAACGGAGAAATCTGAAAACACCACATTCGGTTGCGAGAAATTGTAGAGCCCGAATTGACCGGGCGCGTAGGTTTTGTCCTGAAATTCAATATGGGCAATTTCGCCATTTGAATCACGAATTTGAATAGAGATGAAACCCTGTTGATGAATGAGATCCAAATGATAATCCTGATGAGGGATCCATGGAATGTCATTCCGAAAAAGAACCGTCGCCTTCAATGAGGATTCAAAAGTCGGCCAGAGATCCGACTCGGTCAATGGGGATTCGGAGTGGAATGACCTAATCGACATTCCTTGACGAGCGAGACCCAATTCCTCTTTAGCATCGTTTCCGGCTCGCCAATCAAACAAGTAGAAATTTCCCAAATCCTGATAACCAAAAATAAAACCGATATAATCATCATCTTTGGCTTCGTCATTACGAAGTTGACCTTGAATTCTTGAACCTCCAGGTCTTGCTTTCATCACAAAAGCCGAAGCTAGGAAATTCATGGTCTGAACCACGCCTTGTCCATCATTCTGAATCACCCATTCGGATTTACCCGAAGAAGCTCCCTTGAAATTCAAGGTATTAAAATCATCATGGTTAAAACTGATCGGTAAGGATTCGGGAATATCAATCGCCTGAATCAAGAATTCATCCGTTTCCAAGGTGGTGATAACGGGTGTCCTTGTTTCGGATAGAGTGCTGACGGTTAAGTCAAATGTCTGTAGACTGACCGCTCCCTGGTCGTCCATTGCCTGCAGGGAAACGGTGTAAGCACCTGCATCATCCACACCGGGACTCCAACGCAGTTCTCCGGCTTGCAACTCCATTGTTGGCGGTGCTTCAAGGAGCTCAACCGCAATGGACTGTTTTTCGAAATCTGAAGTTTGATAGGAATACCGATAAGTTTCTGGAATCAAGTGATCTCTCAGGAACCCTTGAAACTCAGTTTCATATTGCGAATAGGAATAGAAACCGACTTTACCCTCCTTGAAATCAGGATCCTCGATGACTATGGAATCCACAATTCCATCACGATCGCTAACAGTTAGTTGGAAAGCTCCTTCAACAATTTTCAGCTCTATTCTATAAGATCGAGTTGACCGCCAAGGGGTATTGTTGTGGTAAAGCAGTTCCACACCCGGCAAATCTGAAAGCGTCGGCCAGAGATGATCGAAAGAAACGGGAACTTCACTTTTAAATTTCTTGATACTCATTCCGGTTTCCGCAACACCAAACTGGATGGATTGATCCCTTTGTTTCCAGTCGAAGAGAAAGAACTCCCCGGTATTCTGAAAACCAAATACCAAACCGATGTAATCGTCCGCACTGAACCCCAGTTCGTTCACTTGAATGCGTGCCTGAAAAATGTCCTGCTTCAATTCAAAATCGCTGAGCAGCATAACCGGTCGATTCCCATCGGTTTCCTGGATGGCAACAAAATCAGGCCCATCACCGAAACTGAATTCTCCAGCCGGCACCTCGACGCCGTTAACAAATGGCATATTATCAAAAGTCTCCAACTGCCAGTTCGATGTATCCAACGGCACAAAAGCTGCCGAACGGGTAGAAGTCAGTTCAATGGAGGTCACGGGATCGGAGATGAATTCCGGAGGCTGATTTGTCAGTGGAATACTGAGTGTTTCAATTCGCTCATTGCCGGCGCTATCGCTCACACGGAACCGCAGCAGATTCTCTCCGAATTCAAGAGCCGTATCACTGAACACGGCCCGTCCCTGAGCGTCGGCTGTAATGGAAACCCCGTCGGATAAAGATTCGATTTGACTGAAAGGATCCCCGGTTACTGTTAGGGAAATGAAGCCTCCTTCTGGAGTGATCTGCAATGAATCCAAATCCTCGATGACCTCCAGTGAAGGAGGCGTTCTATCCCAATTAAAATCGAAAGAAAACTCAGCGGCCGTATCACCGGAAACATTTTCAAGGCGAAACTCCAGCCCGATGCTGCCTTCAGTGAGCGTTCCCTCAAGGACTTCATTCAATTGTGCAGAAGTGACAAGGAAAGATCCACTCTCCAGAATTCCAAGCGAAATACTTCGGTATTCCCCCTGCCCTTTGAGTCTAACCTCAATGAAATCACCCGAATCCACATGAGATAGAACTACTATCAGGGTGGCATCACGGGTCAAGCCATCGCGGTAGTCGATTCCAGTGTCATTCAATAGCCCAATGTAAGCCCCTGTTCTTTGAGGCAACCGCGAAAGGTAGTTTTGCTCAAATAGGGCAAGATCAACCTCGTTGATGGTTTCATTGTTGTCAGAATCAAACCGCAGGTCAAAGTCACCGCTATCTCCCAGCGATTTCTGCGATGTTTTTCTAAGGAAGAAGGTATCCCGAAAATCCACGTCCCGATCTCCATCAACATCTCCGAAATACCTGAAGAACTCGAAACCGAAGACCGATTGGAGTGGGTCCGATCCGGATCGGGAAGGTTCCGGAATGCGGAGAACGGCAAAATAATTCCCATCTCCAAGGGAACCTCCCGGCAATTGATCAAAACTCCAAACTGCCTGAAGCTCTTCCCGATTAATCTCAAAATTCAACTCAGCATCTGGGATGCGTGCCGCTTGGTCCAGATTCATCAGGATCAGATCGGAAGAGATGAGTGTTTCGGATATATCACGACTGAAATTGATACGCAGTTCACGAATCATCGACCGTTGCCCTTGATTTCCCTGCTGCAATGGAGAATTAAGTTCCAGGTTTTGTTCGGCAGGAGGTTCATCAGAAAAAGTATCAGGGTTGCTGCTGACAAACACCCAAAGCAGCAGCAACCCGGACAAGAACCCCGGTCTCAATAAGTGACCCATGAAATCCCTATTTCCGACCAAGACCCAAAATCGCCCGAAGAATTGAACTTTGCCTTTAGATATCATGGAATCAATTTAACCCGGTAATATCCGGAAAAACCCTCGGTGGTAACAGAAGGCAGAATAACTTCGGTGGAATTGGAAAGGACCCCCTGTTTGACAAACTTCCAATCAGGGTCAAATAAGAATTCAGATGTTTCCAGTTGAAAGGAAACGCCTGATTGAGAATCAAGGATCAAGTCAAAGGATCGTTCATCAATCCTCGATATAACCAAACCAGGGCTGGAAGAAACCACCCCTTCTTCAACTTGAAGGATAACCTGAAAGCGGTTGTTTGACGAATTTGAATCGCGAGGTATTCCTCCAATTTCAAATACCAGAGGAAAGGCCCCACCCCGAGTAGGAATCAACTGAACCTCCAAAGTGATTTCATCTGAACGGAACAAATACCCAATCTGCTGCACTAACTTCCCTGATTCATTCTGAAGGATTCGACCGATGCCATCTGTTGATGTTTCAATAAAGACCGATTCAGGGAAGCGGGCAGATAAATGAACATTGGCATTATCGATCTCACCCTGATGCCTGATTCGAAGTCTGAAATTCCTGATTTCACCCCTCTTAATGGATTCCGGAAAATCTTCAGCAATGATTTCAAGATCGGATTCAACAAGCGGCGGACCCTGATTCAATAAAAAGTGAATGGAGTTCTTGAACAGCTTTTCGCGTTGAACATTGCAATAGGCATCCTGAAAATCATGAACGGGGAATAGTTGAGTAACAAGGCCTACACCAGATTCGGAACCTTCTCTATAGCCCGCAAGCGGGAGATCCTCGAAGAGTATGGACGGCACCATTTCGTTCGATAGTTGAGTGCGATCAGAACTCAAAGCCAACCGATCGAATGGTAAAACCCTGCCATAAGGTCCTTGATTCAGGATATTTTCAGCAATGGGCACCAGTGATTCTGAATCCCTTTCCGTCGCGTTTTTCCCATTTTTCACGCCGACCAACTGTCTCCAGGATTCCTCCGCCGCCAACCCCAATCCCGATGCACTCTCATGGAGATTCTCCCCGATGAAAAACACCGGATTGCCCTGTATGTGGTATGTACGGATCTGGTCGATAATGGTTTTGCCTGGAATGGAATGATCATCGTTGCTCCGCGCGATAATCAGGAGTTCCAAACGATTCAGATCACTGGAAACAAGGCCCGCATCCGAGAGCATCCGTGGAAGGAGGTTCATCTCCGCCAGGAATGCCTGAAGCACGGTATGTTCAGGCCGATCTGAAGAATTGAGAATACCAATTTGCGGATTGCCCTGCACAATCCGGATCTCCACTTCATCGGAAACCGTTTGATTCCCCGTATTATCTTTAGCCACTCCCCGAACTTTAAATGTCCCTACCCCGACCAGCAAAATGTTCCAGGTTAATTCAAACGGACTGTTTTGAGCCGTTCCCAGCTCTTGATCCGCAAACAACTCTCCGTTCACAAAATATTCCACTTCCCGAATCTGACCGACCGGATCCCATGCTCTGGCCGAAAGCACAATTCGGTTCTCTAGAAAAAACCGATTCCCAGACGTCGGCGTTACCAGGGAAATCACGGGTGCTTGATCCTGGTCCATCGGAACAACATGGATCAAAACTGAATCCGACCGTTCGATCCCTCCCAAGTCGTCAACCGCTTCAACTACTAAATTGAAGTCTGAGACCTGATCCGGAATCCACTCAAGCTGATAAGGCTCTACGACCCCCCGACCGATTTCCTGCTCATTCAACAAAAAGCGTACATAACTTATAGAACCGTCTAAATCCTCAGCCACCGCATGGATTAAATAGGGAGCACCCACGGGTGTTTTTGTTTCATTGTTTGGACGAATCAGAACCACTTCAGGCGGAAAATTCGGTTTAGAAACAACCACATTAATGAGGTGGGATTGGAACCCTGAAACCGCCCCAAGGTTATCGATGGCAGAGACACCTATCTCATAGCTTCCCTTTGAAGGCGGCTTCCACTGAATTTCATAGGGAAACTCATTTTTTTCACCGATCTTCACACCATCGACAAAGAATTCCACCAGAGTCACCGACCCATCCGAATCCGAAGCTTCTACCGAGATGGCTATGGTTTCACCCTCCTGGAATTCCGCCCCTTCCAGAGGCAGGCTTAGGACTGCAGCGGGGATACGATTGATGAGTGTTTCTCCAAAGACTACTTGAGGGTCCAGCGAAATCCCAAAACCATCGACAAACAGAGTCTCTTCAGGTCCAAGGGATCGGTTGGAAGAGAGTGTCAGTGTGACTGGATCTGTAGAATCGTCAGCGACGACTATAATAAAAGTAGCCAGCAGGCTTTCAAAATAGGTTGCCTTGGGTGATGCAGAAAAATCTACAGTCCCTTTCAGTCCGACCCGTCCCTCCTCAATCACAGTAATGGCAGGAGCACCTCGGACCGCGTTGAAGTCAAGGTCAGGATGGATAACCGTCCCTTCAACCAAGAGCGGGTCGGGATCATGAGAAAGCGAAAACCCAAAACTGAACAGACCGTTTCCAGGGATCGGTGATATCAGAACCTTCGTTTCAAAAGGCTGACCGGGAACAATATCGTAGCGCTCCCGTTCGAAACTTATTTCAAAGCCCGGTAGAGGATTCAAATTAATCTCCGTCTCCTGAGCAATCGCCAAAACAGCTGAAAGCCCGATAAATAAACAGATGATCGGAATCTGATAACGGCGGATCATTTCATTTTCAATCAGAATTCATTATAGAAATCAGTTTGAAAAACGAAAGCAAGTTACAGACCAATCAGGGCGTTTTTTAGGAACAGCATCGAATGGCACGAAGTTAAGGCTGTGGATCGATGGAATTTCTGAGCAATTGGGTCTGGGATTGACATGACCAGAACGATGTCAATTCCGGCCTCACCGCGGCCAGCTTCAAGTTTGAAAAGGTCCTGGACATGATTTTGTTCCTGAAGCCGGGGGCGTCGACCCCGGACAATGGAAAACCAATCAGGACGGAACAAAATGTCTTAATTTCGTGGCATTAGGAAAAAGCATCTTGAGATTTCCATTTGTGGGCACTCAGGGCTTCTGTCCTCAATTGTCAAAATCACCTCTTCGCTGAAGGCAGTTGGGAACTGTCGTGACTAAAGGCGAGGCAATAGATCATCCCTTCGTGGTCAATGAACGTTTTGACTGCCTCGCCGGTGCCGGCTTCCCAAAGCCGAACGGTTCGATCCGCACTGCCTGTAGCCAGGAATCTTCCGTCCGGACTGAACGCGGTGCAGACAACGAAATCCCCGTGGGCGGCTTCGATGGAGTATTCATCCTTGCCGTTTTCAAGGTTTAAAACGGTGACGTTGCCTTCGAAATCGCCGACAGCGAGAAAAAGACTGTGGTGGCTGAACGAGGGCCGCAACCATTCATAACTGTTCCGGTAGACGACGCGTCCCAACTGAGGTTCTGTCAATTGATTTGCATCCCACAACCGGACAATCCCAGCAGTCTGGGCAGTCACCAAGTGTCTGCCGTTGGGACTAAAAACCAGATGTGCGTTGCCTTTGGTAGAGTTGCCGAGTTTTCGGATAAGTTTTTTTGATTTCCAGTCCCATACATGGATGTCCTGATTGCGACCGCCAAAAAGGGCAAGTTTTCCATCTGGAGAAAATGTGGCGCCGAAGATTTCGTGATCATCCGTAGCAATCGGATACCTTTCAGATGGAATTGCCGTACTCCAAACATCAACGATCGCCGAGTTGTCCATATTGTATCCTGTTGAGAGAATATGGGTGCCGTTGGGGTGAAATGAAACGTCGAATGCAACTTGGCCGAGGTCATGACTAGCCATCTGCATGCGCGAACCAACGTTCCACAGGCGTAGCGTTGCATCCTCGGAAGCGGAAGCAATCACAGGCTTGGAAGGATGAAAGACTATAGCCGAAACCCGGCTCCGATGTCCCTCTAACGTAATTTGCGGATTCGTCTCTTCCTTGGACCACGGGCTTCCGTCTCTGATAGTCAGCGTCTCCGTGTGCCTTCCTACCAGAAATTTATCTCCCTCGGGAAAGAATGCCAAATCCATCACGGGACTCGACATCTGGGGGAGATCCAAGATCTTGCGGCCCGTGGTGGCTTCCCATATTCGAAGCATTCGATCTTCACCGCATGAGATGAGCCTCGAGGCGTCCGAACTGAAGGCGATTCGGTTTACCGTAGCAATATGGCCAGTTAATCGAACGAGGTTCCCTCCTTCCAAATCCCGGATGAAGACGTCCTGATCAATACTTCCCGAGGCGATTTTTGATCCATCGCGACTGACGGCGACATCAAGGACAGGTGCCTGGTGCCCCGAGAAGCGATAGAGTTCCTGACCTGTTTCCGTGTCCCACACCTTTACCCCGGGGTCCTTGTTGAAACTGCCCGTAATCAGACGCTCCCCATTCGGAGTGAACGCGATGCTAGAAGGCGGAATAATAAACCTTAGCTTGTGCGGCTGTGAGCCGTCGGTGAGACTCCACAACATAATGGTGAGATCACGGCTACATGTCGCTATCTGGGTACCGTTGGGGTTGAAGGCGATCGCGTTGATTCTATCTGAATGTCCCTCAAATCCGCGAATCGTTGCACTACTATTTATGTCAATCAACGCAACATTATTCCCTACGGTGATCACAGCCAATTGGTTTCCGGAGGGGTGAAACGCCACCCTCTGATTCGGGCGCCGACCTTGGAATATGGTGGTATGCTCTGGCACCCCACCAGGCACGGGAAATACGGATTCATGTCCGGTGACGATATCCCGGATCCGGATCCTCCCGTCCTGACAGTAGGCAGCCACGCGGTTGCCGCTAGGGTCGATTGCAAACGAGATAACCGGGCTCTCGAACACCATTGGATCTGACGGCCCGGACAAGCAGAGACGATAGAGGTAATGCCACTCCCAGTTGCGACGTTTTTCAGGACAACGTTTCAAGAAATCGAGAGCATGGGCGGGGCGATTGGCTACAATTTCAACCTGAGCCAAAGCGATGTGGTTGAAATAGAGGTCTTCTTCGGCTTCTTTTAGTAAAACCGCTTCCGCTTGTTCGAGAGGTGTATTTGCTGGCTTCGCAGCAATACAACCTTAACCATTGAGCGGTTACTGCAACTTTCCGTTGCTCCATTCCCAATTTGATAATCTTTAGGGCGACCTTACGCGTGACCGGCTCGGTCTGATCGGCCATGTAGACCCTCCCATTCCACCTTCACCGACTTTCTGAAGAAGCTTGTAGCGTCCGATGGTTTTACCTGGGCCTTCGGTTACTTCTGTTGCAGCCAAAGTCTGTTCCGGATCGCCCGTCACATTCGTATTGCCCCCTAGCACAGCCTCTGATTCGGCGACTGCAGGAGTTCTTCCACCTTTGATCTCAAGTCAGGATCCCCTTTACACGCGTCGCGAATGTAAATTTCGCGCTGTTCGAGGTTCGTCAATTCCTTGGCGGCGTGGAAAATGGGTTCCAACTTTTGCATTTGGTTTTTCATGGATTAAATGTCATTAACAATCGCATTCCAACCATAACGCGCATTCCGTCCGGAAAAACGGACATTGCGACAAAAGAAAGTTTAGTCCAAACCGGACATTTCCTCGTAGACCATCGGCAGAAGTTCCTCGGCAGCCTTGGGATCACTGGACTCAATCGATTTCAGAGTACGAGTAAAGTCGGGAGGCACGGACCGGAGAATACAGGACCCTCAAAGGAATTACAGGTGAATAACACGCATCAGCGGTGTGGAGTGCAGTGAAGAACCCCGTCGATTCACCGCTTGGGTATGCACCGTCAATTCAAGATAGGCCGTCGTTTTCTTCTCGGGCGCGATTAAAAATTCGGGAGATTATCCAATTAGCTTTTCAGCTTGTAGCGTGCGCTGTCCTCAGCGCATTTCCAGTGGAAACACCCGCATTCCCATTTTGCTACATCCCCATTTTCGGCTGAGGACAGCCGACACTACAACAGCCCTTTCTCCGCCTATTTAATCACACCCTATCTGATCCTCTCCCAGCCTTCCCCACCCATAGCGACGACTCTGTCGCACGCAGTCCACAACCTGCCGGAAAATCAGAGCTCGTCGGTTAAAGTTTTCCTGTGTTCTGAGTTATTGCTCGAGCGTGATTCCTTCGGGCCAATGAGCGCCTTCGTCGATCCAGGTCTTCAGCGTGCTCACCTGGGAAGTGGTCAAAGTGGGATATTTGTCACGCTTCCCCGGTGGGGGCATCTCCATATCCTCCACCTGGTCTGTTACGTATCGGATCAATTGGCTGGTGTTGCTGTCTCCGGGAATGATTGTTGCCTCACCACTTTCACCGCCTTTCATGATCGAGACTCTGTCAGCCACGACAAAACTTCCTTTGGATTTGTCTTGGCTGTGACAGTGAATGCAGGAGCCTTGGAGAATCGGTTTAACATCCCTTCCAAAGTCGATGGACCGTTTTACTTTGGGATCCAATATGCGAGGATTGCTGCCGGCTGATTTCTTTGAATCGGGAGGATTGATGTCCGTAAGGGCGGATGTCGTTTTGGAAACATAAGAGTCAACTGAGTAGGGAACAGGTTCCAGAGCCAGGGTCAAGGCCATGGTCGCCAACGCCGTTCCTGCGGCGGAGATCCACTGGTCTCTACCATGTGGAAATCGGCTGTCAAAGTGCGGCTGGAACGGCCACGAACGGCTGGGTACAAACCAGGAACCGTCGTCAAATTGGGTACTGAGAAGAAACTCCAATCCATGCCGGTAAGCCGGTTGCGTCACCGTCGATCCCGCATTTTTCATAGCCACGAGAGTCAAGCCTGTTGCCCAGGCGTCACTCGATAGATTAGGTAGTTGCGACCAGCCGCCATCCTCCTTCTGTGTTTTCAGGAGGTCCGCGATGCCATCCCTAAGGACGTTGTCATCCGCGCCGGACCAGGCCAGTCCGAGCAATCTGAAGGCTCGATCATTGTGCGTGCGGGTTGTCGCGTTCTTCAGCCAACTGGCGGCTCGCGTAATGCGCTCCTTGAATTCCTGTTCCCGTCCTTCAAGGGGGTACATCCGCAGAGCTCGGATAACGAGAGCCGTGCCCATGAAGTTTTTTTCCTCCAGTGGGGGGCGGGTGGAATCTGAATCCCAGCGACCGTCGGGATGCTGCAAGGCGGCCAAATACCAAACGGCGGCTTTTATTGTGTCGTTGGGAAGAAGGCCCTGCGCCGTTCGGCTCCACAGCCCAAAGCCCAGCAGTCGTTCAGGCACGGGATTAGGACGATTCATTTGATAGTAATTGTTCAAGGATTTCGACCACGACTGAATTTGAGTTTCATTGATGGCTGCCATGGAATCATTCGACACCTTTAGTCCTCGCCCCCTTGCCAAGGCGGCGGCGACACCGAGAAGGTCCTGATGATGGCAGGAAGTGCAGGAGGAACGGTTTTTAAGAAACGAATCCGAGCTTTTAAACATGAGATCTAAACTTCTTGAAACGGAATGCCTTATCAATGGGTCTTGGTTGTCCGCCGACAAACGAACGTTTCGATTTGGAATTACCTTCTTTTTTCCATCGCTGCCCGCCTGATTTGCCCCGGCCTTCTTCAATAGGCGGACCAGTTCGTGTTGACCCCGCTTTTCTGCCCAAGTCAGGGCGGTTTCTCCTCGATCGTTGGCGGCGTTCACATCCACTCCCCGTTCGATCATCATTCGTGCAATCGAATAATCATCGTCGTCCTGGTAGGCGCTCCAAACCATGGGCGGCGTGCCTCCAACCGGGCTTCGGAAATTTAAATCCGCCCCGTGCTCGATAAGATAGCGAGCAATTTCGGGATCCTGTCTCATCAACGCCTTATTCAAGGTATGACCGGAAAAGTCTCCATCAGAAACATTGATATCGGCGCCCTTCTCTTCCAAATAGGCGACAATGTGGAAGTGTCCGTTGTCCGCAGCTTCCAATACGGCTTTTCGGTTTTTCTTTCTGTCCTTCGGGGCATTGACGTCCGCCCCTGCTGTGACGAGAAGTTTTGTGGCGGCAAGATTTCCTCGAGATGCGGTATGAAAGAGAGCAGTGAATCCTTTTCCGTTCTTGGCATGGATGTCGGCCCCATGTTCGAGCAACAATGTAATGCTCGCCGACGAATCGGGATAAGCCGCTGCCACGATTAATGGCGTATTTCCCGATTTGGATTTGGCGTTGGGATCGCCTCCCGCTTTTAATAGCAAACGCACTTTTTCCACATCTCCGGCTCCCCAGATGAGCGGCGTGACACCAATGTCATTTTCCGCATTTGGATCGGCTCCATGGCGCAGCAGCAACTCCACGATATCGGCGTTGCCATGGAGCGCCGCAACCATCAATAGAGTCGTTCCGCTTGATGTGTGCAGTTCCGGTGGCGTTCCCTGCCGCAGGAGGCTCTCCACCAACGTCAAGTCGCGACGGTGAATGGCCTTGAAAGCGATGTGATCTAATTCTCCCCCTCGAACGGTGAGTTTGAAAAAGCTCATGCCTCCCAATAGAAGAGTGGCGGACAGTAGTATTTTCAAGAATCGTGAGTTCATTTGGACTTTGGGTTTGTTGGGTTTTGGTGGAACGATTAGAAATATACTTAAGAGTTGACCGATTGATAGCAATCTTTCCTAGAACTTCGGTTTCCTGAGATGATGTCAACGTCTGCTCCGGATCGGACCCCACATCCGTGTTGCCGCCCAATACGGCTTCCGATTCGGCGGCCGGTTTTAAGGGTCCTTCAACTTTTGATCTCAACTCAGAATCTCCTTTGCCGGCATCGCGCAGGTAGATCTCGCACTCGTCGATGTGGGTCAATTCCTTGGCGGCGTGAAAAATGGACTCTAGCATTTGTATCTGGTTTTTCATGGAATAAATGTCGTTAATAATCGCATTTCAACCAATACGCGCATTCCCGGCTGAAAAACGGACATTGCTACGAAAGAAAGTTTAGTCCGAGTCGGACATTTCCTGAAACAGCCAGGCCTTGGAGAAGCTCCAATGTCTTCGGATCGTCTTTTCATTCAGAATCCAGCAGGGAGCCGATTTCACGGCTGGTGAGACCGA
>DUCD01000377.1:3351-15097 GCA_012959985.1 Verrucomicrobiales bacterium | reverse complement strand
TTTGTAAAAACTACCCTCCCTTTCTCAACTGCCCGTTTTCATCCGCTTCCTCGCCGCCGCTAGCAGCAAATGGGCTATTTTGCTTTATTTGCGTAAATACGTTGGTAATATGCATACTTATGCAAGAACAAGCACCTGTGAACATGAACCATGAAGAGTTGACACCTCATCATGGCGGAACAGGAGATAAGTAGAAAACTAAGATTCCTTAACCGATTGACCGTGCGGCGCGCTGGAGACAGTGGGTCCTACCACCTGGGGGTCGGCTCCCAGAGTGCCTACCAGTTGACTGATGTATTCGGATTGATCCAGTTTCATCAAGCGGTTTCTTGACCAGTCCAGTTTGCATTGAACGTCCAGTCGTTTGGCTTCGCTCCGATGGCTCCGTTTCTCAAGGAATCCCTCAAGGTATCGGATATGCCGATTCATTAAATCGATGTCAATCTGGCGACGGAACTTCAGACGATCTGAATACCAGTCACTTTTCATGAGAGATTCCCGGTTGAATTGATTTCGAATTTCCGGATCACCAAGTGTTTTCTCCCGGTAATGACCCTCCTTCATAATATGCAGCAGAGCCAACAGAGGTGGGCAGGCTGCATCAATGCTTCCATCTCGAAAAAACATTTCAGCAACACGCTGATGGGTGGAAGTAATGTTGTCCATACCGTCGGCAAAGACATGCATATCCTGCATTTCCGGTTTTAACATTTCTTCTGTCAATACGGCGCTGGGATTAAAAAAGATCCGACCGAAAAAGGCATTTACAAAGCCTGAGGTGATTCGGTAGCCCAAACGGCTGGCAAGCACAGTGCGTCCTTGGAATTCGATGTCTTCACATCGTTCCAGATACCCACGTTCAATGAGATATCGGGGTTGACGTTCCTCCACCTGCATGCGGCACCAAATTTCAGGTATCAACAGACTGATGTCGTGATCAATCCTATAATTTGGACCAATACAACCCGCCGAAGTGACCCACCCATCGTAGCCGGTCAACAGAAAGGAAACCAAAGCGTTGTTCAAATCTGTGATGGTCGTCAGAGCATTAAACGGGCCCTTTGTCAAAGCACCCTCTGAACCTGCCCCGGTCGTCGAAGGTGACTTCCCCGTCATGCTGGAGATAAACTCGATAAACAATTCGGGCAACTCCATGTAATGAATGGGACCGTATACGGCGAGTGAACGAATTCCGGCGACCGCATCGGGAGGATTGTTTCTACGTCCTGGCAACACCGCATTGACTGGACGATGTACCGGCTTTCCCAAGGGAACTCTTCGATACAACCGAGTTCCAATTTCCGTGAGATAATTCTTTCTTGGAGTAAGTAAATCCTGACGCATTTGAAGATACCTCGGATTTTTTGAAGGCTTTCCGTCGACCACGCGCGGATGAGCGGAACAGACTAGGTAACTAGAATCTGGATTCTCATGAAACTGACTTATCAGGTTCCGCATGGGAGCGGTGTACTCACTGAACGCGATGGAATCCTCCACCATGTCCCGCACTTGATCTTTGTCCAACGGTTCATAGTTGGAGAGAAAGTTGCCGGGCTCTGACATATCCGATTCCGTTTGCTTATCATAACCGCGATGGATGGCATCATCGGGTCTCTGGAAAAGCCGGGACTCACAGTTGTGAGTGAATTTAAGGGAAGACTGTCCGTAGGATTCATCCAGGAATTCCAACTGGGAAGCGGGCACCACCACCGAAGCAGTGATGTCATCCTCCATCTGAATTTTGGTGGCTGGATGAAAATCCTTACGCAATCCGAAAATTCTCCAAGATCCATCCACCTCGTATCCCACTCTCAAATAATGGGCAACCAATCTTTTGTTTCGGTATTTCAATTCATGCCCCGATTGCCCATTGATGGTATCCACGCTGAAGCGGTTATGCCAATCCCCGTCCCAATTGGTTTTATAAAACCTCTTGACCACCAGCACCAATTCCTTGATATAGCGCGGAATACCGCTCACCCAGTCATTGTATTCATCGGTGTATTCCGTATAGGACGGAGTCAGCAGTTTGATGACGGATCCGAGGGACCGGTCGAAACCAAGAATGCCGCGCCCGCGACAGACTCTGTTGAGGTCAGGTCGAAACCGGTCGGAATAATCGCGTTTCAGGATTTGATCAACGATTTCAAAATCTTTGTGGATGTCGGCGGTAAATACAGGTCCCTGGATAACGGCGTCGGTAATGGATTTTGAGATTTCGGACTTACCACCGCCTGAAACGGTACAGGGTTTATGGCAGAAGGTTCCCGAGGCCCGGGTTCCTACCAACCGCCAACGTCGACCACTCGTACCGGGCATTAATTCGACTTTGTAACCGGAAGGCATGACGTAGGTTTTATTGGGAAGCAACTTGATCAATTGCGCGCCAGACTCGTTGTTCCACCGGACAGTCTGGTCATAAAGCCGAATCTTAGAATCTTCAGGAATATAGAGAATGGAATCGTAACGCTTATCGATTCCGTACCCCTCGGATTGGAGGTCCATCAACGCCGCAAATTGATCCGCCATCTCCTTGAAAGTGTGCTGGACCATGGGAATATGTGTTTCCAGACTGAAATCATCACCCAAGTCATAACTGGCGTAGGCAACCGTCCCCCCGGCGTGCTCCTCTTCACATAATCCGTAAAGATTCGCTGAATACCCAATTTGAGTCTTCACCTCTTTTTTGCAGTATCCGAAGTAGTTATCCGCAATCAAGGTAACTATCACACCGCGATCATCCCGACAGGTCACCTTGAAAGCGCTGCCGTCGTTATAGAGCTCTGATTCATCCTTCCAGCACATTCCGTCACGACGTTGCCTTTCACTCGCATCCTCCCAACGTGGAAGACCCAGTTCCTTTTTCGTCAACTCGGTCAACTGCGGAGCGAGGATGATGCATCCGGTATGCCCGGTCCAATGATGCACGTCCAGCCCGGCATCATTTTCCGGCAAAGTGGGATCCCCGGCATTGCCAAAGATAGTCTCGACAAAATCCAGATTGCAGACCAGACCACCAGGGACAAGAAAGCGAATTTCCAAGGAAGCTTTCTCTCGATACCCTTCAACCTCAGGACAAACTACCGGCCGAAAATACAGAGAGACGAACAATTCTGAAGGTGTGGAATTATCGACGGTATACGGAATCTTCAACAAATCCTTCGGCGGCTTTAAAGCATGCTGAAGAAGATGACCGAAAGCAACTTTGGGCACGGCTTTCTTATCGTCAGGTATGGGTAACCCACCTTCCACTATATGAAAAACTCCCTTGGTGGTACGGCGATCGTTTTTGGGATTGTGGAGCACACCCTGAGCCACTCGGTAAGATGAGACAATATCCGACTTGTATTCATCTCGATCGGAAGGAAGTGAAAGCGCACGGGCAAGTCCCGATCGATCAAGATTGAAAATGGTTTCCGGCATTCTGAATTCAGGCTTATTCGGAACAGCATTGAAATAATCATGCAGAAAATCACTAATTCGCTGATCGACCGGACAGAGATGATCGGCAAGAAGCCGATTTTTTTCCTGGAGACAGAAAAGCAACGGACGGGCTAAATCGATTACATCCTGTTCCGGCGCATCTTCGATTGAGGTGCATCCGAGAATCGTCAGCTTCAGGTTGATATACTGCTTCAATTGTTCCTTATTCAACCCGGGAGTCAAACCAGGAGCATCTGAAGTTTCAAAATTCATTTCATTACTCATAATAAAGTTTAATAGTTCTCAGTGCCGACAGGAATCAGGTTCCAACCGGACATTACTGCGTTGCTTCCAAATCTTCCCAGAGAGCCTGTAGATCGGGATCTTTTCGGGCGAGATCCCGAATGGATTTTGCATCTCCTTTTCGGCAGGCCGTTTCAAGCCATTCACGGGCCTGTTCAATCCGACCCAGCCTACAGGCATAACAGGCCAGGTTATAAGGAATTGTCGGCACATCAGGAAAACGATCCTTGACCATCAGTAGTTTTTTAAAAGCGTCATAAGTCTGATTCAGCTCGTGAAGGCAATAGGACTGGTGAATCCAGCCGCTGGCCCGCTCGGGAGCAAGAACAGTCAGGTCTTCGGCAATCTCCAGAGCCAATCCCCATTCCTGAAGAACTTCATAAAACAACCAGCGTACTTCCAGATAATCGGGGTGTTCATTGTACTCGACATCCACCTGCAACAGTTCCTTCTCCGCTTCATTCGAGTTACCCAACTCCAACCAACCTTCGGCAAAGGACAGATGATACCGCTGGTCTGGAGGCATCTCTCTCATAGAACCCTCTTCACTCATTCAGTAACCCCGATCCCAAATCCAAGCAATCCATGGCATGCCACTTCCGGAATACCCAGAAGGAATATTGCCTTAATCGACGACAATTGAATATATATCTATTAAAAACCGTAAATCGCATGGATAAAACCAAAAACAGGCAGGCATCCTGCTATGAAAGGGACTTTTATAGAATTTATTATGATGAATCAATTCAGAATGCTGACAAGGGTCATTTTGGCAATGGGATGCCTGTGGGGATCATCAACGGGCGTTAACGGACAGAATTCATTGATCATCAGTGAGTTGATGGCTTCCAACACCTCTTCTGTCAAAGATGAAGACGGTGATTTTTCAGACTGGATTGAAATTCAGAATTCAGGGAGAAGCACCATCAATCTGGCGGGATGGTTTCTTACGGATGATAAGAATGAACCCACTCAATGGCGGTTCCCATCGGTTTCCATCGGTCCCGGTGGACTCATTTTGGTATTTGCGTCCGGCAAGAACAGGGCGCTCCCGGAACGGCCACTTCATACCAACTTCAAACTGTCCGCGGGAGGCGAGTATCTGGGATTATTCGAACCGGACGGCACGACTCCTGCGGATGAGATGGATCCTGAGTTTCCCAAACAATTCGACGATATTTCCTATGGTGTAGGATTGGATGTCCGGGTAACGAAATATCTTTCTGGAAATGCGCCCGGAACTCACCTGGTTCCTCAGACCCGCTCTGAAGGAACGGGCTGGATGAATCCCGGCTTTAATGATTCGTCATGGAAAACCGGAAACAACGGAATAGGCTATCAATCGTCGGTGCCGGGTTTTTCGGTGAAATTTGTAAAATCCAATATTTCGGTAGGGCAGCTTACGACAGCCGAAACGGTTTTAATCAACCCGGCCCGCCAATCCCGGGTGGTGAATGAAATCGCCCCCAATCTGAATTACTTTGAAACCGGATCCCTTGGACGGTTCGGCAATGACCGACCCTTTCCCGGAGGAAAGACCGGCGTCGACATCAACGATTATGTGGTCGAAGCCACTGCGACAGTTCGGATTCCCAGCGCCGGCCAGTGGACCTTTGGCGTCAGTAGCGACGACGGTTTTCGTCTCGATGTCGGGAATTTCACTTTTTCGTTTCCGAATCCAAGGGCACCGGCAGACTCTTTCGCCACTTTCAACTTCACAAGCGCCGGGGATTACGATCTAAGGCTAATTTACTACGAACGTGGAGGGGGAGCTGAATTGGAGTTGTTTGCTCTCAAAGGGAGTTTCAATTCATGGAATAATTCATTCCGGCTAGTCGGAGATACCGGAAAAGGGGGACTCGCCGCGTCGACCTCCGATGGGAGCGCAGGACAAATCCAATCAGGGAATTCTGAGTTTCTGAATACTGATATCTTCGGCGAAATGTATCAGAAACAAAGCTCGGTATATCTGCGCCTCCCCTTTGAAGTCAGCTCTCCTTCCCTGATCCAATCCCTCACTCTCCGAATGCGTTACACCGATGGATTCATCGCGTATTTGAACGGTGTTCCAATGGCATCCAGAAATGCTCCGGAAAATCCGGACGGAAAATCAAGGGCCACAGGAACTCGATCTAATTCCATCCTCTTTGAAGACATGGGTCTGGAGAACATCCATAGCATTCTGGTTCAGGGAGAAAACTGGCTGGCGATTCACGGTTTAAATGAGTCGACGGGAGATTCAGAATTTTTAATCCAAGCTGAAATTTCGCAGATTGAGATCGAGGGAAACACCTTGAACTATTTTAGTGAAGCCTCTCCCGGAGAGTTGAACCAGGGAGGATTCACTGCCTTTGCTGATAAACCGAGATTCAGTCATAAGCGAGGATTCTTCGAAGAACCCTTCAACCTGACCCTAAGCAGTGAAATCTCCAGTGTCCGAATCAGGTATACGACGGACGGCACCAAGCCCTCTCCGAGCAATGGACGAATCTACAGTCAGCCGATTAGGATTGCGAAAACATCGACTATTCAGGCCATGGCGGTGGCTGATTCCTTTGAGCCATCCGAAACAGTCACGCACACCTTTCTTTTTCTAGATGATGTCATACGACAGTCTCCAACCGGCGCAGCACCTACCGGTTGGCCATCCTCATGGGGTTCCAATGACCATGATTACGGTATGGATCCAAATATCGTTAACAACCGACTTTACAATCGGAAAATCATCGACAGTCTTCGATCCATTCCCACCTTCTCCATTGTAATGAATCTGGATGATCTGTTCGGTAGGCAGAGTGGAATCTATGCCAACCCGAGGCAGGACGGCCGCACCTGGGAGAGATCTTGTTCAGTGGAATTGATCGATCCGGACAACGAGAATGAGTTTCAAACCAATGCAGGCATAAGAATCCGTGGTGGATTCAGCCGCAGCACCAACAATCCCAAACACGCATTCCGACTCTTTTTCCGTAAGGAATACGGTTCTGGAAAACTGAAACATCCGGTTTTTGGAGAAGAGGCGACCGATCGTTTCGATGGATTCGATCTGCGCACTTTTCAAAACTATTCCTGGAGTTTCCAAGGGGATGGACGAGGCGTTTTCCTGCGTGATCAATCGGCTCGGGATTCGCAGTTGGCCATGGGGCATCCGGGTGCCAGGGGGGATTTCTATCATCTCTACATCAATGGACATTACTGGGGACTCTACAACTCCTGTGAAAGACCTGAAGCCTCGTTTGCTGAATCCTATTTCGGAGGATCCAAGGACAATTACGATGTCGTAAAAGTTGAACCCTACAATGCCAGCGCCACAGACGGCAACCTCGACGCCTGGCGACAACTGTGGACATTGTCTCGCCAGAACATAACACGCAACGATCTTTACTTTGCCCTCCAGGGAAAAAACGCCCAAGGGCAACCGGATCCGAATCTCACCAATCTATTGGATGTCCCCAATTTGATAGACTACATGCTGATCATCTATCACGGCGGCAATCTGGATGCTCCCATCTCTAATTTTCTGGGAAACAACAGCCCGAACAACTGGTATGGGATAAGGGATCGAACCGGGACCCAAGGTTTTCGTTTTTTTGTATGGGATGCGGAACATTCTCTGCTCCCTTGGGATATCAACCGGGATCGAACCGGCCCCTTTGCAGCGGGGAATACGTTCAACAAGAGTAATCCACAATATATCTTTCAACAACTCGTGGATAATCCTGAATTCAAAATGCAAGTTGCTGATCATATTCACCGCCATTTTTACAATGGCGGAATACTGACACCTGAATCCACCATTTCACGTTTCATGGAACGGAAAGAGGAAATCGATCAGGCCGTGATTGCCGAATCGGCCCGGTGGGGAGATTCAAAACGCAGCACACCATTTACTCGGGACCAACATTGGGTCAACGCTATCGATGATGTAGCGGAAAATTATCTCCCCAGACGATCCAACATTGTTCTCAATCAATTCAAAAGCAAAGGCTGGTATCCGAACATCATAGCCCCTTCTTTCAATCAACATGGAGGATCAGTCGATCCGGGGTT
Organism: Verrucomicrobiales bacterium; assembly: GCA_012959985.1. GTDB lineage: Bacteria > Verrucomicrobiota > Verrucomicrobiia > Limisphaerales > DUCD01 > DUCD01. The sequence continues at coordinate 7,321 of DUCD01000377.1, read as the reverse complement.
TAATCTGACGATGACCGCACCGAGCGGAGATATCTATTATACAACAGACGGAACCGATCCACGGCGAATCGGCGGCAGCATTGCCCCATCCGCAAGGAGAGTACAAGGATCACTGGTATTGAATGAAAGCGCCAATGTGAAATCCAGAGTTAGAAGAAATGGCCAGTGGAGCGCTCTGAATGAATCTGATTTCGTTTTGATCCAGACCTTTACCGAACTGGCCATCACGGAAATCATGTATCACCCTCCCCGCTTCATTGAACTCGACGGAGATGACTTTGAATTCATCGAACTCAAAAACATCGGCAACCGGGAACTCGACCTCAGCGGAGTTCACTTTTCAAACGGAGTGCAATTCCAGTTTCCAAACGGGTCGTTACTTAGCCCAGGTGGTTTTGCACTCATCGTTTCCAACCCGGAACAATTCTCACTGAAATATCCCAATGTCGAAGTGACCGGCGTCTATAAAGGCAAACTGAACAACGGTGGAGAACGGTTAACCCTGTCCCATGCCGTAGGCACGATTATCGAAACTACCCGGTTTCAGGATGCCCTGCCCTGGCCGAGCAGTCCTGATGGGAAAGGCTTTTCACTGGTGCACGTTTCCTCCTCGGCGAATTCAGACCCGGAGAACCCAACTGCCTGGCGAGCTTCATCATTGATCGGCGGTTCTCCCGGTTTCGATGATCCCACAACCAATTTGGTCCCGGTATTAATCAATGAAATCCTAACTCATACTGATCTGCCCGTTGTCGATGCCGTTGAGTTGTTCAATCCCAATGCTGAACCTGCAGACATTTCGCATTGGTATCTGAGCGATGATCGAAACACACCCAAGAAATTCCGCATCCCACAGGGAACCATTGTTCCACCGGAAGCTTTCCGGGTATTCGATGAATTCGACTTCAACCAAAATCCCGGGACGGATGGATCTTTTTCCCTCAGTTCTCACGGAGAGGAAGTCTTTCTCTTTTCAGCCGACGACAGTGGCAACCTGACGGGTTACAGTCACGGATTCACCTTTCCAGCAGGTGAAAATGCGGTAACCTTCGGGAGACATGTCATCAGCACTGGTCGGGTTCATTTCCCACCTCTATCAAGGAATACTCTGGGTGGACCGAACTCCGAACCGAAGGTCGGTCCAGTAGTGCTCAATGAGATTCATTACCACCCCAGTCCAAGTGATGAGGAATTCATTGAACTGAAAAACATCTCCCATGACTCCATTCCATTGTTCGATCCTGCATTCCCGGAAAACCTGTGGAAATTCTCAGGTATCGATTTCGATTTCCCTGCCGATGTCACTTTACCTCCGAAAGGCTTGATCGTCATCACCTCAACGGAACCGGAATTGTTTCGCACAAAGTTCAGCATTTCGGAATCGATACAGATCTTCGGACCTTTTGCTGGAAGTCTTCAAAACGGAGGCGAACGACTTCAATTGACGCGACCTGACACACCGGATGTGGATGATCAGGGAAATTCGGTCGTTCCCTATTTACTGGTGGATCAGGTGCGATACGACAACAACTCGCCATGGCCGTTGGAACCGGGAGGACAGGGCCCATCCCTGGAACGAATTCAACCTTCCGAATACGGAAATGAACCCCTGAACTGGAGAGCCAGCCTCGGGGATCCGTCACCAGGACGCAACAACGATGGTAACCGTCTTCCGTTAGTGGATGCTGGAGATGACCAATCGGCGGTTGCAGGCCTTTTCCCTGCTCCGCTTGCGATTGTGGGAACCGCACAGGACGACGGAATGCCGAAGCCACCTAACCGACTGTTGACGAGATGGCAACAGGTGAGTGGACCGGGACCGGTTAGATTCGAAAATCAAAACGATTTGTCTACGACTGCCTTTTTCCCGGGAACTGGAGATTACATTTTAAGCCTGACCGCGGAGGATGGCGAGTTGCAGGCAAACGACACGGTCAGCATTCAATTCACCCGTCCCGCTGCCGATGCGGATTTCATTACGGTTGGATCGGAATGGAAATATCTGGATAACGGATCCAATCAGAATACGGCCTGGCGAAACCTGAGTTTCAATGACTCAAGCTGGAAAAGTGGTGCGGCGCAATTAGGTTACGGCGATGGTGATGAGGCAACAACGCTCAGTTTCGGACCAAACGGTAACAGTAAATTCATCACCACTTATTTCCGGAAAACCTTCATGATTTTAAATCGGTCTGCCGTGCAGGAAATGATGCTGAGATTGGTTAGAGACGATGGAGCCGTCATCTACTTGAACGGCAACGAAGTATTCCGTTCCAATATGCCAAGTGGAACGATCGGATTTCAGACCATGGCGTCTGCCGTCGCCGGTGGCGCGGACGAATCCACATTCTTTGAGTCACCCATCGATCCAGCACGTCTGCGGAATGGAGTCAACTTACTGGCGGTTGAAATCCATCAGGCGAATCTGAGCAGCTCGGACATCAGTTTTGATTTGGTTTTAGGCGGAACGGTTACGGAAGTTAACCATGCTCCGGAAGTTGTGGCAGGCAACGATCGAACCGTAAACGTCGAAGATCAACTGAACCTGGGAGGTTCATGGACAGATGACGGTCTCCCTGAAGCACAAAGTGTCCCCAGCATCTTATGGACAATGGTGACCGGCCCAGGTGCGGTTCAATTCAATCCAGAGGACGCCCTGGAAACCACTGCCCGCTTCTCCGAACCGGGCATCTACACCCTTCGGTTAACGGTCACCGATGGAGCCTTGACCGGATCGGACGATCTCAGAGTAACCGCCGAAGGTGATACCGGCCCATTCAGCGAATGGCTGACGCAACATTTCACAGCATCCGAAATTGAGCAAGTGGACATCGTGGGAAGAAACGCAGATCCCGACCTGGATCACCAAACCAACTTTGAAGAATTCATAGCCGGAACCGATCCTAAAAACCCGGAGAGTCTTCTGGAATTTAGAGAGGTCACCGTGAAAACAGGTGACTCGGAATCGGTCCACCTCAGGTTCTTCGCCGTTGAAGGCAAAACCTACACGATCGAATTCACGGACGACTTGAATGGAGACCCGTGGCAAGGAATGAGCAATGTCGGTCCTTTACCCGTTTCCGGCTGGTTAACACTGAAAGCCCCCTTCGGAGTTCAGTTGAATCGTTATTACCGCATCGCGACTCCCAAACACGAATAGGTGAAGAAGACGAGGGCATTCACAGTGTTCGGTTGGGTGTGATTTTCCCAGCGTGCCGGGTATTAGGCCGCAGTTATCAGTCACGCAGCGCACTGGGGACAGCACGCCCTTACCTTTTGGCATCCGCAAATCCCGTTACCTCTTTGACAGAGGGGTGTGTTTGTTGTAGGTAAAACAGCCGCCTTTAATACTGGGCCCGCACAATGTTGCTGAGAATACCCATATTCAACTGATTCCATGAAAATTGCCGTTCTTCTTTCCGGGGGTGTCGACAGCTCGGTGGCTTTAAACCTCCTTTCAAACGAAGGCAGGCATGAGATTACAGCGTTTTATCTCAAGATCTGGCTTGAGGAGGAAATGTCCTTTATGGGCGACTGTCCATGGGAAGAAGATCTGAATTATGCCCGGGCTGTATGCAAACAGGCTAGTATCCCTCTGAAAGTCCTTTCCCTACAGACAGAATACTGGGATCGCATTGTTAAAAACGCCGTGGCTGAACTCAAGGCGGGTCGCACTCCCAGTCCGGATATTCTATGCAACCAGCGAATCAAATTCGGCAGTTTCTTCGAGAAAATCGATTCGACTTATAACAAGGTTGCATCCGGACATTATGCCCAAGTCACTGAAGAACCCACGGGAAGTTATCTGTTGAAACGGGCACCGGATCCCGTCAAGGACCAGACCTATTTTCTGTCGGCTTTGAACCAATCTCAGTTGAGCCGAATCCTGTTCCCGATCGGGCATTTGAAAAAAAACGACGTCCGGGAAATGGCCGAATCAATGAATCTGCCGAACCGGAGTCGGAAAGAC
>DUCD01000377.1:0-3341 GCA_012959985.1 Verrucomicrobiales bacterium | reverse complement strand
AGGGAATTTGTTTTCTTGGAAAAATAAAATTTGCGGATTTTGTAAGATTTCATCTGGGTGAGCAAACCGGCGACATGGTGGAATTGGATACCGGCAAAAAACTCTCTGAACACAAAGGCGTCTGGTTTCACACCATCGGGCAACGCAAAGGCCTGGGACTGAGTGGAGGTCCATGGTATGTGGTGAAGAAGGATCTCAAGAAAAACATTCTCTTCATCTCTCATTCGGAGTCGTTTTCAGATCATTCAACATCAGAATTGACGGTCCATGGGATGCACTGGATCAGTGGAAAAGCACCTGAAAAACGGAAACTCCAGACTCGAATCCGTCATACACCACAACTTGAAGATTGCCAAATTGAAGAACTCGCCGACAACAAGTGGAAAGTTTGTCTAAAGAACCCGGAAAAGGCAGCAGCACCCGGTCAATCCGCCATTCTCTATGATCAGGAAATCTGCCTTGGAGGCGGAATTATTGAGTGACAACGGGCTTGATTACAACCGCTGGAATATTCGTAACGGGAATATCCTTCAGCAGCTTGGTAATCAAGGAAATCCCCTTATCAGCTTGAATGTGATAATCATTGTATACCACTTTTCCGCGGTGATCGATAATGATCATCCAAGGGGTTCCCCCGCTTCGATATTTCTGCATTAAAACCGAACGTCCTCCCGATTCTGCCGTACCGGGATCATGTGCCATCGGTATATTAAGTCGATGCTGCAATTGAATTTTCCGAAGCTTGTCTCGCGTATTAACTCGATGACCTTCAAACACAGTTTGAACCCCAAGAAACTTTATCCGCTTGTCCTTCCTGAAAGCCTCGGATATTTTCCGCATTGCCGGCAATCCATGAGAATGACAGCCGGGACACCAACTTTGCCAGAATTCCATGACTACAATCTTACCCCGCAATGCCGATAGCTTCAGGTCCGAACGTTTCCCACCGTCTTTGCCGATCCATCCCTTGAGCCCCAATTCAGGAGCACTGAGGCCAAGAATACCATGAGAGCTTGCAGCCATTATGGAACCGCAACAGCAGAATAATAATGTCAGAAACAGGGAAACTTGTAATAAATGCCTTTTCATTGCTAACATGTGAACATCGATAAGTGATGTCCAAGTGGAGCCGTTTATTCCCCAACACCTTTATTCAGGCCACTTCTCGTCGCGCTGAGACAGCGAGGCCCTACCTGTCACTTTGCTGGGTCCATTTTGAAGGTGACCTCATTTAAGGTGCTCCATTCGCTATTCAACAAAACCCGCGTTTTTACGGTGAGATTACCTTTGATCTTGATGGCCTGATTGTAGCCGATGGCTGATGGATTAAGGCTACCTCCCATCAATCGAGGATCGGTCCCATCCAGGGTATAATAAATGGTCCCGTCTTCGGCGGTAAGATTGACTGAATCGCCTATCTTTGCAATGCCTCCAAGGCGATTGAATTCAGGAACATTGATATCGGGAAGTAGACCATGTTCCCACAGTTGATCCAGAACAATTGAACTGCGATAAGGAAAAAAATCATTTAGGATTCGATCGACGGCCGGTCGCCAATGATCGTCTCGATTCGCCGGTTTGGTGGAACCGGATCCGCCCCGACGCCCACCGCGAAATCCACCGCGGACATCCCCCCATCGCGCGGACTCACCAATCACCGCCAGTTCGATTTCATTCACCCTTCGGTTCAAACGTTTTCGACAAGCCTCCTGAGTTAAGGCCCCGCCATTGAAAAAATGTTTCCGAACCCGGTCGGCCACTCGAACCCGGAATCCCTCATTATCCAGACACTGCTGCCATAGCCATTGAGGATTGCTTTGGTCAAATTCATCTCCGGCAGGAAAAGGGCCCAGACGATTTACATAAAGCCTCCCGCCTCCTCCTTCGTCGACAAGAAGCGTATGTTCGGAGTCCCAGGCGACAAACCGGAATCCTTCCTTTCCATTCCGATTCCGGAATCCATACCAATTATTGATTCCATTGTTGCCCATGAATGCACTGATGGGAGCATCGATGTTTCCGGTATAGAAAATCACCAACATGTAATCGATGAGGTTGTCTGGATTCAGAAGCACATCATAGGCGGGGTTTCTCTTACCATCCGGGTTATTGCCCAGCAAGCGCTGATAGGGGGCATCTCCTTCAAGCCCACCTTTAGCTATGCTCCAGAGTCGTTCCCAGGCTTCCATATTTCCATCTGTTGCAGTAGCCACATAACCCCACCCCCCATCTCGATTGCCAATTTTGATCACATCGTAATTCTCTTTTTCACCTTCAAAGTAACTCGCGGCAAAGGAAGCTTCAGGGCGTTCACAGGAGTTATACAGTCCCCAGTACTGACCATTGATATAAAGGTGATAATATTTTCCGCGCGCGGAGACGTGCCCCATATCCAACTGGGTGTCGCGACTGAACTGGTCACGTATAAAAACCCCATTCTCCCGATCCGCCGAAAAACTCCATGAATAATTCTGGGAAGTCCGCAGATCCAGGTTATCGAAGCGATCAGCACCAGCTTCACCAAACAGCGGGTATGCCAGTTTGGTTTTCCCGTATTCCTTTCGAAAAAAGAACCGGAATGCGTGCTTTGGATTTGAGCTCGAACGGCTGAATCCACCACGTATACGAATCCCGCAATCTTCCTGAAAGTCTTTCTGATCCTGACCCGGCAGTAATTCGAGGGAACAGGCACGTTCCCAGTCACGACCGTCATTTTGCGCATTGGCATAAATCCCACGGTAATCTCCAAACAAATCATCCAGATCCATCACTATGGAAAAACTCGGAATCGATTTGAGGCCCTGAATAATCTGGTCTTGATAACGGGGGTCCTCCACAACATTGGGATCCATTCCGTAATCAACTCGATTCGCCCCCCATGACAAATGAAATCCTTCGGGAGGAACACCATCGGCAGACTGGCGGATGACATCATGTAGGAAAATATACGTATGGGTTTTACATAATGAGGGTTTGAAATTCGGTTTGAATCCGGTTGCCCGGAGAACAGTGGTTGATCCGATCCTGATCGGTTGCCGATACAGGGGAGAATCCGAGTCGGGTCGGGTCCCATCCATGGTATAGTGAATCACTGCACCCGGTTCCCCCAGTTCCAACACAAGATCGAACGATTCTTCAAAAAAACCCCGTTTATGACTGAACTCAATGGAGTCGACCAAGCCGTTCAGAGCGGCCCCATTGTTTCGACCCGGGCTCGGCGCTTCAAAAAAACGCTTTTCCCGATCGTGCTTCAGAATTCCGAACGAGACATCATCGATCTGTTTCGGATATTTCGGTGTGAACTCCTGATGAATCCGTTTGCCCCCCGGCCTCACGATCGC
>DUCD01000376.1:2829-15117 GCA_012959985.1 Verrucomicrobiales bacterium | reverse complement strand
CGGCAGCGATTCGGATGGCAAGCTGGGGGAGGATGTCATTGCGCTGTGACAACTGTTCCAGAACGATGTCCTGTATATCTTTCTCCCAACCCTTCTGAACGACCAGTCCGATCAACTGCATGTCCCGGGTTAAAAGTTCACGGACCGCAGGAAGATGTTTTTTCTGAAGCATCTTACCGATGACGGGCCGGAGATGGGAATTCAGGACGGTGGAATCGACTGGGAGCATCGACAATAAAACAGGAAGGCGACTTTTGCCGATCGATTCAAGCTTGCTCCGGATCAGATTGACCGTTGTTTGGTTCCAGTTCTCAGGGATCTCCGATAGGACAGCGTTCAGGAAATCGAGCGTTTCCGATTCATCAGCGTTCTCCGAGAGAGTGAGATCGCGCAGTTGTTGTGAGGGCCGGAGAGAATCATGGATGCCGGCATTACGCGAAAGTTTCGGAATCAGAGTATAGTCGTCGGCATTGAAATGGAACCGGTAGTATCCGGATTGTCGGATTCTGAAAGTATGCAGTTCCGCCTTGGCCAACCATTGTTCCAAGGAAATGCCGGTCAATACCCGTTCGGCGGCGGGAGCAGGCAAATCAAGAACATAGCGTGTTTTCCGGGTCATGGATAAAACCGACTGTTGGATTATATGTCCCCTCCTTGTCGGTGAGACCCAGAAAGCTTCGCGGGAATCAGGGTGGAAAACGACCAGCATGTAGTCGGTATTCATTTCCCTATGAAGTGAAAACCATTCCGGGATGGAATAGTCTTTCCTTACCCAGGAGGCCGGTTCTTGAATTGCCAAGTTAATTGAGAGGCTGGAATCTGAAGCGGAAACTTTCTCCAGAATCAGGCGGGCCCCCGGATCGAGATCATACTGGCCTGCTTTGATGGGCGTTCTTAGAATCCTTTCCATGTTGTGCTTGGTGAATTCGATAGCACCGACAAAGTCCCCCTTTTCATTCAGATCAACCTCCTGGTCCGGGTTGCTGTGGTGGGCCGGAAGGTATGGATTGTCATTCACGGGGATTTCACTTTTCCATCTCGTTTCTAAAGGAAACCAGGCATGAATCAAGGACTGCAGCGAGGAATCCCCATATAGTTCCCGGTTCAAACTACCGCCGTATCTGAAATGAGCATTATGAGCGATGGAGGTCCGGATGCCTGATGGAGCCCTGAAAAGGGCATCGATGGACTTCACTCGAACCCATTGATTGGATTCCAGACCGGTCACTTGAAAATGACTTCAGAAATACTGATCTTCCGGATTCCGCCGGATGCTACTCTCATTGCTCAGCAGGTTCACCTTGAATCCTGCCGTTTCTCCCAATGAAATGGAGACTGCCTCGTTAGATTGGGATGACCAGTGACGGACCGAAAAACTCAACAATAGAAACCCAAAGGTAAGAACGGCAAAGCTGGTTTTACGACGATTGCAAAAGCTCTGTAGCAGCCATGCCGAAACCGCGCAGACCAGGCCGGCGGCGATGCTGTAATTCAGTGGAGCCCCGACCTTGGCGATCCATGGAATAGTCAAGACAGAGTAAGGAATCACCTTTGCCACAGTGACGGCGATGATGATGAGAAAAAGAAATCCGGCAAGAGCCAAAAACTCGGAAACCGATGCGGTCAGACTTGCCAGAGTTGCCGCGGCGAAAAGCAGCAAAGCAGGGAGGCAGATCGATAAGAGCAATCCTCGGCTGAATTGATCGGCGGACAGATTAGTACGAAGGGCCGACCCGATATAGACGAGCAACAGCGGTAGCAGGAGGAATAAGCCTATGAACAATGCTTTGGCTGGAATAAGATGCCGGGGACAAAGGGGACGCGTTTTCCACCAGGCGATGCTTCCCAGTATCGCATCGGATTGAATACAGCGGAGCACCAAGACGGTTGCCGATAGAATCTGAGCCACCAGAAAGGTAATCCCGATCACTCCGGCGACTTCCCAATTGCGGATTGATACCACGCATTGATTCAAGAAACAGATCGTTAGGTATATCAGAATCGGGAAACGGTTGTGTCGGGAATCTTTCTTTAGAATGTGAATAATGGAGTTCATTGATTTGAATTCGGTCTATTTTTGCTGGATATCGGGAATCGATGAATACTGTAGGTTCCTCAGTTGACTTTATTGTTCCGTTCTTTCAGGACGAATCGCCGCCGAGTCTTATCGAATTGAAAATCTTCAGGTTTGTATCGGTGGAACCATTTCAACAACTTCTGGTCGTTGTGATGTTGGCTGGGATCCAAACCCGTAATAACGATATTGTCCCGAATGACTCTCGGCAGATTGAAGGCACTGAAATGATTCGCCTTTATTGTCCATTCCAGGCGTCGGTGAACTTCCTCCAGGGCTTCGGTGATTCCGTGACGAAGCGCCACGGTGATTAGAGTGGATTGAGCACACACTTTACTGATGACTTTTAATCTGTTCTGCCAGAGTCGATGGACCGCCAGGTTCAAATCTGATTCCAAATCCGGAATCGTTTTTAGGATCTCGTAAAATTCGAGAGAGATCTCGTAAAATTCGAGAGAGATCTGTCGCTCCATAGCGGCGAGGAGTGCGGGATAGGTCATCGGATTTTCGAGCCATGCCAACGCTTTGAAGGCGGGATTGGTCAAAGACAGTTCACTCCGATTCAATAAACCAAGCAGAGCATCTTTCGCATCTTCCGTCCATCCCCGGGCATTGATCAAGCCGGCCAGTTGGGGGCAGTCTGCCAAATAGTTCAGGATCTCCTGTTTCTGCGAATCGCTGACGCCGTGGTATAATGCCGATTCCAGGCATCGGTTTCCCTCATGTTCGGTCACGTTCAATCCTTCAATGAACATCGGTAAGTGATCCGGAACAAGAGCACTTAATTTGAGAGCCAGTGGGTGATGGCGATTGACGAATACGCGCCGCTCTTCAACCAGTTTGATGACTTCATGTAGGTATCGACCCGCTTCAATGCGGGATGCGTTTGGTGGGGGAGGCCCCAGGGATTTGATTTGACGGTTAAATTCAGAACGACTCATTTGGTCACCTCTTGCAAGATAGGGGGTGTTGTAAAGCTGCGGATTCTTCGAAATGTTCAGAGAGTCCGAAGTCCATTCCTTGCTAATTCTTCCAAGGTATTGTTTTTCAATGATCCACAATTCCAACGGATTCAAACTGGACGAAAAAAAGAGGCCCGGATTCATCCAATCGGGTTGACGAAAAGTCATTTGGACCAAAGAGTTGCTGAAAGAGGAATGGGAATTGGCTTGGATCGAGAAGGTCCCTTTGAAAGAATCTGGAACCAATCCGAGCTTCAGGTCCGGTCGATAAAGAACGAAGGAATGATTTGAAAAGGGGGTATAGGGGAAACGTTTCAAATTCGAGTCTCGGGTGAAGATGAGAGAGAGCTGTTCCAGGTTGAGGATGATTTGAAAATCCTCTCCGTTATCTGCTTTGGCCTGAACCAGAGTCCATTTGCGTGTTTTCGATTTCAGGTTGTTGCCCGGAGTCATTTCCAGTTGTCCTACCTTTTTGAATTCGAACAGGCGCCCTTCCAAGCGGCTTTCGATTCTCAAGGGTTGCTCCTCGTCTGTTTCCGAACCCTTCATCAGAATTGAGGACGCTGTGTAAGGGCGCAAAGATCCCTGGTTTCCGTGAAGATCGATAATTCTGGCATCGGGATGAATCAGGTTGACCATCCGTTGTCCATCTACGGCATTCAGATTTCGTGACCAGTAACGAAATAAGGGGTTATCTTGGCGGAATTTGGATTCAAGAATCGTGCGGTTATTTAAATCCTTGATTCGGGTTTTGCGGATCCACCAATCAATGCTCTGCGTCGATGCCAAAGACTTCGTCACCGGTTCCAGGACGACGTTCAGTAACTTTACAAGAGTTCCCTGGGCTGTTTTAATCTCGCGGATTCGCACACGGGGGTTATTAATTTGGATGTCCGAAAGTAATTGTTTTCCTTGGAATGCATCCTCCCCGTCAGAGATCGTCTTGATCTTTATTTCAGACCAGGAAAGAAGGAATGGAATGGATACGATACCGCATCCCGATATCGTGATGAATCGTTTCATCAGATTCCATGAAATCCTTTTCAGGAATCGAAATACCAGGATGGATACAATCGAGAAGACGAGCAGCCAAAGAGCGTATTGCATTAGGTTGGGTTCAGAGGGTCGTATTTCCGATAGGCCGGTCCATTCGCTCAGGGTCACAAAGAGAAGGAGGGTGAGGCTAGTTGTTCCAATGAAAATGATAATTCCCAAAAACATTTGTCGATAATCCTTCCACCAGCAGGCAAAGGACGCGACGGTTCCTGACAAAATAAACGCGAGTAGAAAGCGATCCAGCATCCCTCGAAGAACCATCCATAGGGGCAGTTTTTCCGAGACCAAAAGAAGACCTTCCAGAAGGGTTGTCGGAATGACGAGGCACATGAGAATGAACAGGGTTTTTGCACCGATGAGGTCCAGTGGGCGAATGGGGCGAGTTCTCCAGTAACCATCTCTTTTCGACGGAGAATCAACCAGGATGACTCCAGCGGATAGAAGCGCCATGACGACAATCATTGACACTACTATTAAATTACCGACAATAAACAAGATCCCCCTTGCTTCGGTGTTTTCCAATAGATAGTTGGTTCCGAATGTTCTGATGAAGAGTGTATCGAGCAGCAGCAGGGAGGCCCAAATTACCAAACCGGTTCTTAGCAGCCTGATGTCTTTTTTGAAATGGAGAAGCATCAAATTCATTGGACTATAGATTGAGATTTGTGATCGTAAGTGTCGGAACTCTGCAGTCGGTATGTTTTAGCGAGAACAATGAAAATTTCTCGAAGACTCATGGGGTGGATATGACAGTTTTCGACGTCCGGAAATTGACCTTGTATCGCCTGATTTAAGGATTCCGATTCGTAGGCTGAATCCGTGAAGGATACCCTTCGGCCTGAATGTTGAAAGTCTAGCCAGGATGACGGAAGGTTATTCGGAAGCTGGATTTCCATCTCAACCTGGACTTCGATTTTTCGAAACCGCTGAACTAGTGATTCCATCGATTCGTGCAATGGTAATTTTCCCTGATGAATGATGGCCACTTCGTCCGCCATCCTTTCCACTTCCTCGATGTCATGCGAGGACACAAAAACCGACCACCCTTCTTCCTCTGTGAGTTCCAGAAGTCCGCGAATGAATTCATCCCGGACCAGGGGGTCCAATCCGGAGAAGGGCTCGTCCAGGATGATCAGTCGGGGACGGTAACTGAGGCTGGACACCAAGGCGGCCTTCATTCGCATTCCACGGGATAGATCACGCAATCGGGTATCGCGCGGTAAATCGAAATCCATTCGTAATTTCTTTTCAAAATCACGATCCCATTTGGGATACATGGGGCGACAGTAATTCAGGAATTGATCGACTGTCATCCAGAGCGGTAGTTCCTGGTTTTCAGATACGTAGCCTATTTGGCGGAGTTCCTCTGGGCCGATTTTTTGAGAGTCTTTGCCCAGGATGTTAATTCGCCCCTGATCACAGGTTTGAAGGTTGAGTGCACATTGAATGGTTGTGGTCTTTCCTGCTCCGTTGGGTCCTAGAAAGGCGGTCACCTTTCCTTCAGGAATTCTTAGGGATAATCCCCGAACGGCTTTCACTTTTCTAAATTGCTTTTCCAGATTCTCGATATCTATGACGGTTTTCATCGTTTTATTTTCTCTTGGTTTTAGATTGTTCATTTGAATTCATTTCACTTCTGACCGCCTTGATCACGTCGCCAGGTTCTAGATTCAATTCTTCCGCTTCCTTTAAAAGTGAACGAATGCTTGGAATCAAGTGGGTTAGACGTTCATCTCTAGACGGTAGGGGGGCGGTGGAAATCACCATTCCAATCCCGGGGCGACTTGCCAGTAATCCCTCCTGTTTCAGCGAGGCAACAACTTTATGGGCTGTCGTCGGACTGATCCGCAGTTCCTGACTCATGGTTCTCACCGATGGAAATGGCTCACCTGCAGTCAGTTGGCCGGTCAGGATGGATTTTCGAACCGCTTGGATTATCTGATCCGATACGGGTATTCCATCTTCTATATCTATCGTGAATGGCAGCATGAGAGTCGCTTGTCGTTACCAGCTGTAACAGTAATACTGTAACACATGGAATAGTGCAAGAAGAAAATTTGAAATTCCTATACCTGATGGAATTCAGTTGACCGATTTCAGTGTGGAAATTCAGTGTGAAATGCGGGGATTAGTGAACTGTAGTGTCGGCTGTCCCCAGCCGAAAGAACTGTAGCGTCGGCTGTCCTCAGCCGAAAGTCGTCATGAAAGAACCTTCAAAAATGCGCTGGGGACAGCGCACGCTACAGTAGTGTAAGGCGTTGATTAAAATCCTTGCTGTAATCTCCAGCGGCTTATTCTTCCTGGTTCCCGAGGAAGGTTTCGATTCTTTGAACTAGTTTCGGCCATCCCTGGTGTCCTTTAAATCGGACACTTTCTGTTTCGATCAGTTTCTGAGCCGATGTGGGTTTTCCTGCACGCAGTTCCAGTTCCACGCGTCTGGAAAGGACCGAAATGTTGTATGGATCCAAGGTCGCTGCCGCCTCGAAATGTTTTCTGCTTGCGTCGATTTGCCCCCCCATCTCCATCATTAAGTCACCGATCTCCAACTGGGTGTATGGATTCTCCGGATCCTTTTCAGCGGCGGTTTTCAAGAGTGCCAGGGTTTCTTCCTGGTTTTCAAGGACGGTCATGACGTCCGCTTTGGCGAGGTAGGCATCGGCAGAATCCGGTGAGAGTTCAATGGCTTTGTCGGCATGTTTCATTGCTTCCTCATCTTTCTCAAGGTGCAGACAAACCGAAGTCAGGATAATATGGGCGGGCAGATAATTCGGATCGAGCTCCAATGCCTGTGACAACAGTTCATAGGATTTCTGAGGTTTTCCGAAATCACTGTAAGCCAGTGCCATATTTCTCAGCACCGTCAAATTTGTGGGATTCCATTGGAGCGCTTCCTTGAGCATCTCGATGGATAAGGCGATCTGTCCGCGTTGGTGACGATACATAGCCATGTCCAGCTGATCCTGCAGACGTTTCATGTGCTGGGGGGCTCTTTTGGACCAATCATCCGGCATGGGGCTCATGACCGCGTTCACACCGAGCAGCAATTCTCTTTCGGCTTCCTGGATTCGCCCGAGATTCTGATAAGCGACTCCCAGCAGATAGTGAGCCGTTTTAATCTGTGGCGCCAGCGTCACTGCTTTTTCCAGCACGGGGACCGCTTCTGCAAATTGGTTTCGGCGAAGCATGGAATCTCCTGATCCGGTGTAGCCCCTCCATTGGTCGGGGGCGAGTTTTCTCAACTGCTTAAAAGCAGCATCGGCTTCTTCCGGGCGGTTGGCTTTGAGCAGGATTTCACCCATTCGGTAGAACCCTGGGGCAAAGTTCGGGAATTTTGAATTCAGTTGAAGCAACACTTCCACAGCCTGATCTGTGTTCCCGGCTTCCTGTGAGGAGACCGCATAATAAAGATATCCATGGGGTTCGTTTGGGGCGATCTCAATGATGTTTTTGAATGCCAGGATGGCCGGAACCCAGAGTTTGTTGACCGCGTAAGCCATTCCCAGGACTGCCTGTCTATTGGGATCGTCGGACGATTCACGGGCCCACTCCAATTGTTCCTGGATATAGGCTTTGAGCTGTGGTTCCAGAGTGTCCAGATTTTCCGGAACCGGAATCGTCAGTTTGTGACCAAAGTGTTCCGGGAGCCATCGGTAAAGTCCGAATCCGAATAGAATCACCAGGGCAATGGCCGGAAAGGGGTGCTTCAGTTGTTTCAGCATGTTGGGAAAAGTGGATATTCTACTGTCTTGAAAAGATTACCATCGCATCAGGCCGATAAAAAGAAAAGCCCGCCATAAATTGGATGGCTCAAATCGGGCGCGACTCAAAAAGCCTGTAGGGTGAGCTATTCCCAACGCATTCTCGCTGTCTTTGTTCAACAATTCGCGGCTGTGGACAACCGCCGCTACAGGATTTTGATGCGGCACCTCCTGCCTTGCGTTTTAGGGTGAAGGCAATTTTTATTGCAATTGGAACATCTTCGGAATAGTTTAGCTTTGCGAGCATCTGGCGATCCTCATCACTGATATTAAAAGAACGGAAGATTGAAATTATGGAAGGTAAATCAATACAATTTCATCAAATTCTGATTTTGCTCATTTTTTGCTGTGGGCTCAACTCTGAGGCAAGAAATTGGAGATCTGGACAAATCCCCAATGGATTCCAGAACAATTGCAGTAATTGCCATTTTCGATCGAGCGGCGGTGGGGCTCGAACTTCATTCGGTGAGGCGGTAAATGCTCGAGTAGATCGTAAGAGTCGGGCTGAATTCTGGAATGCCGCTTTAGCCGCATTGGATTCGGATGATGATGGATTTACGAATGGCGAAGAATTAGGGGATCCGGATGGGGATGGGGTGCCCATTCCCGGCGCTCAAGTTACCCATCCAGGTGATCCCAACAGTTTTCCCGAACTTCAGAATACCTCTCCGAGTGTTTCTTCCGATCCGGTGACTACGGCCGATTTCGGAATTGACTATCAATATCAAGTGACGGCTTCCGATCCGGAGGGTGATCCCTTGACCTATCAACTGACCTTAGGTCCGGATTGGCTTTCTGTTTCGAATACGGGATTGGTTCAGGGTATCCCTCCTGAAGATACCGTTGGAGTTTTCCCTGTTACCATAACCATTACCGATACCGGAACGCCTGCCGAGTCCATTGATCAATCATTCGATCTGACGGTAAAGGCTTCCTTCGACGGTTGGCGTGCACTTAGGTTTCCGGAACCTTCCGACGACAATGTCTCAGGAGCCAAGGCCGATCCCGATGGCGATGGTCGATCAAACCTACTTGAGTATCTGTTGCTGTCTGATCCTTCGATATTCGATGGAGAGTCGTTTGTGAGTATTGTCGTCGGTCCCAGTGGTCGTATGCGTCTTCAGTTAAGCGTTCGGGATGACGATCCCCAATTTACCATTCAGGTTGTTGCTTCTTCAAATGTCAAATTTTCAGGTGCTGAGACGCTGGAACTGGAAGAGTCGGATCCCCATCCGGAAGACGGACTGAAAACGTTGACATTCAGGGATACCATAGCCAATCCCGTGTCCGGTTCAAGATTTGCCCGGATTGGAATTGTCGATTCGAATTAGTCCGTTAAAAAAGATAATGGACTATGCCATCAGGGAACAGCCGTCAAGGTTGAAACTTCGATCTCGGGTTCTTTCAAAATTGTTTTGGTCAAGTCTCCGGCTGCAGGAAATGTGATCCTGATGGTGGTTCCTTTGCCCTGTTGACTTGTCACTTCAATTTCACCGTGATTCTGCTCCACCAAACCCTTTACGATGGACATGCCGTATCCGAAGCTCGGTTCGCCTCCGGTCCCCGTCTGTCGTGTTTTCTCGTTTCGTTCAAACAACAGAGGAAGGTTTTCTGCCGGGATGCCAATGCCTTGATCGATAACGCTGATGACAACCTTTGAATCCGGATTTCCCTGAATCCAGATTCTGACATGACTTTCCGGGTGAGAAAACTTGAGTGCATTGCCAAGCAGATTGTTGAAGATACGCATCAAGTCTTTAGGATTCCCACGGATGATGGGTGGTTCCGGATGAACCCATTGAGACTCCGTTTTCAGTTCCACTTTTTTCTTGTTGGCCGAATGTTTCAGAGATTCGGTGCTGGCCTGAATAATCTCACTGACGGATATCGGGATTTGTTCACATTTTGAAGTTGAGGATTCCAGACGACCCAGCTCCAGGATATCGCTGATGATATCCAGTTGCAATTTTCCTGACTTCCGGATTTCTTCCAGAAATTCTCTGTTTTCACCCCCAATATGCGGATCCAGAAGAAGGACTTCTGTAAATCCCAGGATGCCGTTCATCGGGGTTCGGAGATCATGAGAGCAGATCGAGACAATGTCATCTTTCCGCTTATTAGTCCTTTTCAACTCAACAATACGTATCCTGAGTTCATCTTGGAGAGTTTTGTTTTTCAGATGCACTCCGATTCCAGCATTCAACTCATCCTTTGAAAAAGGTTTGGTGAGGTAGTCCGATACTCCCGCTTTGAACATCTCAATAACATTGGATCGACCATCAGTTCCGGTCAGACAGATGACCGGAAGATCCTTCAAGCCCAGCTCCAGGCGGATTTTCCGGCAAAGTTCTGCTCCGTCACAAAGAGGCATCAAATAATCAGTAATGACTACATCGATCTCGGAGGCTCGCTTCTGCAGGATGGCAAAGGCCTCCAGCCCGTCTCCGGCCTGCAGCACCTTCAGACCCTGACTTCGCAATTCACAGGACAGGATGGATCTGATGGCTGCGCTGTCATCAACGATCAACACAGTACTACCTGAGAAATCCAATTGTTTCCTGACGACACGTTTGATGGCAGAGAGCAGTTCATCGGGAGAAACCGGCTTATTAAGAAATTCATTGCCACCTGCCTAGAACCCCCGGGCTCGATCTTCTTCACGATCAGTTGATGTAATGAAAATAATGGGAACCCTTTACAGGTCGGATTGTTTGTTGTCTGATCCGAAGGTTCCCAAACGGATGTCCGAGCATACTTCATAACCGTTTCTTACCGGCATGTCCACATCGAGACAGATAACATCAGGGCAAACTTCGGGAATCCGCTCAAACGCCTCTACCCCACCATCGGCTTCGAAAACTTCATACTCAGCCTTCTCCAACTCCTTACGAAGTCGGCTGCGTATGTAGGCACTATCATCAACAATCAGGATTCGCATCACGTCAGGGCATACTTTCATCAAGGTGCATTTATCCACCTCAAATGCATATCGGTCTGATAGGAGGTTTTATTAAGGAAAGATATGAAAGGTTTGGTGTGATCACCTAGAAAAGATGCTCTGATAGCGTTGGAGGTGGACGAAACGCAACTGTAGCGTGCGCTGTCCCCAGCGCATTTTCGCCGACTTTCCCCTGATGACTTTCGGCTGAGGACAGCCGATGTTACAGAATTCGGCTGAGGACAGCCGACGCTACAGGTTTCGGCTGGGGACAGCCGATGTTACAGAATTCGACTGGGGACAGCCGATGTTACAAAGCTGTCGTTTGTTTTCAGGAAGGGTTATTCGTATCGCAATGCCTGGATGGGATTGAGTCTGGCTGCTTTGATTGCCGGAAATAGACCTGCGAAAATTCCTATTACGGCGCTGAAACAGACGGCAGCCATTAGTGGGATCATGGTAATGACCGGAGAATTCTGCGCTGGGGAAACGTTTTTGATGATTTCGACGAGTCCGAAGGAAGCTGCCAGACCCAGACCCGCTCCGATTAGAGCGAGGACCATGCTTTCCATTAGAATCTGTATGAAGATGACTTCATTAGTAGCTCCCAATGCTTTGCAGGTGCCGATTTCCCGAACGCGCTCATTGATGGTTGCCAGCATGATATTCATGATTCCGATTCCCCCAACCAATAAACTTAACGCGGCGATGATGCCGCCACTGATTCGGGCATTCCGTATTCGTTGATTGATGTCGATCACTGAACCTTTTTGGGTATGAAATTCGAAATCTTCAATTCCCTTGTGCGAAAGGAACATCACATTCCGGGCCTGCTGAAGGGCGAGGTCCATCAAGTCGGTTGAGACGACTTTTATGTCCATGTCGCTTAATCGGGGATCCGGGACTTCCTCTTCTCCCGAGACCGATCGAAATCGAATCCAGGCGGTGTTCAACGGCATATAGATCACATTGTTTTTCCGCCAGAAAGCATTCCCCCACTTCTTGTGGCCACCCCATCCCCGCTCCCGTTTTACCTCGCCTTCCGTCTTGGTTTTCTCATCCTGCTTCGCCTCCCATTCCCGCTGCTTTTTATCCGCTTCGCTTTCGTAATGTTTGAACATTCCCACAATGGTGAATGCCTGATTGTTGATTTGGATCAGTTCTCCGATCGGGATCACCGGACCTGTTGCGTCCGGTTCGCCGAACAATTGGTCTCGGATACCGGTTCCTATCACGCAGATGCTATTGGCATTTTCCTCATCGAGATCGCTCAAGAATCGACCATGTTCCACTTCCAGTAAATTCATTTTCAGAACAGCAGGCCATGCTCCCACCACTTCCGAAGTCGTGGCGTATTTACCTTGTCTGGATACTCTGCGTGGGTATTCGAGTTCCATTTCGGGGGAAACCGTCCGTATCAGAGGTGCGGCGGCTTTCATTGAGTAGACATCGTGGATGGTCCGCCCCGGAGCCTGGTCCGCAAGATGATCCTGGTGTTTT
>DUCD01000376.1:0-2819 GCA_012959985.1 Verrucomicrobiales bacterium | reverse complement strand
GGCACATCTTCACTGCGAACCAGAACTTTGTCCAACCCCCCCATGGCAATCAGGGATTCCTTCATGCCGTTTTCCATGCCCTTGATGTTCGCCGCCATGGCGACCAGACTGGAGACCCCCAGAACAATGCCCAGCATGGTTAACAGGGAGCGATACTTATGCATCCATAAGTCTTTGTAACTGTTGAGAATGATGGTGCTTAAAGACATGGTTCAGGCGAAGCTCTCAGGATTCATATTTCAATGCCTGGATGGGTGGCAATCCTGCTGCCTTCAATGCGGGGTATAAGCCGGCGAGAATGCCCACGACCGCACTGCAGAAAAAAGCAAATATCATGGCATTTCCGGTGATGATGGGAGAGTTGTCTGTCGGTGTCAAAGTGGTGATGCCCTGAACCAGGCCGACGGAAACAGTCAGTCCCAATAAGCCGCCGAGCAGCGCAATCAGAATGCTTTCGGTCAGAATCTGGACAAAGACGTCGAAGCCTGTTGCGCCCACAGATTTGCGGATGCCGATTTCTTTGATACGCTCTGAAATACCGGCCAGCATGATATTGGTTATTCCGATCCCTCCCACGATCAGACAGATTGCAGCAATGATGCTGCCGCTCACGCGATAGCTCCGAATGGACGCTGTAATCGTCTCTGCCATGTCTTCTTCGGTTCGGAAGACCCAGTCCTCCAACCCGTTATGGGTTACCATCAAGATATTGCGAACCTGCTGCAGGCTCGCCTCCAACAGATCGAAATCCCGCACCTTCATGTAGATTGAGGAAAGGCGGTGATCGTTGACATAACTTGTATTGCCGCCCGAACGAACCTCGACAGCCGACCGAAAGCTCATCTGCATTGTATTTAGCGGTATAAAAATGGAGTCGTTTTTAACACGGTAGATCCAGCTGCCTTCGCCACTTCGTCTTCGATTGAATTTGGGAACAGGCTTGCCTTCGGCCTTCAACTTTTCAGCCATGGCTCTTTCTTTTTCCTCCATGGAAGACATGTAATGTTTGAAGAGACCTATGATAGTAAAGGGAATGTCGTTGATGCGAATGGTTTCTCCGATCGGGATGATTTCCTCATCGGTTTCATCCGGGTCACCGAAGAGATCATTTCGGATTTCCACACCGATGACACAGACTCTCCGGGCGAGTTCATTGTCCAAGTCATTGAATAATCGGCCGTGGGCAACTTCATGGTCTTCCAACTCCATCAGCTCCGGCCATGATCCTACCAGGCGCCTTGGACGGGAACGTTTTTCCCGGTAATCGATGTTGATTCTATTATCCCATCCGTACATATCCAGAACCGGGGTGATTTTCGTGACCAATGGAGCATTCAGTTGAAGTGCTGAGATGTCCTTCATGCTCAGGCCTGTGGATTGCCCCTGTAGATATTCCTGATAAACCGGTAGATCCTCGGCATCCTGGACCCGGATCTTGGATAATCCTCCCATTTCCACCAAGGATTCCTTCAGGCCGTTTTCCATTCCCTGGACCAATGCCGACATGGCGACCAGACTCGAGACCCCAAGCACAATTCCCAGCATAGTCAGGAATGACCGAAACCGGTGGGAACGGATTTCAGTCAGGCCGGATGAAAGGATATTGAAAAAGGAGTTCATGCGGATTCCGGTTTGTGGAATCGAGCTGATTCTAAAATAGACCCAGTGCGAAATATCAGCTGCCGGATGCCAACGGTCTCGAGGTGATATTTGGTTTTGAATCGACGACTGCCTGAGGGTCAGAAATAATGAGACTGCTTTCCGGTTCTTCCAGAGAAACCGTTTCTCCACCTTGCAGACCGTCCAGAATCTCGGCATGGAAGTAATCAGAAATCCCGATTCCCACCAATCTTTTTAAGAATTTTTCTCCCTGCAGGATATAGACATAGCGTTCCTGCTTTTCCTTTTCCTGGTTGTATTCGGTAAAAACGGCTGCCAACGGAACCGATAATACTTGATCTGCCGAGGAGACGGGAATGGATATATTGGCGGTCATACCCGGGACGATTCGTGAATCCACTGCTTTCAGCAGAATCCGTGCTGCGTAGCCTTTAGTGCGGTTTACTATGGTTGATTGGGGTGCAATTCTCTCCACGATACCCCCAACCGTCAGACCGGCGATGGCTTCCACAGCAATATTAACCTTCATGTTTTTCTTCAATCGGATGACATCTGCCTGATTAACATGGGCGGTGATGATCATCTCAGACAGATCGGCTATGGACAGGACTTCGGTTCCACTGTTGAAACCGCCGGATCCGGAAACGGCCTGGCCCACGGAAACCGGGCGTGTCAAAACCGTGCAGTCGAAGGGAGCCAGGATACGAGTCTTTGAAAGTCGGTCTTCCGCCAGAGCCAGTTCTTTCCCGGATTTTTCCACGGCATTCTTGGCGAGTTCGTGGTTGGTTCCCGCTTTTTCGTAAACTTCTTTCGAAATCAGCTCTTCGTCGAACAATTCTCCTGCCCGTTGGAATTCGCTTTCGGCCTGTTTCAACTGGATTTCAGAATCCTTGATCACCGCCTGTTTGGATTCTCGTTCAATCCGAAGATCCTTGTCATCAAGGGAAAAGAGCAGGTCACCCTTCTTGACTCCATCGCCGATGTCCACCGGTAGTTCTGAGATCTTCCCATTCACTTCCGGCCGTACGGATACCATTTCAGCAGGGCCTATTTCCCCGGCTACGGTAACCTTCAAGCGTATATCGTGCCGTTCTGCAGTCCCCGTTTTCTTTCTTGTCTCGAGTTGGGATGTCCCGCTTTCTGCATGGTCCCCGGTTTTCCCGCCCTTAATCCAAAAAGCAGCCACTGCTACTAAAAGT
>DUCD01000375.1 GCA_012959985.1 Verrucomicrobiales bacterium | reverse complement strand
GGGGTCGACGCCCCCGGCTTCAGGAACAAAATCGGTTGGTCTCAGGATTGGAGATTGGAAGAAGAAAACCGAGTAGGGTCTCAACGTGGATGGCCTTGGATTTATTGATCCAACCTCTAGGATACAGGTTGAGAAATGGGAGCGTGCCTTCGAGGGCCCAACCGAAATCGGTCAGACTTTCTGACGATTGCATGCAATCGTCGAGGGTGCGCTGCGTCAGCACTAATTCGCCTATCATGCTAAGTTGATATTGGCGGGCAAATTGTATTCTGCTTAACGCTTTTTGGAAATCCCGCAATTGAGAGTCGTTCCAAGCATGCCGGTCCAATCCGTCCCACAGAGCCTGCAGGGAATTCTTCAGAATGGCACATTGAACGAGAGATGAAATCAAAATCCGCTCGACCTTGAGCATTTCGGCCAATCGGAATGTTGTGAGAGTATCCTCAAAGGCGGCGTCCTGTTCACCTAGTTCAAGACGAACTTGCGCCCGAAGGCCAAGGATGTCGGCAGCACTGCGCAGTGGAGAAAGATGCGGCAACATGGTCCTCATAGTGAATGGGGAAGACGCAGGCTGGACGACTTGAGGCTTCGATAATCTCGGTAAGGAGGGGCTCCGAATCATCAAGGGCGGATAGTATTATACTGGCCGTCGCGTTGGCGTCGTCATCAATCTGAAACGGGAACGGGTCGTTGGAGGCTTTGAAATAGTTCGCCCATGCTTCCAGGTCAGAGAGCCTACCGATTTTGAACGGGTCAGGGCGCGGTTTGGAACCGGGGGTTCGACTGATGCTCAACGACGCAAGAATTCTGTCCAGTTCCCCTTGGTTTCGATGTGCCCGGCTAACTCCCAGCCCCGGCTTTTCGCCAAAGTTGTACATGGTGCTAAAGATGGGAGAGCTGGCGGCGTTGGATTCATCCGGAATCGGGTCAGGAAGAATTGACTCAAGGTCCAATGATATATTCATGGCAGCGGCTTTGGCCTGTGCCTTTTTCCAAGCCATCGAACCACGCACATTTTCGACCGTGTAAAACACAACGATGAGGCTGATCAATCCGGCTAGGACGAACAAGGTGTAGCGCAGCAACAATACCTTACGAGGTGTCCGCAATTTGGTGGAGGGTGATGGGCAGTCTTCAGTCTTTGAGTCCATAATTGTCCTATGGTTGAATGGTTGGGTTATGGGAGTCGTCCGAATGGACGTTTACACACAGCGGAACGGGGTTGTAGCCTGACTACGGCGACGAAGCGCGGGATCCTTGCCTTTTGAATGATTTGGATTTTCCTCCAGATCCTCGTCCAACAGCTCCACCAGTAGTTGGCGTTGTTCATTGAGCCCACGTTCGATTTGGACGAAACTAAGTCTCTGTGCTGTCGTTTTGGATTCGGTTGTCCCGGCTTCATTCGAAGAAAGAAACTGAACGGTAATTAGCAGGACCCATATTGCAGCCAGAGCCGTCCATCCTTGACGGAGAGGCGAGATCAATTCGCGCCAGATCCAGAACGCCCATCCGCATTCGCTGGACAAGGTTTCCGGGTCAACGGCCAAGTAAGCACTGGCGTTGGTCAGGATCTCAGATCGCCATTCGCTTGGAAGCGTGGGTCCATGTTGTTTGGCGATATGTTTTTCTAGATCTTGCGGTTTCATAAGGAGTCATTCGTTTAGTTCCTGATAGAGGGGTCGAAGGAGTTCACGGATTTTGTCTAATCCGTATCGATATCGGCTGGCGGCAGTGTTGGCCGGGATATCGAGGATGGTTGCGATTTGCGTGAAAGTTTGATCATCGCGCAGCTTTAGATGGACGACAGCCCGTTGATCGGGAGGAAGATCGGCGATCGCGTCGGCGATTCCTTGGCGGACGTGTTGTTCATCATGATCGGCAGGAGGGGCTGTCTCTTCAGTCTTGGATAATTCCGGTTGGCAAACCTTGTCCGTAATTCGGCGTCCAGTTTCTCGACGGCGAATGAGATCAACCCAAATGTTGTGCGACATGCGAAACAAAAAAGCGCGAGGGTCTTTGATCTTGTCGAGTTCCGGTGGCTTCTTTGCCAGTCTGACGAACAGCTCCTGAAGAAGGTCGCGCGTTTCCTCCATATCACGTGTGAGATTGTGAAGGTATCCAAACATCGCCTATGCGTGTTCGTCATACAATCTCTCAAGTTTAGCGCGTGTCATCAAAAGTCAGTGATAGGTCGAGCGTCTCAGTGACATTTGTCTAACAAATTTCGAGGAGGCCGTCTGTGATTAAACTTGGAGAGCCATGTGGGGAGGTGCAGAAGTTGCTTATGGGAGGTAAGCGGTCGCGTCGCGTCGCATTACGGCATGGGGTTTTCTACCTTTGTTACCATTGGTTATTTCCTTTTTCTGTGTTTCACCAGGATGGGCCTTTGCCGACGTTGAGTCAAAAATATTCAAGTAGAAAATTATAGGGACAGATCTGAATGGCACTAAGTTAAGGATGTGGATCGATGGAATTTCTGGGCAATTGAGTCTGGGATTGACATGACCAGAACGATGTCAATTCCGGCCTCACCGCGGCCGGCTTCAAGTTTGAAAAGG
>DUCD01000374.1:15006-15410 GCA_012959985.1 Verrucomicrobiales bacterium | reverse complement strand
GTCCGTTTGATTGATAATATCGACCAGGTGTTGGGATTCCGTGACTCCCCAGAAAACCTTGCGAATGCCGATCATTCTTACGGCAGATCCATCTTCAATAAAACCTGCGCGGCATGCCATACTCTTTTCGGGGAAGGCGCACAAATAGGACCCGACTTAACCGGATCCAACAGATCCGATCTGGACTACATTCTGGACAACATTCTAGATCCTTCCGCGGTGCTGGGCAAAGATTATGAAATGACTTCCATCGAAACCAAAGACGGACGTTTCCTTTCCGGCATCATCGACCAGCAAAACGACAGCGCGGTAACATTGAAAACCCTGACCGAAACGGTCGTTCCCGTAGAGGGCGCGGGTCTTGCTCGGCTCGCGGCTGATTTCGAAGGCCTTGAGGTCCTCGC
>DUCD01000374.1:5296-14996 GCA_012959985.1 Verrucomicrobiales bacterium | reverse complement strand
GATCCCACGATCCGCAATAGATTCCTTGGACACCTCTCCCCTTTCCATGATGCCGGAAGGTCTGCTTAGCACTTTCCAACCCGACGAAATTCGCGATCTGATCGCCTACTTGGAACAGACCGAACAAGTTCCTCTCCCGGGAGCTGCTCCCGAAATGAATACATCAACCGGACGTGTTCCGGGTGCCCTGGAAGGAGAATCCCTAAAAGTAATCAACAGCAAAGGATCCGTCTCAAACCAATTAATGTCAGGTTTCAGTAAAGGGAAATGGAGCGGCAACGATCAATTATGGTGGCATGGCGGAAAACCGGGAGACCGGATTGAGCTAAATACACCGGTGGGACGTGAAGGACGTTATGCTGTGTTCATTTCCCTGACCAAGGCTCGTGATTACGGTATCTTTCGTATCACCCTCAACGGTGAAGAGATTTCCAAGAACATCGACCTGTTCAACGAACCCGATGTGATCACCACGGGTGTCATTTTCCTAGGTGAGCATCACCTGAAAGCCGGAGATCATGTTCTCGGAGTTGAGTTGATTGGGGCGAACCCCAAGGCCGTGCAATCCTACATGTTCGGACTCGATTGGGTCAAATTCAGCCTTGTCCCGGAAAGCTGAATCACGGCGTGACATGGCAGAAAAGAGTCCGAACCTATGCAGAAACCTTTGTCTTTTCGTAAAGAAACTCATTTGCGAAATCCACTCCATTTGACCAGGTGAAGGCGCGTAGTTCGGGAAGAATACTGAAGTTACGAAACGATGCTGAATCCTGAAGTCGCGCAATTACCTCGCCCTCCAAATCACGGATGAGATCGACTTCTTACAAACATGGGTTACCCGCTCGACCGTTGTTTGTCGAAGTTGCCGATGCCGATGCGTCGATAAGAAAGCGCCCGCACTTGGCGCGGCTGTCGGTATGCCAAAACAGGCCTTGACCTCCTCGGCCGTGGGCTGTAACTGGCAACTCTTTATGCTTGGCTACTTTGCGCCTCCTGTGTCATTTATGGAAGCAACATGACTTTGACATCGCGCCACCTCATTGCCGCCTTCGCCCTCGGCTTGCTCTCATCGGGCTGCGTCGCAACCAAAACCACTGTCCCCGCCGCCGGAGCCATCCCGGACGATCTTCGCGAAACCTTCCACCTCGACCGGTTCTACCAGAAACAAATCACCGTCTCCCAAATGCCGATAGTCGGATCGGCCAACCTCTCCGACTTCGCCTTGCGTGAATCGGCCTGGATCGTGGCGCGGATGTGTTCCGGACGAGATGACATCCTGCCCACTCTCGCCGGCAACAACGTCCGCCTCGTCACCATGGCCTGGAACGAATTCACCACCGACCTCCCGGAGCAACGCGACATGAAACCCAAGGTTTATTGGGATCGACGCGCCCGCGGCCTCGGTGGAGCCCCTGTCGTCAGCGCCGCCGAAGAGAACGTCCTCTGCTTCCCTGGCGATCCCTACTCCGCGGAGAACATACTCATCCACGAGTTCGCCCATGTGATTCATGGCAGCGCCATGAAATCGCTTGATCCAACTTTTGACAGCCGTCTGCGCGCCTCTTACAACGAAGCCAAAGATGCGGGGAATTGGAAAGGAACTTACTCCATCACGAACCCCGGCGAATACTGGGCAGAGGGGGCACAGTCCTGGTTCGACGACAATCGCGAGAACGACGCCTTGCACAACCATGTCAATACGCGAGCCGAACTCAAAGATTACGACCCCGGCCTGGCCGCTCTCTGCGAGGAAGTGTTTGGCGATGGTCCCTGGCGCTATAAGAAACCACACTTACGCCGGCCGGCCGACCGTGTCCACCTACGCGGCTACGATTTCACCAAGTCACCCCGTTTTCGTTGGAGGCAAGCCACCATCACTGCCAAGCCCGAGGTCAGCATCGAAACCGCCCTCGGCAAAATCAAAGTCCAACTCGACGCCGTACGCGCTCCCAACACAACCAGAAACTTTCTCCGCTACGCTCTCGAGAATTTCTACAGCGACGGCATCTTCTTCCGCACGGTCACCGCCTCAAACCAACCAGGCGACAAGGTCAAAATCGCTGTCATCCAAGCCCAGGCAGATCCGAAGAAGGAGAAGGACGCCTTCCCTCCTATCAAAACAGAGCGAACCCGAGACACCGGTCTACGCCATCTCGACGGCTCCCTCTCTATGGCCCGCGAAGGACCTGACACCGAGACTCATCATTTTGTCATCTGCATCGGAGACCAACCGGAACTCGATTTCGGAGGGAACCGAAATCCGGACGGACAAGGCTTCGCCGTCTTCGGTAGAGTGATCGAGGGAATGGACCTTGTCCGAAGAATCCATCAATCCGCCGCGGAAGGCCAAACCCTAACTCCATCCATAAAGATCCAAAGAGCCATCAGAGTTCATTAGTAAAAAAGTGACAGACGCGAAGGGCGCTAAGTTAAGGATAGGGATCGATGAAACATCCGGGTAAAGCGCGAAAAAACAGACAGGGTTGGAACCCTGCTTGTTCCGGCCTGACCGCGGCCGGCTTCAGGATTAAGTAACGATTGACATGATTTAGTTCCTGAAGCCGGGGACGCTGACTCCGGATCATGGAATCCAATATTGAAATCAATCATACCCGAACGAAATGCCTTAGCTTAGCGCCATTCGGGACAGACGCAAATATCCTGAAGTTAAAGAGGCTCTTCGATCGAAAATGAATTTCTGAAATTTTCGGTTTTGTTCTACTGAAACATTCAGAAGGTGAAGCTCTCTGCGCGCGCTGCCATTCGGTTAAGGATTGTTGATCCCGTGACATGAGAAGGGAACAAAGAAGCTCGAAAATGGTTTGAGATTTCGGCATAGTATGCAGAAGTCCCGATTGTATTCAGGCAATTGACCCACTTGATGAAGCATCACGGACCGGATGTTTTCAATAGATAAAGAATGAGACGAAACAGAATTTTCAGCATCGCCGCCATCTTCACGATTCTCGGGATTGGCGGGACAGGAATACAATCGGCCGAAGTGTTGAAGTTGGAAAGAAATGCGCACTTGGTCCTGGTCGGCAACGGATTGGGATCCCGGATGATGCAGTACGGTCACTTCGAGACTGAGGTTCAGCAACGATTTCCCGGTCACCATCTGTTCATCCGCAATATGTGCGATGAAGGCAATACCCCGGGATTCCGTCCCCATTCGGGACGTCCTTCTCCCTGGGCCTTTCCCGGGGCCGACCAATTCCGGAAGAAATTGTCGGATGCCAAGGATCGATGGGGATCGGGACATACGGGTCATGGCGAATTCGAGACACCAGATCAATGGTTGACTCGGCTTGAAGCGGACATGATTGTGGCCTTCTTTGGATTTAATGAATCCTTTGAAGGAGTGGAGGGACTGGCGAACTTCAAGGCCGAACTGACCGCATTCGTGGAACATACTCAGACTCAGCGATACAATGGTCGTTCACCGGCGCGGCTGGCCCTGGTTTCCCCGATCGCCTTCGAGGATCTTTCCCGCATTCAGGACACTCCGGACGGCAAGGTTGAAAATGCGAACCTGGCGCTTTACACCGCGGCGATGGGAGACGTGGCCGTAAAATACGACCTTCTTTTCGTCAACCTGTTTACAATAACGCAAGCCTGGTTTGACACCACTGAGAAACCCCTCACCCGTGATGGCACGCTGTTGACCGAAGCGGGTTATGCCCGCATTGCTCCGATCCTGGCAGATGCCCTTTTCGGTCAGACTGAGAAACCCGGAGGGGAACATTCCCGAATCCTGAAGACGGTTCGGGAAAAGAACTGGTTCTGGCATAAGTTATACAAGATCCCGAACGGGGTGCATGTGTACGGTCGCCGTCATCGCCCCTTCGGTCCGGAAAACTATCCGCATGAACTCAAGAAGTTGGAAGAGATGACGGCCATCCGGGATCAGGCTATCTGGGCCACCCTTGAGGGAAGGCCTTTCGATATTGACCGGGCGGATCAGACCACACACACAATTCCGGAAATTAAGACCAACTACAATCCGAAAGGTCGAAAAACTGGATCCATGGATTACAGGCACGATCAGGATGCCCTCAACTCCTTCACCGTCGCCGAAGGTTACCGTATCGAACTCTTCGCGTCGGAACAGGAGTTCAGGAACCTGGCCAATCCGGTCCAGCTCTCGTTCGACAACAGGGGTCGCCTGTGGGTGGCCACCATGCCCACTTACCCTCATTATCGGCCGGGAGATGCGAAACCGCAGGATAAACTCATCATTCTGGAAGATACCGATGGAAACGGAAAAGCAGATCGGGAAACGGTCTTTGCCGATAATCTTCACCTTCCCACGGGATTTGAATTCGCGCCGGAAGGGGTCTACGTCGCCCAGGGGACGCACCTCGTTCTTTTACGGGACAGGGATGGAGATGATCGGGTCGACGCGACGGAGATCATTCTCAGCGGGTTCGATGATCATGATACGCACCATGTGATCAGCGCCTTCTGTGCCGATCCCTCAGGAGCAATCTTCATGGGTGAGGGAACCTTCCTCCACAGCAATGTCGAGACGGCCTATGGTCCGATCCGAAGCTCCAACGGAGGATTCTTCCGCTATAATCCACAGCGGCGGCATCTTCAACGAATTGCCCGCCTGTCGATCCCCAATCCCTGGGGCACGGCTTTCGACGAGTGGGGGCAGAACTTCTTTACCGACACCTCCGATCCCAATGTGAGGTGGATGCTACCCGGAAGCGTCCATGTGGATTATGGTGAATTCACCCCCAACCCACCGAACCTGATCGAAAACAAACATCGGGTCCGACCGACCTCAGGTTTGGAATTTGTCTCCAGCCGTCATTTTCCGGATGAGACGCAGGGCGATTTGCTGATCAACAATACCATCGGTTTTCTCGGGACGAAGCAGCATACCTTCAAGGATAAAGGCGTTGGATATATCAGCGCTCACCGGCAGGATCTGGTCCGATCATCAGATCCCAACTTCAGACCGGTGGACATGGAGTTCGCACCGGATGGATCCCTGTACCTGGTGGATTGGCACAACATGTTGGTCGGTCATATGCAGCACAGCGCCCGGGACCCCCTGCGCGATCACGAGCATGGTCGGATCTATCGGATTACTTATCCGTCCAGGCCCCTGGTCGAAGCGGCGCCCGTCTACGGGGCATCAATCCGTCAGCTACTGGATAACCTAAAACTGCCGGAATACCGAACCCGTTACCGCACCCGACGGGAACTGCGGGGACGCGATCCTGAAGCCGTGCGGGTAGCCCTCATTGAATGGATAACTGAACTGGATCCAAACAACCTCGCCTATGAGCATCGCCTAGTCGAGGCCCTGTGGGTTGGGTGGGGGCTGAATCGCGTCGATGGCGGACTGCTGGTCCGCCTTTTGGATGCCGGAGATTTCCGAGCCCGCGCGGCAGCGGTCCGAGTGCTGGGTCACTCGGGACATCAGGTCGAGAATCAGCGCCTGCTACTGAAAAAGATGGCGGGGGATCCACATGGAAGAGTCAGAATGGAAGCGATTGTCGCCGCCTCCTACCTCGCTCCGTCGGAGGGCATGCCGATTCTGGAGGTTGCCGCAGGGAAACCCATTGATGAATGGATCGAACCGGTTAATGCAACCGCGCTGGCTCACCTAAGTGGTCAGCCAATTGTATCTGAATCTACCGAGCCGGCCATTGAAACCGATCTAAAGGGAGAGGAAAAGCGTCTCTTTATCAAGGGAGCCGAGGTGTATCGCCGTGAAGGACACTGCGCTACCTGTCATCAACCCGATGGATTGGGTCTATCCGCCGCGCATTTCCCACCCCTCGCCGGAACAAAGTGGATTCAGGGCGACGAAGAACGATTGATCAAACTGACCTTGAACGGACTGTTGGGCTCCATTGAAGTCAAGGGCGTCCATTACTCCGGTTTGGTTCCAATGACTCCCTTCAAGTGGCTCAGTGACGAAGAAATCGCTTCAGTCCTGACCTATGTCCGGAATTCCTTCGGAAATGCGGCATCGGTGATTATGCCGGAACAGGTGAAGGCGGTTCGCAAGCAGACTCAAAGGAAGACCGGATTCTACAGTCCGGCGGATCTACTTTCAAAACACCCTCATCGTTGAGGACCACCGCTCAGCTCCTGATCGAGCACGGCGGAAAACGGGAAAGAGAACTGAAAGGAATAGGGGGCACGCCTTAAGAGCGAGGCTCCTTCGAAGAGGCGATGACTTTCCAGAACTCGGCTTCGATGCGTTTCGAGTCGACCAATACTTCCATTGAAACTAGCTACTCAATACACCAAAGAGCCTCATGAGTACGGATGAAAATCTGACCATTGGAGAGAGCCGGAGTTGAATTGCTAGGTTCCCCCAGTGGGTTGGCGGAGACCAATTCGAATTCCGGAGAAGCTTTGAAAATGATTCCATCTCCGGATTTATTGACCGTGTAAATCAAATCACCTGCCAGCACACTCGAGCCCCAGAAGGCCGTGTCTTTGCCTTTGCCGCGTGCTCGTTCCCGCCAGATTCGTTTTCCAGTTTTAAGATCCAGGCAAGTGGCCAAACCACTCCGATCACAGGAGTAATGGTAATTGCCCTTGATGACGCCCGTGGACAGTCGATCCGATTTCGCCTTGGACCTCCAGAGCATATGGGAATCAGTCACGTTCCCCGACCCTCCACATTTGACCGCCAACGCCGGACCACCATAGCCACCCAGCATAATCACATTGCCCTCGAAAAACACTGGAGAGCAGTAGACTAGAGGATTGATCCCCCCGCTCCGCCAATACTCTTTACCACTCGAAGGACCCAGTCCGACGATCCACTTCGGATAGGCTGTCACCAATTCATCCCTCCCATTGACCTGAATAATGGCGGGAGTTGAAAAAGAAGCCACTGACCCATTGGCATTTCCACGGAAATTATCTTCCCTATCCTTACCCGCCTTGAAATTCGGATCATCTACTTTCCACACGGTATCTCCGGTCTTTTTATCCATAGCGTAGAGCACACTCTTCTCCGACTCATTGGGTCCGTGGTAAAGAATCAACAGGTTTTCATAAAGCATCGGAGAGACACCATTGCCGAATTCATGGTGCTGAAATCCAAGGTCACGTTTCCAGATTTGATTACCATCCAAGTCAAAACAGAACACTCCCGCCGAGGCAAACGTAGCATAGACATAGGTCCCGTCAGTTACCGGTGATCCAGAGCAGTAAGGATTCCGGGGCCGTTTCCATGTGGGTTCATCGGCGGTATAGATCACACCTTTTTTCCAGATTAACTGACCATCATTCCGATTGAAACACATGACTAAACGCTCATGAGTTCTATCAACCGCCTGGGTGATAAAAACCTTGTCCTCCCAAATGACAGGAGATGAATTTCCGGGACTGGGAAGCTCAGCCCGCCATTTAACATTCTTCTCTCGATCCCATGTTGTAGGGAAACTCGTTTTTTCATAACTGACTCCATCCGATTGCAGTCCTCGCCAACTGGTCCAGTTATCGGCGTAGGTCATGAGACTGGTGAAGAGAAGTCCGTAAACTAAGATTGGTATTTTTTTGTTCATTGAATTCAGGTTTTGTCCAACTTTTGTACGAGTGAATCACACAATAAAATATTATTTTCAACTTAATCGGGAACCCTGTTTCCAGCGAGACGTTCTCCGATTCTGGCTCCGACCAAGGCGAGCCAGAAGGCGAGGGCTCCACCGATGATCATTTTTATGATACTGAAATGGATGAATCCATATGGAGTGAAAAAACTGAGTGACAGCATCAGTGCCACCGAAAGAAAAGCCCCGACGGCGGGTTCTCGAATTCTTAATCCAGGCGAGAAAAACCCGATGAGAAGTCCTCCGATGAAATAACTCAATATGTTCAACAAGCCCTGCAGTGTGAATTTAAGGCTGATGGAAGAATATCTACCAATTAAGAATTCTCCGACAAGCCCTCCCAGAATCAATTCGATTCCGATAAAGGTTCCCATTGCCATCAGCATCCAGCGTTTATCAAATGGACGTTCCATAGTTAAGACCTGGATTACTAACTTGATTTCAGGAAACTTTCCACAAATTCATCAAACTCACCCATCAAACCAGTAAACCTATGGCCACTACTTCACCACTGTGATCAGTGAACGTAGCAACTTGCTGTATTCCGCCATCGCGTCGGGCACTTGTTTCTTTGTCTGCCATTGACGCAGTGTGGCCCACTCGGTTGCGATCTCAGCTCGCAGTCGAGTCACCTTGGCAATTTGTCCCGATTCAACAGCCAAATCCAGATCAAGGATGATGTCATTGATGTCTCCGTAGGCATCATCCACATCGTCCATTAATTCATCCAACTTCTTGGCCCGCTTGTTTGATGTAGGCAGTAACTCGATATCACCTGCTATTTTCACAACCGTGCGAACTCGTTTGCGAAAATCGTGAAACAACTCGGCAGTCTCTCCCTCAAGATCCCGTAGCAACTGCACGGCCGGATAATCACTGAGAGCTCGATTCAGCGACTCGGCGGCCAGCCAGCGAAAGTTATCCACACCGTCCAGTTCACGACGAGGCATCATGCCTTTTTCACTCCCCCAGAAGAACCGGGATAGATCCTTGGCCCGTCGGTTATGGAAAACTATCAAGTCAGGGGCACAGGTGTAGGCCCGATAAGCGGCAAGACGGTCAGTCTCCAGAAACTCATTCTTCCATTTGATCACTTTGATACGACGACTCCTTACGCGTTCAAGATCTGGATAGGTAACCACTTCTGGACGAACCCCCTTCGACCACTTCTGTTTCTCGGAATCGAATTCGGCCAACTCGAGACGCTGGGCGTCAAAGAGATCCTTGAAATCTCCCATTCGTTCGTATCCTTTATCGATGTCCTTGCGTAATTTCAAAAACAGATCCTTACCTGGACCGGTCGGGTACGCGAAGGCGAAAAGATCGAGTCGATTACGATACTTGCGCAGCAATTTTCGAAGATCCTTCGCTTCGTGAGGAAGCGTATTCTCGGTGAAGTTGGTCAATCCGATCTGAATATCATCAAGCGGACCACACAGCATCCGCGCGGCGAGTTCGCCATAGGTAGTAAAAGAGGCCGGTTTTTCCGAAGCCGAGTTTTTAGTGAACCCAACATGAGTCAGCGCAAAGAGCAGCCCAATCAGTAACAGGAACGATGGAGACCACTTCCCGGGGATTGAGCCATATTTATAATTACTGTAAGCTCTGCGCATTCCTAACTTAGAGTCCCAATAGGGAGCCCCCTTGTCAACCTTTCCATATAAAGGACACCCAAGACTCATCCTTTAATAATAGCGGGGAAATCGGTAGAAAGTGCTGTCCCCAGCGCACCTTAATCGCATCGCATTTACAAGGATGAAAGTTCAGGAAATCCATAACCAAGCTCCAGCTATATCACCATTCAGGGTTTACAGAAGGTCCTGAAATTCCCTCCCAACAATCCTTTAACGTCTCTTTGAATTTCATCCTCAGTGGGAGTCCAACCACTCTCGTGGAGATCCAGGTATTTTCCCTTTAATATGTCGGCTATGATTCTTCGGGAGTGTTTCCATTTATAAATTACTTGGTCGAGCACTCTCGCATCTGAATGTTGGGGAGTGAAACTCAGTCCGAGTAATTCAACCCTCATTCGGGTAATTTCATCTATCAGTTCGGGAATGTTCATGAACCACCAGCAACCGAAAATATGAAGATTCCTGAACTTCCGAGCC
>DUCD01000374.1:0-5286 GCA_012959985.1 Verrucomicrobiales bacterium | reverse complement strand
AGAACAGCCAGTTCATGCTGGTTCTCCCTGGCCAGCAGGGTTGAAAGAAACCGATTTTCAGGAAAGGCACAACACAGATTCTCCAGAGACCGCAAATCACTTTTACCTACACCGTCTCCAGCCAGGCCTAAATCAGGGTTCACGCTCCGGCGGACACCCAGCATAACGGCAAACGGTAACCCGAATTCCCGACAAACCGGCAATACGACAGATTCCAATAATCGACTACGGATACTTTTATCCGGATATTGAAAATTCGATGGCAATGAAACCATGAGGTATTGTGCTTCTATTTTTTTAATCCAATCGGATAGAAACCGTCGAATCTCGTCGATGGAGGATCCCGATAATTCCGCATCAACGGAGTACCCGAAAGAAGCAAGTTGGGTAATGACCTGCGGCCATTCATTTAACAATGGATCCAACCGCAGTGCCGCAGAAAACCGTTCGTGCCGCACAAATCCTTTTTCCCAAATCGGACGTTCCAAATCATCGAATGGAGAATTTGTCATGCAGACTTTTTCGATGTTGGCAATATCCAGGCAGCGATCAATGTATGCTACCGGGTCCTGCTCAGAGAACCATTTCCTGAGTGAGTTGAGATCATCTTTTCTCGGGTCCAAGCCAAGTTCCTTCAGGGTCGTCAACACACCTCGACAGGACTCTGAAATGGGAGAATGCCGAATAAACAGTTCATCCCAAATTAAATCTGCCTGCTGTGATTTGGATAGACCATCAAATGCTTCATATGGAACCGCATGGTATCGAAACGATTCAGCAACCAAGTAATGGTAAACCAGCAAATCGTCGATCCCCCATAACAGTTGATCTCCGAAAGCCGGGTCGTACAAATGGGTATGCACATCGAATACCGCCGTCTGCATCACACATTTCTCGACGGTATCTTTGATGAATGAGCCTGTGTCGGAGTCATTGATAGAATTCATACAGAGAGCACTTTACCGAATTACAAAAATGAGATCCATTGAAAAACACTCAGGTTTAAATTCCTGAAACCAGGACGCCGAACGGGGAGCATCGACTCTTCTACAAGGATTGAAGCAACTTTTTAGCTTTCCGGATCCATTTTGCATCGCGCTTTTTCTGGTATTCCGGAAGAGCATTTGTACCTAAAACCACTTCATTCAAATAACCGCGTGCTTTTTCTTTGTCATTCTCCAGAAGATAAAGCTCGGCGAGTTGAATGTGGGCTTCGGCATAGGAATGATTTTCAAGGACAACCGCAATTACTTCGATCGCTTCCCCGTTTTGTCCGGATTTCTGTTTTGCCTCAGCCAGACTAAGGGCTGTCTGACCATAATCATGATCTGAATTCTCATCGAACACCTCCTGTAAACAGCGCATCGATTCTTCAATTTTCTCTTGCTGTAAAAGACACCGACCCAGGTGAGCCTTGGTATCCAAATCATCAGGATCCCTTTCAAGGGAACCCAGATAACATTCTTCGGCTTTGGACGATTTGCCTTGTTTGAGGAAAATATCTCCCAATTCGCTATAATGGTGCGCCTTGTCCAGTAATTCGATCTGAGCTTCCAACTCCTTAATGTGTTTTCGATCCTGATGTCCGGGGATTTCAATGGCCGGCCCCCCTCCTCCGCTAACCCGTGTCATCGGTCCTGAGGTTCGATATA
Source organism: Verrucomicrobiales bacterium (assembly GCA_012959985.1). Taxonomy (GTDB): domain Bacteria; phylum Verrucomicrobiota; class Verrucomicrobiia; order Limisphaerales; family DUCD01; genus DUCD01. Next base: position 3,634 of record DUCD01000374.1, on the reverse strand, counting down.
CAAAGAAATAATAAAGGAGCGGTGTGATTCCGGATCCCAAAAATATCAGCAAGAGAACAAACCAGATCCATTCCCCTCGACGAAAGGCATCCACCATCATCCATATCTGAAAAGCCAACACCAACCACATCCATGGATGGTTTAAGATATATTGCCAATTGCCCGGATCAAATATCATCGTTTCATCGTTTTATTTCCTATAGCCCGACAAAGGGAATTTCCCTCCCTGTCAGCAAACCGGGTTATGTTGCCGAGCCTCAACAAAAAAGCAAAAGAATTCCGTATTGATGAAACGAACCATGATTGCTAATTCTAAGGAAAACGGATAAAGTCTGGGTAAATGTCCATGAACTGTAAAAAGAACGAAATGGATCTATTAAATAAATTCAGAGAAGATTCTAAGGTCTTCGGGACAAATCCACGTCAGAGCAGGCAATTGAACCTTGAGGTTCTCGGCCTGATATTGGCCGTCCTGATGAACAGTCTGAATCCTATTCAGGCTGCAGAAAAACGCCCCAACATTCTGTTTATCATGGCAGATGATCATACCAGCCAAACATGGGGTTGCTATGGCAGTCGTCTGGCCAAATTCGCCGACACCCCTAATATTGATCGCCTTGCCAGTGAAGGAGCGCTCCTGAAACACTGCTTTTGTGTTAATTCAATCTGTGTCCCGAGCCGTGCATCGATTCTGACGGGACAATACAGTCACTTGAATGGAGTGAGGACTTTAAATGATGCCCTGGATCCGAAGTTGGACAACGTCGCCAAGCGGATGCAGGCAGCAGGTTACCAGACTTCATTAATTGGAAAATGGCACTTGAAGAAGGCACCTTCAGGATTCGACTACTGGAACATCATCAAAGGCCAAGGTCGCTATCAACAACCTATCCTGTTCGAGATGAATCTTGATAAACCGGAGGTTCAAAAAGGAAAATACTGCACGGACGTATTTACCGACAAGGCGTTGAATTGGCTTGGAACCAGGCAAACCAATAAGCCGTTTTTCCTGATGCTGCATTTCAAAGCCACTCATGAACCATGGCAATTCCATCCCCGCCACGCCAAACTCTATCAGAATATTGATCTGCCTGAACCGGAAACACTATTCAGCTCCACAGGACCCACCAACTCTCGAGTTCCCGGCTGGCCATTGGAGATTCTCACGGAACGAATGCTTGGAAGGAATGACCACGGGGATGGAAAGCTTATCCTGAAGACCGATGATCCACAATCCATCCGGAAGGCAACCTATCAGAAGTTCGTCAAGGCGTTCCTGCGCTGCGGCAAGGCAATCGACGAAAACATCGGCAGAGTTCTTGAATATCTCGATGAAAACAACCTCGCGAATGACACCGTCGTCATTTACACCAGCGACCAGGGTTACTTCCTGGGTGAGCACAATTACTTCGATAAACGATTCATGCTCGAGGAGAGCCTTCGCATGCCCTTTGTTATCCGGTATCCACGAGAGATCAAAGCGGGAACGGTTTTGGAAGATATCATTCTGAATGTGGATTTTGCTCCTACTTTTCTGGACTATGCAGGAATGAAAACTCCTTCTTCCATGCAGGGAAAAAGTGCCCGTAAAAACCTTTTAGGAAATACGGCGCCGGATTGGAGAAAATCGATGTACTATCGTTACTTTGAAAACAGTCTTGCCCGTCCGTCCCATTACGGCATCCGCACGCATCACCATAAGTTGATCTATTACGATGGGATCGACAGCCCGTCGGAAGCAGAAAAGTGGGAATTCTATGATCTGAGCAAGGATCCGATGGAAACTCGGAATATGTATGACAAGGAAGACAATCAAGCCATCATTCGAGGCCTCAAGCTTCAATTGCACCGGCTTCAGATACAGTTAAAAGACTCTGCCTGACTACCGAGCCTTCTGGGGACAGGGTTTACCCAACTGAAACCGGCGACTTCGTCGCGCACCGTCCAATACCTACTGGAGAATCACAGTTCTTTGGGTAAATGTATCAGGTATTATCCTTTGCCAGCCTTTCCCGATCGCGCAACCGCTTTTTCATTTCAGGCAATTGCTGCAAAGCTATCCACTGCCTTTTGGTCTGCCGATCAGGTTGAGCTGGAATTCCGAGAACTGTTCCTCCATCCGGGACATCCTTCATGACTCCGGATTTGCCACCGACAGTTACCTGATTCCCTATTTTCAGGTGTCCGGCATAACCCGACTGTGACGCTAACACACAATAGTCACCGAATTTAGTGCTACCGGCAATTCCCACTTGCCCCATCACCAAACAATGATTTCCCATGGATACGTTATGCGCAAAGTGAACCAGATTATCGATCTTGGTGCCTTTCCCGATAACGGTAGGTCCAAGAGCTCCCCGGTCTATCGAAGTATTCGCTCCGATTTCAACATCATCTCCGATAATGACATGTCCGATCTGAAGCATTTTCCGGTGTTCTCCCTGATCGAAAACATAGCCGTATCCGTCCGAACCGATAGCTGTCCCGGCATGAATGACAACTCGATTTCCGATTTTAGTTTTCGGATAAATCACCACATTGGGATGCAGGACATTTTCTTCACCCAATTGGGCATCATTCCCGATATGGTTACCTCCCTTCAATTGGCAACCGGCTCCGATTTTTACGTTCTTACCAATGACACAGTGTGGACCGATCCATGCCGTATCATGGACGTCCGCTGACGAATCCACCACCGCAGAAGAATGAACGCCTGAGTTCACAGGCTCCGGAGGGAAAAACAAAGGAAGCACTCGGGCGACGGCCATGCGGACATCCGGCACGCGAATTAAGACTTTGGATCTGGAAGTGAAATCACCTGAAACCAGAACGGCGGAAGCTCGGCTTTTTTCGGCAGCTTCGAAATAGGAAGCCTTCTCGGCAAAAGTCAACTCACCCTCGTCTGCATTTTCAGCCGAGGCAAGCCCGATCAACTCCACGGAATCATCGCCCAGGACTTCTCCCTTGAGTTGTTCGGCAATCTGAGCTGTGGTAAAGGATATCATTCCCAAGTATCTGTTTGGGGTGTCTTCAAATCCAGTTCCTTGATCCATGTATTCCGATAACGGACATCGTGTCCTTCTGCCTGTAGTTTCAAGCCACCGGGCTGGTCGGTGATTCCTTTGCCCCCATCATTACCACCGTCTAAACCCGAATTCTTTCCACCCCAAACTTGGTTGATACCATGATTGGTGTAAACTTTTGTTCCATTGAAGTACATACTCGCCATCGCTTTTTCGACACGTTTTCCGTTCTTGAATCGAGCGGCACGAAAAATAACATCGTATGAATTCCATTTCCTCAGTCCATTGTAGAGATGATAGGGAGATTCGGTTTCGTTGATCAATGCCCCCATACCGTGCTTGGTTTTATCCCCATCCAGAACCTGAATTTCATATCGATTTTGTAGGTAAACTCCACTATTGCCACCTTTTTTCATAATTAGAAATTCAATGTGTAAACGGAAATCACGATATTTCTTCTTTGTGACGATATCGGCTGCCCCGTAAACTCCTCCATCCGCCGCTCGATCATCCGTCATCACCGCTTTTCCTCCATCGATCGGGTCATCCACGATTTTCCATTTAATTGGAAGAGACGATCGGAATCGTGGACCTTCCCAGTAGGTCCATTT
>DUCD01000373.1:15104-15454 GCA_012959985.1 Verrucomicrobiales bacterium | reverse complement strand
CAAAAACTCAAAAATTTCGCCTGAAGAAAAAAAGTGTGAAACATGCGGGTTAGGGGTTTCCCGGAGAAATATGTCAGATTTGCCGAGAGATTTCTTGAGGAGGTCAAGCAGGTTGACCCAACCGTCAGGATTAGAAAACACAAGGTGAGCACGGTCGATATTCGTGAGAATTTCGTTCGAATCGAAGCACTCCTGAAGCGAAAGCAGGGAATCCGAGTCAGCTTCTACGGCACTCCAGATCAATTCGACAATCCACCTGAGATACTCGGGGTTGGGATGGGTTCGCCGAATGCCATCTACATCGGCGATCACCACGAACGACACATCTGCGGACGCACGGATGGCCTCGG
>DUCD01000373.1:9295-15091 GCA_012959985.1 Verrucomicrobiales bacterium | reverse complement strand
TGATTCAACAAGCGCGAAATCTGAAATCAGCCCGGCGCTGATTCCAGAACAGTTGAATATCAACACCTGATTCCAACTGGAATGAAGACGAGCAGTGACTAAACCGATTCATGAGCAGTGTAGCAATATGCAACGTCTGAATTGATTTACCGTCGGTTAAGACGACGTTTCCATTATGGACAAAGAAAATTGCAGATTTTTGTGGGTAATTTGAAACCACCATCACGGGATTCTCGTAGAACCATTTCCTGAGAATCATAGTCGTCCACCCGCGGATAAAAAGTCGGCAGGAAACGCCTGATAATCCGCAGGTGACCTGGCCGAGTTTGTTCCCCTTCCCAGCTTTAATTTCATTCTTCCTCTGGGATTAACTTCCTCGGTTAGAACGGAAGATTCTTCCTGTTCGGTATTCAGATTTCACTCCAATCATTCCAAGGAAGTGAATCATCATAGAAGTGTGTTCCCTGCCCTAACCGACTAACCTTCTTAAACGATCTGGTTTTTTTGATCAATTCCCGATGTGCAAAAACCCTGGTATCAGGTTTGATTCCAGGGTTTCTAACGAGGTCAAATCGCACATCCAACGGCTCGGAATGGTTTGGGGCATACACCAAGGTGATTCGACATTCCTCCGCACCTCCTTTAACCAATCTGATGGCTTCCCGGCGTGCAGCATAGGCAGAAGCCCGGTCGATATGAGTTAGATCTTTTCCACTGAGAGCCCCTCCCCCGATCGGGACACGGGGCCCATAATAATCCACGACGAGTTTGCGGCCAGTCTGGCCGTTGTCACCGTCACTTCCTCCATTAACCAAAGGGCCATTCGGGTTGATTAGAACTCCGATTTCATTCCAGTCTCGAACCCAGCGTGAATCATGCATCTGAAGATTGGCATATAATTCCTGTAATAATTCAACAACTTTGCTGCAGATCTCAAGAAGCGGAGTGGATTCTCGTTGTTGAACAGTTATCAGAATATTTTCAATGATCCAATCCGTCCCTTCTTCTCGGATCCGAACCAGCATTTTTCCGTCAGGTCCTTCACCTAGTAGGATTCCGGATTTCATGGAATCTACAAATCCTTCACGGAGCAGGTGAACCAGAAACTGTTCGGGAGAAAGAAATCGTGTTTTCTCGTCGTATCCGGCCCAACCGATCACGATATCCTGATCATTGACATTACGCGTCCACTCCAAAGGATCCTTTTGAATTCGGCAGACATGATCGTTCAGTCTGTATTTACGAACATCAATATGGTTATCAGGACTGTATCCTACAAAATCACCGACCTCCACTATCAGGTCCATTAAATCAGTCTGGAATGGGTTACGAGTCACGACTGCACCGCTCAACCAGATGACATCCGACCACACCCCTACCTCAACCTGCCCATAAGCCTCCGGGTCATAGGCATAGGCTTCTTCGATAATTCGATCCGCAATCAAATCACAGAACCGATCTGGGTGTCCGTTAAAAACTGCTTCTGCGTATCGTATCATAATTCTTCCTCTGGTCTTTATAGCTGGCGGTGGAAGCCGAACTGTATTTCACGGAATTTGTCTTTAACGGCGGAATTCCACCAATCCTGCTGCTGGATTAAGAAGGTTATTGGCGGTGGGCAATTAAAACCTTCAGATCATGCTCTTTCCTCAGGATATGGATCCAATTGACGATTCGGAATACCAGCCTTATCCAGCATTCCCGAATTTCCGTCACGGGAGATGATTGCGAACACATCCTGCCTATGATCCTTCAATTTTTTCAAAAGACTCGGTTTACATTTTTCTATATATCCATCGGTGATAACCACCGCCTTTCCAGGAAGTGTGTCAGCAATATGATGAAGAACACAATTCATTGAGGTTCCGCCTGAAGTTTCAGTTTTCAGTATCGAATTCTCAATCACCGCTGGTTTAACCTCATTGCTGAATGCCCAAAATGGCGATTTGATAAATTTCCGAAGTCGATTCAACAGTCCGATCAGGGCCTGCATTTCGGCATTCATTGACCCGCTGACATCCAGATAAATCACACAGGATCCCTGGCTTATTCGTCGGTCGATATTCCAATTGATCTCGGGAATAATTGGATTCCATAGAGATTTCAGAAATCCCCTGCGATCGGAGGAGTTTAGAACAGGCAGATGAATGTTCTCGGAGATAATATCATTCCTTTGAGATTTGTGATCCGGGGTCAGGAAATCCATTAATATCCCATACGCGGTCTTTTCCCATAAGATCAACCTCTCGGATTTGGCTTCAAACAGCGCCTTATAGGCATTGCCACCGACACCCCGGGTTCCAGGTGACCGGAAAATCCCACTACCGTTCATGGATTTCAATGTATTCTCTAATGCTTCCCGAACTTTTTCACTGAGATTTACCGGATTGTTCTCCGAATCCTGTGGATCGTGGTTCCCCAAAAAGAATCGACCTCTGGGCAGTCGTGGTTGTGGTTTTTCCTGTGAGTTTGACTTTGGGGATGAATGGGAGGGGCGACGCCCTCTGTTTTGGCGGCAGCAGGTCCCGGCTAACTCTATCATGTCATCGACGACCAGGTTTCCTTTAATCAAGCTGATTCTAATTGAGAGTTGTTCCGAATCCTCATATTTGAAACTGTCAGACCAACCACGGGCTCTTTCGGTAGGTGAAAGAGGTTTAAGATATTGGAGAGTGCCTTTCGCCCTTTTGTAGTATTTCCTGAAGAAACTGCTGTAATCATCTCCGCAGTCACGATGTATGATGTGATTGATGATTGCATCGAGGGCCAAGTTTAAACAATGGTCCATTGTCTTGAAGTTCTCAGTATGATTCAACAGCACATGTAGGAATTCATGAAGCAGGAGCGCTTTAACATGTTCTTCGGTTTCCGCATGTTTGATAATGAAACCCAGGTTAACCTTCAGGACGGGGCGATCTTCCAGGGTCACGGCCAGGGTGGAAACGGAATCAGTGAACTCGGTCCTGGATATCGAGAAAATCGCCTGACAGGCAATAGGATTTTCTTCAATCAGGTCCAGCATGATTGTGTGAAATTGTTGTTGGTTTAGATCCATAATGAATTCCCTATAGTCCAAGTCAGGGTCTCGGCTCCAGGAGTCTGATTATTTAATTTTTCTTTACTCATAAAAATTCTCAACTTCGTACAGGCGAACTTCCCGTTGCAGTCGATTTCGAGTCCAGATCACCGGCCCACAAGGATTGAAAATCGTGGGACCACACCTTCCAAGGACCAGGGCGTTGAAAAGGAATTCTCTGTCGGATTGTTTTTGGGGATATTGGTCGTTGTCCGGTTCACAGGTGCTCAGTTTATTACTCACACAATGCAGAGTCTTTGTCGGTAGGATTTGAGTCGAACTCAGTGCATCTTCTGTCGTCTGGTAACCCAAATTTTTCAAACACTGATGAGCATGTTCCACTGGATCCGTTTCCAACTCCATTACGACTCTGAAAATTTGGATTTGATTCCAACGGATTTCAGAATCCTTGTTGTCAAGTAGGGAAGATCGGATATGTTCCCGTCGTTCCCGGGACATAGGTCCACCGGAATTTTCCACAACCTCGGGTCCCGGACAATCGGCAAAAATTAAGCTTTTAAGGCAACATCGTACCTTGGAAAGAATGCTTCCCGTAAAATCCGGTAACAGGCCCGATGGTGGCCATGCGTTAACAGTGTGTGTCATGGATTCCATTATAAACTCTGCAAATCCCGGTGATTTGCTGCACTGAGGTGCCTTCCTATCAGCGTAATACATTGATGGAAGTTGGCTTCCAGATCTTTGGCGTTCTCACATGAGGTGTTGGTCACCAGAAGGTGGTGGAACAGCTGTTGAGCACGCTCCCTGCGTTTGCCTCGACATGATGAAAGGACACGTGAATATCGATTGAAATCCGGATGGTTGGTTCCGGTTTCATTGAATCGCTCCTGCCATGAAATTTCGCCTTTTACATCTATTACCTTTGAGGCGATTTTGCTGAGTTCACTGATTCCTTCACGGCCGATCTCAAGTTGTCCGGAAGTAGCAACCGGATAGAGAGCGAACGCGAAAGCAGCGCATTGGTCACCGGAAAGAATGGAAAGAGTCTGAGTGACCGCCAAGGTGCCTGTATCGGAATCTGGACAGCTTTTAATGATTTTGGCAATCCTCTTATCGATTCTCGACTCAAGGTGAAGTTGGTTCAACCACATCCGATTTCCATTAAGAAAAGCGCACTCCCATGCGCTCCTGTGAACGGCTTTCAATACTACGTCTTTGGGAGAAACTCCCCAGGCCCGGTGAGGTAGACTCCAATCCAGAACAAGCTTGAAATCCGACTCATTCATTCTCCCGTTTCGCTGAGAGCATATCGCGATAAGATTCTTGGCCAACTGACGGACTCGTCGTGGTGAAATACGATACCGCGCCTCTCCCAGCAAGGTGCCGGCGGCGGTTGCATATCTGAGAATCTCTGACGGTGGTTTTGAAAGGAGTCGCTTGAAGCGACGGCGAAAACCGGTCAGCTTTTTCTTCAATCCTGTTACGTCCCTTGAGATCCGACCATCCCCCCGTGGATCTGCAATCAGGGCTCGATCATCGTCGCTGATTTCAGACCAATCCGGCACTTGAACTATAAAGGAGAACCGGTCGGCCAATGCTGGATCCAACGGGATTGATCCTTCATAGTTTTCTCCGGTCTGATCCTGGTTGCATGGATTCATGGCAGCCCAGCGGTAATGGAGTTTAGGAAGATTCATACCTTGGAGTTTCCGTTCGTGAATCAGTGAAAACAGACGATTCTGATGCTCTGGCTTGCAGCGACTGATTTCGTCAATGAGTATGGATTCCGCCTTCCATGCGGTGGCCGGTGTTTCCAGATACTTGATCTTGGTGAATTTTGTATCAGGGCAGGGAAATCCGACCAAATCATCGAAGGAAATCAGACTGGCATTGTAATGACGGTGTTCGAGACCCAATGCCTCTGAGATCGAATTCAGCAGATAGGTCTTACCCGTACCGGCTTCTCCGATCAGCAACAGGGGATCCCCGGTGACCAACGCGGCAAGGATCAGGGGTTCAACCTCATCATAACCATAAACTCCCAAGTTACGGATCAGCCCATTGTCATTCATACGGATTCTCCTTTCGTCGGTTGAATCCAGATATTATCAAACAGCCGATCCCGTCGAAGCTGGGCCGTCTCCAGTATATGGGTTTTCAACGAACAGCGAATCCGCTTTTTAGTGTAGTCAGGTTTGTGGACTGTATAATGACACCACCAAGTTCCATTGTTATTCCACAGATGGTGATTGGGATTGTCTTTGTCCTCTCGGATAGACAGTTGAGGTCTTAATGTTTTCATGCGTTCAGTCTTTCTGTTAATCCATTGAATGAACGCACCAGGTGGGCACAAAAAAAGACCGTCTTCGATTTGCATCAGAAGAACGATCGTCTCAGTGAAAGAATTTCTGCTTCGGAATATACACTATTCCGCACATCGATCAGAACCACTAATTTCTGATCAAGGCACCTTGGCATTCTTCAAGCCAGGTTGCCGGATTCTGCAAACTCACAGAATCACTCCTGATGCTGAAAACAAGTTACCCCAAAACACTGGAAAATGCAAACTGGGTTTGTGTCATAAATGGTAATTCGGGGTCGAACATAACGAAAATGCCCTGTCTTTGAGTGAATTTAAATCTTGTGAACCTCACTTCGTTCGACGGGGATGTGACTCAACACTATACTCTTACGCATCAAGTTTTCGGATTTAAACCTCGGAATTCTTCACAAACTTGATGCCGGGCAGAACAGGGTGC
>DUCD01000373.1:0-9178 GCA_012959985.1 Verrucomicrobiales bacterium | reverse complement strand
GGACTTATATTCCAGCCCATCACGTCCGACAATTTCAGCCCCTGGGATTTTCCGAAAACTTGATGCCGATCAGTATAACAACAATAGGCAGGTCGAGCACAGCAAGCCCCCCACCCCACCTCTGAAGCGCTGGGACTGGGCCGACGAGGAGTGGAGGGCGGTGCGGCAGAGGAGTGTGCTTTACCTCGCTTCACTCGGCCGAACAGTGCTCAGCACGGTTGAGAACTCGGGGCTGCACGGAGCGGTCGAGCTTTTGCGAGTTCCGGTCCGCGGCAGAATGGAGAGACGGCAGTTGGTCGATGAAAAAACTACGATTGTCTAATTTGAGTTATAGACTTCCTCCACACTTCTCGGCTTGATTTTCAAGAAATGAAATTCAATAAATTTCATATACTGTTCCCAATCGAACAAATGAAGTCCGTGAGTGCCGGAACGAACATGATATCCAATGGCACTTTCAGTAATTGGCTGATTGATTTCTGGTTGTTGCGGCGACGGAAAGTTCACCTTTTGTTTATACAACTCAAAGGCTGGAGCAGCGTTGTAGGTTCCTATCCACTGTCCCTTTTGGTCCGCCCATAAATCGTGTTGAGCATTGCCCACATAAAACGGACGTGGAGCCATTGTTGCCAACAGGCTGTGTTGATCCACCGGCATTTCATGCACATTATTGGCATACTTATTTGCATTTCGGCAAATCCAGGTTGGCAAATACTTGCACATATTTTGCAGTGTTTCGCCGTACTCGCGTCGCCAAATGGCATCGCCACCGTGGCCCGCCGTGGCCAGTAAAGTCATGCCAAAACGAGTGTCAGTCGCCGCAGCCCACAAAGCAACTTTCCCACCAATCGAAGAGCCAAGTGTCGCCACCTGGTCTTTATGAACATTTGGGTCGGTTTCCAAATAATCCATTCCCGCTCGCAAAGCATAAGCCCAAACTGCAATCATTCCCCATTCGTTTTCATTTGTCGATGCCTGCCCAGACTTTAAAAACAGGTCGATAATTCCGCCGCTGATTTTTCCCTCAGGATTTCTATCGTCTTTTCCAAAATCCTCGTAATCGACGGTTGCGACTCCGATTCCACGCATCATGAGTTGATGTAAAGGAATGCCGTTGCGAGTTCTCCCGTAACTTTGCGAATCATCTAGAACCAGTTTCTTTCGTTTTATATCGCTTCCACCGGCAAGCAATATTACTGGCACTTTTCCTTTTACTTTGTTTGGCACAAACAAAACCAAAGCCATGGTCAGACTTCCAACTTTATTCTGAAAAGTAATTTCAACATCCCTTCGAGTACAAAGTCGATCCAGTAGAGTGTTGTTTTCCGACAGCAATTTGAAAGATCTTTTGATTGGACTTGATGGTTGGGGGATTTCTCCAAAAATATTCTGCTCAAAAAACTTTACGATCTCGGGTCGTCTCGTTTTTTCCCATGCTTCAACCGTGTTGATGGTCTGTCCACCAAATGAAGTTAATACATCCGGCAAAGTGTAGTCAGGAACTTTCGATTCGTCATAATTGGCCTCAAGGAATTTGCCTCGATAGGTTTGTGCAGTGGCCACGCTGAAGGAAAAACAACTAATTAAAAGCACTTGAAAAATTCGTTTCATTCTAAAAAACTTCTCTTGTGGAATGGAATTCAGGGCAAGGTTTTTGTGCCACGGCCACAGGGTATTACGCTTAAACAGAATATCTCATTAAGTTGGGCTCTCCGTCAAGTTTGCTGGATGGTTTCAACCGTCTTTGGAAGGCTTGGTATCCCCGAAGTTGATTTCAGCCTACAGGGGTAGGCTCTTTCGATTCAGCCACGGATCTCAAGGTTAACCCATTTCCTGAGCAATCTTGCACCCAGGTTCAGCAGCATAAAATCCGTCCAAATCAGACTCTTCCATGCCTACTTAAACGATTCGATACCAAGGCATAGCGTGATTCTGATTGCGTTAGAAGATCATCGATTCACATGATTTCCATCCAGCCAATCTGACGGAGAGCTTGAAGTTCAGTGCTGAACTTCGGTCTGGCCAAGGCGATGGAGAAGTTGTGTGCGTCCACTTCTGCTGTCAACAACCTAGTAACTGATTCGCCTACGATCACCGACACTACAACTATGATCTGCTTAGTCTCTTCTAACCTACGCCTTAACGGATCGAGTGATGGCGACTAATGAACGCTGGCCTTAACCCAAACCGGCGAAGCCCAGTCCATTTCTGTGACTGTGGCCGGAACATCGGTTATCGGTTCGCGACCGAGGCGTAAACTGTCATAGGTGCTCCAACGACAAAAACCCTCAGGGCCTTTCGCCGCCAAAAGGGCCTTCACGTCCAGGAGGCCCTCCGCGACCTGGAGGACGACCTCCACGACCGCCTCCTCTCATTCGGCTCATCATGCCTCCTTTGGTTTCCTGTATTTGAACTTCAAAGTGTCCAACCACGGGTGCATTTTCCTTAAGTCCGGCAGATTTTAGAAAAAGTTTACCTTTCACCTGCTTCCTCAAAAAGAAATTGAATCTCTCTTCTCCAGGTTCACTTACGACGAACATGCCATCAATAACAACTCCGTCCTCCGGGGTTGCCTTGAACAAATCTTTTGCAAGGGTGAACACCATGGTCAGTTTCTTGCCATCGCCTTGTTGAGTGCCCATCCATGTCAAGGTTGCCTTCGGTTCGGGACGAGCGCCAGAGCGCCCGCGTCCACCTCGACGTCCAAAACGGGACCGGGGCGGTTCTTCGGGTTGAGCCAGGACACCGAGGCTACTGAAACTCACTTTGCTGTCATTGATCCAACACTCCACCACTGTCTTGCCCTTGCCTTTGACATCCCCTACACGTTCATTGGTCCAGACCGTTTCAAAACTTCCTTTTGCTTCGCCGATTTTCACGGTGTATTGAGGCTTTCTAGGTTCCGGATCAACTGTGACTGGCCAGCGCTTGAGTTCTGATTCAATTTCAGAGCGACGGTTTTTGACAAAGCGGATGATTTTTTCACTGCCGTCCTCTATTCGGTTTTGTCTGCGATGCAGATGATTCTGCGTCAGCACACGGATGCGATTCAATTCCCGAATGATTTCCGATTCGTTCCAGACGTTTTTCAAAAGATCTTCCAAGGTGTTTTTATATTGATCGGGAATGCCTTCGGTCTGATAAAGCCGATGAGTCAGCATGCTTTGCGAATAAACCGATTTGGGGGCATCCTTGCCGCCACCAAATCGTCCAAACGGTCCTAACATGTCAGAAAACGCGCCATCTGCACCCCACGGAATAAAATGAAAACGTGCGTTGTCTTCTGGATTGGAATAGGCAAAATAATTATTTTGGTTGTTGGAGTATCCATCCCAAAACCCGATCAGGCTTTCGATGGCCCAAAAGCGAATGAATTTTTCTACATTTACCACCCGACCTAATTCCTCCAGGTCGAAACTTTCTTCGGATTCCAGCAATTGAGCCAGACGGATGGCTCGAGTTTTGTCTTTCTCGGTTCGTTTGTTCTTTGCCTCGAGACTGTCCAGCGCCTTGGGATAAAAATCAGCAATGGTTCCCTCATAAAACTCCCCTGAATTATCACCATAATGATTCTTCAAGAAGGGGCCTCTTACCGATTCCACATTCGAATAGATTCCAAGGTATTCTCCATTGACGGTCACCTTGGCAAAACTGACCCTCGGCGCAGGAAGCCCGGCTTGATTAAAAAACTTATAGGTCAGAAACTGACTCGCCAGTGATTCATCCTGTTTATTGTTATTTAGGGTGAGACGGTCCAACCCTTTTATAGGGTTTTGATCCACATAAGCATCGAATTTGACCTTCAAGGATGGTCTTTCTTCATCCACTGATCCTATAAAGCCTTTTTTCCGAACGGCAACGGAGGGGATGATGACGCCATCGATGGAAATGTCCGCTTTAAACTGAGTGTAAGGTTTGGCGCCTGTATTACTGAACATGGTGCGAAAATCCCGCGCTCGTCGTTGTTTGCGGAGTTCTTCCCAATCGCCATCTGGAAGGGTTATTTGGATATCTAAAAGGTGGTCTGGTCGAAAAAGATCCTCCGCCTGGAAGGCGGCGGCATTTGCAGCCGAAAGGGTCATCAGGGTCAGAATAAAAGCGACGCATCTTCCTGATATGGTTCGATAGTGGCCTTCCGCTATGTTTGTTAATCGATTATATAAAAAATGTGTCATGACATATTGTGAATTCAGATTCCTAGACACTCCATTTTTCAGAATGGTTACACAAGATTATTCCATGTGACCCATTATCAGGTGAATCCAACCATCACCCAATTCCAGAGTGATCAACTTCTGATCAGACAGAATACCGGACAATTCTTCCTCAATCGTGGATTCATCCCATTGGTATGACACGCTTTTCTCCCATCTTCCCGGAATGCTCGTGTTTCGGGGCATCCGATCAATAAGCCAGTTATAATCAGTCGTAGTGCCTCTCCAAGAGGAACATCCTGGATTACGATGGCCTGCTTTTCTTCTTCAACGTCATTTTGTTCCGTCCTGATTGGTTTTCCATTGTCCGGGGTCGACGCCCCCAGCTTCAGGAACAAAATCATGTCCAGGGCCTTTTCAAACTTGAAGCTGGCCGCGGTGAGGCCGGATTTGACATCGTTCTGGTCATGTCAATTCCAGACCCAATTGCCCAGAAATTCCATCGATCCACATCCTAACTTAGTGCCATTCCCGACAGGCCCTAAAACCGTCGCCAGTGGAACGGAAGCCATCCCACGTCTCAATCCCCCGCAAAACTCTTACTCAACACGATCTCCCGAATGATCGACCGCAACCGATGGTCTTCCTCCGCGGTTTTCTCGACGATGTCTTCGACCACGAGGCTATCCGCCGGACCCAACTCACGGGCGAGGGCATATCGCATGAGATGTGCGGTAAAGGCCTTGGCAAAACGCGTCTCCTCTTTGACGAGCGCGGCTTTGAATTCCACCACATCCTTGAAATCATATTTCTTCAGCATCTTACCGCTCGCATCGACATCCCGATTGTTCTCGTAGCTGTCCCGCCAGCGACCGACGGAATCGAAATTCTCCAAGGCAAATCCCAGCGGGTCGATGCGGGTATGACAGCTCGCACAGGTCGGATCCTCGCGATGCTTGGCAAACTTTTCCCGAATCGTCTGGTTCTTCGGGCCCGCGGTTTCGTCCAAAGCCGGTACATCGTTCGGCGGGGGGGGCGGTGGATCGTTGAACACCACTTCAATCAGCCAGGAACCACGCGAGATCGGCTTGGTGCGCTTGGGACCGGAGGTCATGGTCAGCGCAGCCGCACTGGTGATAATTCCCCCGTAACGCGGATCCTCCACAGGCACACGTCGGAAGGCCGACGCCCGAAGTTTGCCGCGGATCTCATCCTCATACCGCTTCTTCGCCTGATTCCGCATCTTCTTCAGATCTTCATTCGGTGGAACCTTCGCGAGCGCTTCCGTCGACTCCTTGATCGTCAACTCCAAGTCTGTCTTCTTCGCCCGTTGATCCGGAGTAAGCCCGGCAACCAGCTCGTCGCTGGAGACATAGAGGTGCCCACCTTCGCTTGAGGCGGCGACCTCCTCGGCGGTAAGTGCGCGATCATAAAGCCGGGCTTTGTCGATGGAGCAATGCAGATATTTGTTCCCGCCCGGCGGCAGGTGCCGCACGCCGAAGAGGATCGAGGACGTGTTCGCGGGGAAGGTTGCGCGTCCCTTATTGAACGGCTTTCCATAAGGCTCCCCGTTTCGATAGAGTAGAGTCGAGCCGTCCTCCCGGTAAACCATCACGAGGTGCAGCAACTCGCCGGCCGTCTCTTCCGGAAAGGAATCCCGAAAATCGTCGGTACGCGAAAACCCGTTGCTCCCGGAAATCCAGTGCTTGGCCTTTCGTTCACCGAACACGATCGAATCGAAGAAATCCCCTTCGCCCTGGGCCGTCATCGCCCCTCCGCCGACCTGATTCAGGCGCGGGAGCTTTACCCAGATCTCCATCGTCTTGGCCTTCAAATCCATGGGCAGCTTCGGACTTTCAAGATAGCACTTGTCCAGTGTGACCATGCCATCCGCAAAGGTGGGCTTCCCCTTCCCTTCGGCTTTCAGGTCGAATGAGTCAACCGAGGATTTAAGATCCCCGTCGAATTCCCACCCGGCCACCGGCTTCAGGTCCACTGGCTTCTTATCGCCCGCTTCGAATGCCTTCGCCTTCGCCGCAAGCAATCGCTCCTTTACCGGGGTCACGAAGGAAGCCAGCCCTGCTTCCGCCCCCGCAATTTTCTCCGTCAGTTCCTTGCGCTTCTCGTTGTTCTCCCGGTTGATTTCCTCCACATCACTGGTGTCGATCTTCGGGACCTCGAACTTCTCGGTATACCAGCTTGTCAGGAAGTCGCTTCGGTAGCTGAAGGCGGGCTGGATGAGTTCAATCACCGGGCGGTCTTCGATGAACACGGCATCAAACAGGAGCAAGGGTTCCAGCACCATCTGGGTACTCGCGGGATTGGACTTATCGATGGTGAAGAAGCGAAACTTCTTCGGGTCCGGCGTCGCGGCCATGAGATTCTCAAGCTGCATCCACTGTGCGGGGAAGGTATCAAGAAATCGCTCAATCTTGGGGTCGGCCAACATCCGGTCGAGGGTCTTCTTCAAGCTCTCAGGCTTCGACAGCTCCTGGTCCCTTGCGGCTCGAAGCAAATCGGCATCGGGCGCGCTGCCCCAGAGGAAAAAGGAAAGTTTTGAAGCGAGTTCATAATGCGCGACACCCCCTGCCTCCTCGGCGTAGCGATAGAGGAACAGCGGCGAGGAAAGCGCGCCGGAGGTGGTTTTCTTCATGGCGTCGGTGAAAGGCGTTCCCGACTCGATCTTCGCCATCGTGTAGTTGACATACCGATCGAGGGTCGGTTGATCCACCGGCCTTCGAAAGGCCATCCCCAGAAAGAGCACCAAGCGCTTTTCAACTTCGGGCCGCAGCTCGGTTCCTTCGAGTGGCGGGGCGAAATAGGCCTTCCAGATCCCGACCGTCTTCTCGTTGAAGTCCGGACTCACCAGAATCGACACGCTGAGTTTGAGAAACCCGTCCAGCAGGAGCGGTGAAAGCGTCAATTGGTTCGCCTGATTGTCGAACCCATGCGAGGCCCGAAGATCCTTGGGAAAGGCTTCCACATTCTTGAAGCCCGGCGGGCTCCGCAAGGTGAGACAAGCCACATTCACCTCGTCGGGCATCTTCCCCTGGTTCTTGGTCAGGTAGTTCCCGTACCGGGTCATCATCTTCTCCGGCATCCCGAAGATGTCCTTATCCACATCAAACAGATCGCGCAGGGAGTTGTTGTACTGGAACCGGTTCAGCCGACGCAGCCTGACGTCTTTGACCTCGAACTCAGTGGCAGCTTCTCTCAGCATCTTTTTCAAACCGGCAAGAAGTCGCTCCCGATCCTTTCCGCTTAATTCCGGTTCGTCTTCCGGCGGCATCTCAAAGGAATCGATAGCGCCGATCATCTTGTCAATCAACTTGGGATCGGCGAGGAGCTGTGCGACCTTGCTGATCTCGTGCAGATT
Organism: Verrucomicrobiales bacterium; assembly: GCA_012959985.1. Lineage (GTDB taxonomy): Bacteria > Verrucomicrobiota > Verrucomicrobiia > Limisphaerales > DUCD01 > DUCD01. Next base: position 1,648 of record DUCD01000373.1, on the reverse strand, counting down.
CACCTTCCCCTTGGTCTTCTTCTCACCATGACACTTGGTGCAGTTCTGCTTGAACAGCGGTTTCAGAAACGTTTCAAACTCATCGGCGCTCACAGCAAGGACGGCGGCGAAGAACAGAGTCAGGGTGATTTTGAACAGGTGGCATGGCATAAGAAGAAGGCTTTTCTAAGTCCAGAGGTCGGATACCACGCCGGTGCTATCCGCGAAAGCGTCGATCTCAACCCCCATCAATTTGGCGAGGGTCAGCCACATGTTGGAGTTGAGCGTACCACTCTTGCATTGAATGAAACGCCCCTGCTTAATCTCGCCCTGCCCTTTACCGGCGACGATCAAGGGCAAGTCGAAATACTGGTGCGTCGCCCCATCGCCCATGCCCGCACCGTAGGTGACGATCGCATTATCGAGCATGGAGGTACCGTCCTCTTCCTTGATCTCCTTCATCCGGTTCAGGATGTAGTCGTACTGCTGCATGTGGAAGTGGTCGATCTTCTGCGTATTTTTATAGCCCTCGCCCTTCTGGTTGTGGGTGAACTGATGGTGATTCACCGGCTTGGGGAACAGGTCTTCGTAGAGCATGGTGGCTTCCCAGCGTTCGGGTCCAATCATGAAGGTCGATACATTGGTGATCCCCATCTGCAGGGCGGTCAGCATGAGGTCGGCCTGCAGCTTGATGTAATCGCCGCGGGGCAGGATATCGTCGCCGGGCTGTTTGATATTCGCGTTCGCGAGCAGCGTTTCCATCTTCTTGATGCGGACCTCGATGTCGCGAATCATGGTCATAAATTCGTCCAGCGTGGCGCGATCATCTCGGGCCAATTTACGCGACAGCGCTTTCGCGTCGGCGAGGACCAAGTCCGTTACGTCGGACACATGGGTGCGGAATCCGTTGTCCATGAACAGTCGGTCATAGAGTTTCCTCGGATTCTTGATCGAGGGTGCGATCTTGTCCTGCCCGTACCAGGAGATGTTGTTGAAATAGATATCTTCCTTGCCGGCCCGAAATCCGTTGCAACTCACCTCAAGCGTACGGAGCGCGGTGGCATAGCCCACCTTGTCGCCGATGATCTGATCCAGGCTGCGACCGTTCGGATGACGCATGCCCTTTTCGGCCGCCTGCTCCGGCGAGACGCTGGTGAGATAACAGGAGGCTGCCTGCGCATGCACGTCCTGGCCATTCTTGTAAGTCCGATCGAGGCCGGTCACGAGGGTGATATCTTTCGAGTGACGCTCCAGCGGCTGCATGGTCTCCGTCAGCTCGATCGGATAAATCCCGGGGATATTCTGCTTCCGCTTGTCCTTGACCTTGTCCGCGTTGAACCCGCCGACAAACCCCGGCAACACCCCCTCTTGCTCCCCGGGAAAGAAGCAACGGCGCACCAAGCCGTTCGGGACATAGACCATCACGAACTTCTTCGCGGGCTTTTTCGAAGCCGCCCCGGCAACGGATGGCAGGAAAGGCAGGGTCAGCGCGGCCCCATTGGCGGCCAGAAATTTACGTCGTGATAGTTTCATAGAAATGGATCCCTCTATATAACTGATGTTTTATAGAAATATGCTCCGAATAAATCAATCCTTACGGGATTATTTACCCTTCTTAAAAACTAAGTCGAGGTAGGGACGCCGGTTGCCCGACGCCCCCCTCACAGAT
>DUCD01000372.1 GCA_012959985.1 Verrucomicrobiales bacterium | reverse complement strand
ACTCAATTTTCCAATGGTTGGGAAGTTTGGGAGTTTGCGCCCGAGACCCATGCCTTCAGTGTCTTCACCAACTCATTCTCCAACATCTTAAAACAGGAGACAATGAACGGTTTTATCAACTGCAGGCGGAAGACTCGATCTCCTGGTTGAAAAAGCAGGGAATCCCCGTAGGCCCCGGGCTTGATGTACTGGACCTCGGCTGTGGACATGGACTTTTCGGCTCCCTTCTTCAGAGGGAAGGTTGTCAGGTCACTTATGCCGATGCCGTGAACACACTGGATCCTAAACTGTCGGATGAAAAATTCTTAAAGATCGACCTCGATGAGGATTCTTTGGATCAGTGGGGACAATACGACCTCATCATCTGCTCAAATGTTCTGGAACACCTGCGGCATGCCGAAAGATTCATCAATGGCCTGCATTGTTTACTGAACAAAGGGGGGGCCGCTTATATCAGTTGGACCAATTGGCTTTCGCCATGGGGAGGGCACGAATTCTCGCCCTGGCATTATTTCGGACCCACTTTAGGTCCCTGGATTCATGATCGCCTGATCGGAAAACAAAGATATCACACCCCTTATAAAAACCTCTTTCCCACCTACATTGGTTCCATCTTAAAACAATTCAGAATTCACCCGGAATTGACCATAAAAAAAGTCTGCCCAAGGTATTACTCAGAACTCAGCCTCCTCATGAAACTGCCCGGCATCAGAGAACTCTTTGCCTGGAATTGCGCCATCCTCCTGATGCGAGACCAAGAAAAGAAGCCTGAATAAAAGCTTACAAGGATCGATGGGCCTTGAGAATTCAGATTCCGAATGATACAGGTCTCCTAGTAGAAGTATCATCTAATTCATGGAAACTTACGACCTGCATATGCATACCCACCGATGCCACCACGCATCCGGTGACTCCGAGGACTATGTCACGGTAGCCGCCAAAAAAGAGGTGGCAATCGTCGGCATCACAGATCACACCCCCCTTCCGGATCATCGGTGGCCTGAGATTCGCATGCATTTGAATGAACTTCCGGATTACGTGGAATCCATCCAAAAGGCACGCGATCATCATCCTGACCTAACGGTGCTCAGTGGAATGGAATGCGAATACGAACAGGATTACCATGCCTTTTTTGAAGATGAACTGCTGAACAGGCATTGTCTGGACTATCTGATCGGTTCCGTTCATTTCTACAGAAACTCAGGTGCCTGGGCGAAAGTTCACGGTGGCATTCAAAAGCCTTCCCACCTTGTCGCTTACGCAACACAAATGATCGCGACTATGGAATCTGGACTCTTTGCCTTCATTGCCCACCCAGACCTGTTCGGAAATTCCTATCTGACTTGGGACAAAAACACTGAATCCTGCACTCGTGACATTCTACAGGCGGCCGTTTCCTTGAAAATGCCTCTGGAAATCAATGGTTATGGATTTCGGAAAGAGTCTGTTGATACACCTCAGGGTCGACGTCCCATGTATCCTTGGGAGCCGTTCTGGAGCATTGCCGCCGAGTATCCGATTCAAGTCGTCGTGAATTCCGATGCCCATCGTCCCGAAGATGTCCTTGAAAACATTTCAGACGGATGGAACCTGGCAAAAAAATATTCTCTGGAAAGTTTCGATATCTCTCCCCTGCTGTCAGTGAGGACGACGCCTTCCAATTGATATAGAAAGCAAAGACTGCCCTCTGTTATGAGTCACAAAAAAGATGAATTAAAAGACCTCTCTGGAATCGCATTTTTCAGAATGCTTTGCATATGCACTTTTATTTCTTTTGCAGCCCTCGGCGGTGTCTTGGTTTCCTATGAGCAGAAATCCGGATGGTCTTTTGGACTGAATACGGTTCTGGTCGCTGCAATTTCAGGAACGGCCGGAGTGGCAATCCTTTTTTACACCAGAAAGCTGGCCAACAAAAAGGAACAGGAATCAAAGTCGCTCGAGGAAAAATAGCCTGGCAGGCAACGGTCAAAAATCCCGAAGAAAATCTTTGAGCATTCGGATTCCGTATATCGCTCCAAAGAGAACTAATACGCCAAACCCCGTTGAAAACACCACCAGAACTCGGCGCTCCTCCCAATTTGAGGGACTGGTTTTAGTCCGACGCTTTCTCCTGTGCTTTTTCCGGCGTTCGATTGGCATGATCCTTGATATCAGAATAAACGAATTCCACAATCCCCACCTCTGAAGGAATAAACAATTCGGACGAAAAGGAAAGCCTGATCTGGACAGATCAAATGGTTGGAACAGGATTCATTGGGGAATCCTATTTGAATGACTGGTGATATCGAGAGGCACGGAAGGAAAGTCGACCTGATCGCTCCTGACACCACGGGAAATTCTCCCGGATTCGGACATGCAGTGAATAGGTTCCCGTCTGCGAGGCTCGCATTGGAATCCGGACACTCTCTGCACTTTTAATTTTGATCACCTGACGTTTCATCACACTCTTTCCAAGCAAAATCAAAGCAGGAAGCATGCCTTTCCAATTAATTAACTTCGAATCCAAGCAGACCCTATCTCCACTTCGGACGATTACAGGGAATACTTAGTGTCCGAGAGAAAACGGCCTATTTCAAAAAATCTCGGATTTTCTGATTTTTC
>DUCD01000371.1:1057-2606 GCA_012959985.1 Verrucomicrobiales bacterium | reverse complement strand
ACCTGCAGGAAACGCTTTTGAAAATCCTGGGCGAACTGGGCCCGATGCTTGAGGCGGAGATGATCGGAGAACCAGATTTCGATGAAGCGACATCCGAACTGGTGTTCCAGCTCAAGCTGCAACCGGATTACGAGAAGTTCCTGCTGTTTCGGGATAGACTTGGCAGTTTTCTTGACAAGGTCTGTATTCGCAAAACGGAGGTTGGCATCCAGGCAACGAAAGGGAGCATCAAGCACCGGTCTTTTCCGCCGGAAGTAATGGGAGAATTATATCTTTCCAGTCCGTCAAATGACTTGTTGTGGGGTCCAGTGATTACCACCAACAAGGAATGGGTGCTTTGGATCCAGACATTTGAGAACAAGTCTTTCACCACACTGCGTTGGACCGGATATGTGCTCGACGCCGACTGGCGCCCCGTGTTTCAGTCCATCCTCCGGCAGTCAATGTACGACACAGGTTATTCACGCAAACGAAACAGCTATTATCACTTCAACTTCAAGCTGGAAAGCCGGTTGCGTTCTCCGGAATATGGCCGCACTTTTGTTTCTACCAGCTTTCTCGGTGCTGACAAGAAACTCATCCTGTTCGACAAGTTTGAATTATTCTCAGATAAATATGGCAGGGACGGAGTCGAAGTGAACGATTATTCCGCTTACCCTGGAACTGGTGGAGCAAATCTCCTTCCGCCTGCTCTGGTGAATTATGTCTCAAGATACATCGGCCCAGATTTAGACTCGACTGATCGGTTTTTTGGCATTCCTGACTATGGCTACCGTAACAACGACAGCTGGCAATACGTTGAAGGCCTCACCCTAAATCTCTATATTGCCCCCGTCATGCTTGCGCTTGCCCATGAAAGGACTGAACCCTGCCTGGTGTTTCGTCGATTTTGCAGGATCGAGCGGCGGATGAAAGTCGAAATCGAGGAGCTCCAGGGCATCCGCAGTACCGAGTTCCAGATCGAATACACGCCACCCAACTTGCCACCGCTGTCCGCCAAATAGAACGGTTCCGCTCTCCGCATGCCGCCTCAGGGGGCGAAGATGGGGACTGTGTTGAAAAGAGACTTAACGTCCGGAAGGAAACGCTATGAAGAAGAAACTTGCTATCTTACTGCTCGCTGTACTATTCGTCGGCTCCGAACTACAAGCCCAAGACACTGCCAAGTCAGTCCTACGCACCTGGAAGGGTTCGACAGGTCAATTCAGCTTTCAAGCAACCTTTGTTCGCGTTATCGGCGACCGGGTGATACTGCAAGGAATCGACAAGAAGGAGATCTCCCTGCCGCTGTCCAAGTTAAGCGCGGCCGATCAACTATATGTAGAAATACGGCGGACTCCGGTTGTTATTGGGAAAAAGACCATCACCAACACAATCGGCATGAAGTTGAACAAGATTCCAGCTGGTACCTTCATGATGGGCTCACCAGAGAGTGAACCTGACCGAAGTGAAAATGAACAACAACACAAGGTCAGAATCAGCAAAGCGTTCTACATGCAAACCACGGAGGTTACTCAAGGGCAGTGGACGGCCGTAATGGGCACGGAAC
>DUCD01000371.1:0-972 GCA_012959985.1 Verrucomicrobiales bacterium | reverse complement strand
GAAAAAGCTGAGCGAGAAGGAAGGCAAGACGTATCGCTTACCCACCGAAGCGGAATGGGAGTACGCCTGCCGGGCAGGAACCAATACAACATGGAGCTTTGGCGATGATGAAAAGGACCTTGGTGATTACGGCTGGTACAAAGAAAACGCGTTTGATATTGGTGAGAAGTACGCTCACCAGGTTGGCCTAAAAAAGCCTAATGCTTGGGGCTTATACGACATGCACGGCAACGTTTGGGAATGGTGCCACGATTATTATGGAGATGATTACTACAAGAAGTCGCGCAAAAAGGATCCAATGGGCCCAGCGCCGGGCGCTTTCCGTGTTTTTCGGGGTGGGTCGTGGGACTACTACTCGCGTGACTCTCGTTCCGCTTTCCGCAGTTGGGACGACGGCGGTGTCCTCGACGGGTTTCGGTTGGTTCGTGAGTTGGATTCCATAGAAATAGCTGCTGTCGTTACCGCTGCATTAGCTAAGAATGATTGGAAGAAAGCACTTCCTTTATTGGAACAAAAAAGAGTCAGACGCAGTGAACAAACTAAAGCGGAAAAGATTGGCCAAGAAATCGCCAGAGGATTGGAGATTGGCGGCGGCCCGTTTCTCAAGCAAATGAACGAATCCGGAGAGATTATTACTGCTGCATTCGTGGGGTCCAATAGAATCAGTACGGTGCTAGGTGCGGCTAAGAGTAAAGAAATCGCCCGGAGCCGAGCTGTGTTAAAAGCTAAAGCTCAGTTTGTCAAATGGTTAAAGGAAGATGTTACCGTTGTCGAAAGTGCCGAAGATGAAACCATCCTAGTTATGGAAAAATATTTTAGTGAGGTTGGGAAGTCAATCGAGCCGAGGACATTTAAATTTTCGACCTTTGCCAATAGGATTCTCCGGGGCCTGAAGACGATTGGATTTGAGATTATTGTTGATGAAGACACTGGCGAAAAGGAGTTTCGAGTCATGCTTTATTGGTCCACAGA
>DUCD01000370.1:432-15547 GCA_012959985.1 Verrucomicrobiales bacterium | reverse complement strand
CGCCATGTCTCGTTCTTCTGGGCGAACCGGGGATGGGAAAGACCTACTCCATGAAGGAAGAGAGAAACCGCCTGAGGGATCAACTTGAGCGGAACGGCGGAAAGATTCTGTTTCGCGATCTTCGATCTTGTGGAAGCGAAAGTCAGCTAGTTCGAGATCTCTTCGAAAGTGAGGTGTTTGCTTCCTGGGAACGGGGTGAAATTCAGCTTCATATTTTCCTGGACAGTCTCGATGAAGCGTTACTTAGCGTGCGTAAAATCGCAGCGGTGTTGTCTGACCGCTTCAGATCACTTCCTTCGACAACCGGGCTTCATATAAGGATTGCCTGTCGCACTGCCGATTGGTCCGGTTTGCTGGAAAACAGTCTGATAGAAGCTTGGGGTGAAGAAAAGTTCGCCGTAATTGAGCTTGTGGAACTGACGCAACAGGACGTTGCCAAAGCCGCGGAAACCATGGAGATCGATGGTGACGCCTTCTTGAGTCAAGTTGCTGAGCGAGATGTATCAGCCCTGGCGATGAAACCGGTGACTCTTAACTTTCTCCTGAAATCATGGAAGAATGCCGGTAATCTGGGCGCGCGACAATCGGAACTTTATACCGCAGGTTGCCGTTTGCTCTGTGAGGAGTCGAATGAAAGTCGCATTGGGGCCAAGCTCACTGGGAAGCTGACCGCCGAACAGCGTATGGACATCGCCGGTCACATCGCCGTCGCAACCATTTTCAGCAATCGGAACACCATCTGGAAAGGTGCCAATCAGCATAAGGCTCTGAAGGAAGCTCTGATTTTCGACGAACTGTGCCAAGGGACCGTTGGACGGGGGCAAATCACCGTTTCGAAAGATGCTGTGTTGGAGACATTGGACACTGGCCTCTTCTCAGGGCGTGGTCCTGATCAACTCGGTTGGGCGCATCAGACCTACGCGGAATTTCTGGCTGCGCGTTACTTGAAGAATTGTGGGGCGTCATCCGCTCAGATCATGAGTCTGTTGATCCATCCTGGCGACGGAGACAGGAAACTGACACCGCAATTGCACGAAACGGCTGCGTGGATCGCCGGCATGGACCGGATGGTCTTCAACGAAATCATGAAGCATGATCCGGTTGTACTTCTCGGCAGTGATATTTCGACAGCCTCCAATGAAGACCGCAGGCATTTAGTGGATGCGGTCCTCACCCTCTACGAAGAGGATGAGCTTTGGGATCGTGACTGGTCGCTTTCCAGTCGCTACGGAAGATTGAAGCATCCCGATTTGGCGACGCAGCTCAGTGGATGGATTCTCGACAACAGCAAAAAAGAATTCACGCGACGAAATGCTCTCGACATGGCTCGTGCGTGCGATCCGAAGCCGCTGTCCAGGGACATGCTCATTATTGCGCTCGATCTTACTGAACCGATTTCTCTTCGGTCCCGGGCAGTGCTCATTATTGAGGAGTGTGGCGATGAGGAGTCCAGACGACGTCTGAAGCCTCTAGCTATCGACCCTTCAGATACGGATCCCAAACAGGAGCTGAAAGGATGCGCATTGATGGCGTGCTGGCCCGAACACCTTACGGCCGCAGAGCTATTCTCATCAATCGCTGTTCCGACGACTAACTCCTTCTATGGGCAGTATCAGCGGTTTTTAAAGGGACATTTGATTCAACATCTCAAGCCTCAGGATTTGCCGATTGCCTTGAAGTGGGTCGCAAAGCAAGTGAACGATCCGGTTCTGGAAACGGTGCATGTGGTCGATCGTGTAATCGATCTTGCCGTAAAGCATGTTGACGACGAGGACATTCTTGATCCATTGGCGGCGGCAATTGTTGCGCGTTGTCGAGACGACTATCATATCTCTCAAAGTGAGAATACCGAAAACTGGCGAAAAGAAATCATCTCCAGTCGTTCAACACGAAGAAAGCTGGCATGCAAAATATTTCAAACGATTTCAGCTCCCGATAAACTGTCGAAATTGGACACGGTTTTCAAATTGAAACTGGTTGAGTGCGAAGACCTGCTGTGGCTGCTTGAACTATTGAATGATGAGACCAGCGACGAAACGAAAGAATCTGTTGCTCATGTTGTGAGAAGGATAATCAGACCGGACAGTATTTCTGCTATCGAGGTGGATGCGCTGCTTGCAGCCGTCAAGGATCACGAAATCCTAGACCGAGTGCTCGGTGATCTCTTAAAGCCGATTGAGATCGGCTCCGAGCAAGCCGAGAATCCGGGAAAATACCTGAAACATCGGCGAGAAAGAGAGGCGGATCAGGAAGCCTGTGAAGTCTATCGATTAGAGCCTCCGGTTGCGGAGCGTATTGATGTAGGTCTGAAAAAAATCGAGCAAGGGGCCTATGATGCATTCTGGCGGCTTGGTATAGAATTGACTTTGAAAGATTCCAGCAGAAATTATGGCGATGATTTGGCAATAGATCTAACTGAGTATCCGGGTTGGAAGAGCGCTGATGCAGGAACACGTAAGCGAATCCTGTCGGCGGCCTACAGATATTTGAATCAAAAGGATTCGAATCCGGATGAATGGTTCAGCAAAGCAAAAAATTTCCATAGCCCGGCATCCGCAGGAATGAAAGCTCTATACTTGCTGCAGAAGGAAGCCCCAACTGAATTTTGCAGTCTTGATTCAAGTGTGTGGCGGAATTGGATGCCGATTGTGCTGGCTCATCCAATCTTCGACAACCAGGACGCCTACAGAACCATAGCGAAATGCGCGTTTGAATCGGAGCCGGAATCAGCGCTCAAATGGCTGCCGAAAATCATCGACAAGGAAAACAGAGAATCCGGCGATCTTTCCGTTCTCAGAAAGATTGAAATCGAATGGAATGATTCGATCAGCCAAATCCTCTTCGAGAAACTCTCGAATGGTTCGCTTAAGAATCAATCTTTCGGTCAAATTCTAGAATTGCTGCTTGCCCGTAAACATCCCGGAGCTGAACGCTACGCCATATCACTGATAGAAGCCCCGCTACCGGAAGAACCCAACAAACGTGAGTTGACACTCCTTTCGGCGGAGTTGTTGCTGACCCATAGCTCCAATGGCGGGTGGAATTTTATCTGGCCTGCCATTGCCGAAGATCAGGAGTTTGGTCGTTTTTTGATGGAACGGATTGCATCGCATTATTACTCCGGTAGTAAAATGGTTTTACGAAACTTAAAGGAGAGTGAGATTGCGGATTTGTTCACTTGGATGAGCTATCAATATCCTCCTGAGAACGATCCTCCGGAACCTGAAGGCGCTCACACGGTTGACGGTCTCAGAGCGATTAAGATCTTCAAGGGATCGATGCTTGGTTTTTTAAGGAATCTGGGATCACCGGATTCAGTCACTGCGCTGGAAAACTTAGTGCATGAGTTTCCAGCTCATACCTGGCTAAAGCGATTACGGGCCGACGCCCAAGCGGTCACACGTCGACGAACGTGGCAACCCTTGAAACCTGCAGAATTGTTCAAAATGGTAAAGGATAGCGATCGTCGCCTGGTTCAAAGCGGAACGGAGTTGCTTGACGTTGTGATTGAGACGCTTCAAAAGCTCGATGTCAAATTACAAGGCGAGACACCGATGGCTCCATTTCTTTGGGATAGAATTCCTGGAAAAAAAGTCTTTCGACCAAAAGAGGAAAACGCTTTGAGTGACTACGTGAAAGACTTTCTCAAAGAGAATCTCGACGACAGGGGAGTCGTCGTGAATCGAGAAGTCGAAACTCGGCGCGGGGAGAAAACGGATATCCTTGTTGATGCTGTGATTCAATCGAACGGTCGAAAACTCGATCAAGTCAGCGTGATTATCGAAGTAAAGGGCTGTTGGAATCGAGAACTGTTTGAGTCCATGGAAACGCAACTAGTCAATCGTTACCTGAAGGACAACACTTGCCAATATGGGTTGTACCTCGTCGGTTGTTTCAACTGCGACAAGTGGGACGATGATGATTATAGGAATAAAACCTCTCAGAAGATGAGTTGTGATGAAATTCGAGATCGATTGAATTCTCAAGCAGCTGGATTGTCGAGATCCGGAATGACGATAAAAGCATTCGTCCTCAATACGGCACTTCGATAAACATGTAAGGACGGAATGAAGGCAGAACCCTTTTTCGCCTGATAGCGGGTATCGTGCTTCCAACTCGCAGATCTATCTGAACTTGGATATCCAGCATCCAATTGACGGCATTGTGTTATCAGTGGTTTTATTTTTTCCCTTTATTGAATCAATAAAGGTCTCCTATGTTGCGAACGGCCAAATCAAAGGAGAGTCAGTGGGTTCTCGCGATTTTCCAGTGGAAAGGATACAGGCCTTTTAAGTCGGTGGGATTCGAAAACGGAAACGATCATTTCCATTGCCATCCGGGCTTCGAGGAGGCTGGATTCCGGATAACGGTCATCCTCCACTGCTGCGATCAAATCAAGGACTGCCGATATGTTTCCGGCTTGGTGCCCGGTGTCCTTCAAGGATTCGGCTTGTCCCGGTCCCGCTGAGTTGACAGGTATCCATTCCTTTCCGGTTCGGGCTGGTGTCCAGGATGAATCTGGCAGCCAACTGACCGTTGGAAGGAATCCGGTATTCATTGCTATAACGCCTTCTGAACCGTAGATCATCAGTCCGAATCGAGACGGATATCCTTTCGCATTTCTGACAGAATTGAAATAGGCGGTTATTCCGTTATTCATTCCGTACATGGCACGAATAGGGTCGCCGGCCAGGGGGCCTATTCCCTCCTTGCCGAGTTTGACATTGTTTTTTTCAACCGGTTTGTCGTTTTCCAATACCGTTGCGGAACACCATTCCGGTTCCCCTCCGAATTGGTGAATCAAGTTAAATACATGAGTGCCCAGGACCCATAGATCCTCTCCCCCTCCTCGGTGATCTTCTTTTCCTCTTCCCCGCAGCTCCAGGACTCGGCCGATTTTACCTTCCGCGATCATCTCCTGCACCACCTGCAGTATGGGGCTGTACCGGGTTTGATGGGCTACTGCGACTTTTACCTTATTGTCTTCGCAGACTCTGATCATTTCGTCCGCTTCCCGGAGTGTTCGGCACAACGGTTTTTCCAGATAGATTCCTTTGACACCACTTTCTGCAGCGGCTAACACCATTTCCCGATGCTGGTCCAGCCAACGAGGGCAGATGCTGATCAAATCGGGTTTCGTTTTGTCCAGCATTTCCCGATAATCCGCATATCCCTTTGGGTTGCCGAGGCGTCCTATGGCATCCTTGAGACCTTTTGGGTTATCATCCGCGACGGCAATGATTTCAGCATTCAGGATATCCAGCCAAACCCGGTCCAGACCATGACCGTAATTTCCCCGATCGCTGCTTCCGATGACTCCAACTCGATATTCAGTAGGCATGATGAATTATCAGATTCCAAGGATTTCTTGTGAGTGTCAGATTGGTTGGTAACTTGGAAATTGAAACTCCAAATCCGTTCAATGGTATGAACCACGAAAAAGAAGCCGCATCCGAATTCACTGATTCCAAATCGGCTTTATCCAATCAGGATTCATTCCAATGGGTTTCGAGTAAATTATCGGAGTATTCAGGAATCAACAGATGGAATTTCCTGAAGTTTTCAAGCAATCCACCTCACCGCGGCTGTACTTCCTGTTCTATTTCTTGTGCTACACCCTTAGTTCGTCGGAAAGTTTGAAATATTCGGTTATTACAATCATAATACTGGTCGCCCTACGCGATACGGGATACGCTCAGTTGCATGACTTCGATCAAGATTCAAGATGCCCTCGCAGACATCACGGCTGAATCGGATCCTACTTTGAAGCATCTCAAACTGGCCAGTCTGGTTTGTGCTATCTTTCGGGTTGAGGAAATTGAACTTGTTGTTGTCGGTGGCTCCGCCATTGAATTCTACACTGATGGCGCCTACGTTTCCGGTGACTTGGATCTATGTGTCGCGAATGCTACCACTTCGCTTACTATCCGGTTAAGACAGAAATTGATGGGGCGCGTGCAGGGAGTTGGTGGGCCGCGAAGTTGGAAAGTGGCGGGTTCATTTGTAGATGTTTTAGGTGGCTTTGAAAACCTTGCCCTTACGCCCCTACGCAAACTGAATGCACCTCATGGGCCCATTGAGGTATCACCGGTGGAGGAGCTGATCGTCGAGCGTATTCTAATTTCAAAATATCCAGGTAAGTATCCACCGGCCCGCGACTGTGCTAAGAAACTTCTTGCGGTTGCGCTTCAGAAAGAGGTTGAGACTGATTGGGAAGAAGTAAGGCGACTTGCTATGGATCGGGCTTATGACAACTGGAATGACGTAAAAGAATTAATCGATGAACAAGCTGAAGTTATCCAAGTCCGGAGTCCCTACGATCCCAATGAATGAAGCGATGTTGTGGGATGACTGGATCAAAGGTCGCCGCACTCGACGTGAAACAGGAAACAGAGTCGCTCCGCAGGAAATACGTCGTCCGGAAGGCGCGGACGATGTTCGTCTGCAACGACTCTTTAATGGTGAGCGAGGATTGCCATTTAAAAAAACTGAGGAATTATGAGTAGCGTTGGTAATGTCCTTCAATCCTTGGGCACTCGTCTTTACGTTTTTTTGTAATTCGACCTTTCCTGAAATTGCGCGATGAGGGTATTGGGTTTACTTTTCTATGGGTATCGATGTTCGGAATTCGAGGATGTCGCCCGGTTGACAATCCAGAACTTGGCAGATGGATTCGAGAGTGGTGAAGCGAATGGCTTTGGCTTTTCCGGTTTTCAAGACGGATAAGTTCTGTGGCGTTATGCCCACCGCAATGGCTAAGTCATTCAAACGCATTTTTCGCTTAGCGAGCATGACATCGAGATTTACGACAAGAGGCATGGGAGTCGGGGGTTAAACAGTTAGTTGAAGGTCCTTCTCCATGTAATGAGCTTCTTCCATTATCCATGCGATCAGGAGTATGAAGGCTCCGAGGAATAATGAACTGGTTGGGCTGAACTGAATCGAACTTGTTGTCGACCAGTAATACTTCGAAAAGTTGAAGACCAACAGATTTACATAAGTTCCCATCAACCAGAGCCCAATCCTCCTCAGCCAGCGGATACTTCCCAAGTCGAACACGCGCCCAGTTTGGTAAACGTCGAACAAACGGTAGAAAAGGTAGGTGCCGAGGAGCATGTACGCCATCGCGATCATACCGAACATTCGTGCGGACCAGAGTCGTTCTGAAAGAATTAACGACGGCCCGGGCATATAATCGAAGTATCCAATACTTGGCTGAGTGCCGGCGAGTTCGACAATCATACGGGTCTCGGAAAATTCAACCAGATCGGTAGTTGGTTGGACGATGGGCTCTGTATTGAGAATCGATGCTGTTTTCTGAGGTGGGGTGTAATATGATCCCACAAACACGACTGGAAGAAACAAAGTCGAAATAGTGAAAAAACCCGTGCAAATCAAAGCGAACAAGCTCAGCCGTTTAAGGAGGAGACTGACGGTTACGATTCGTTTTTTATGAGTATTCATAGAAAATAAAATACCAAAGGATAATCTGTTAGTCAAGGTATTTTTACCGTAAAACGGTAAAAATACAATGTAAAAGGGTTTTAATATACTGAAAATCCATTGACGAAATTTCAACTTGATGAAAAATAGTCGAGACTATTATTCAGTGAACAATATCAAATCTACAGACTGAGGATTGAACGAACCACCGCAAAGGAGAGGGGCCGATTCAGAAAAGATTATCAGTTTCTCGTTTCCGGAAGTGTAAGGGGAAGGTTATTGCCGATATTCGGATGCCGCCGGCCCTCTGCTGGTATCACCCGCTGCATGGTGACTTGCCAAGTTACCATGATTCCTTATTTTGACTGCTCTCATGAAATCTCAATCAACATTTCAAAGTGACTTTTTCCAGCGATTTCCCATTGTTGGAATTCTTCGCGGTTTTCGACTTGATACGGTCTGTCGGATTACGGAAACGGTTGTGGAAAATGGTCTTCTTAATCTCGAAATCACGATGAATACGGAATTGGCGACCGAGCAGATAAAGAAAGTGAAATCCATGGTGGGGGATCAAATGAACATCGGTGCTGGGACAGTCCTATCCATTGATGATCTGGAATCCGCCTTGGAATCCGGGGCCGAGTTCATTGTGACTCCGGTGGTGAATGAGGAAATCATTGAGAGGTGTCGACAACTATCAGTGCCGGTTTTTCCTGGAGCCTATTCACCTTCCGAAATCGAGCGGGCCTGGAATGCGGGTGCGGACATGGTGAAACTTTTTCCGGCAGATCTGTTGGGGCCTGCTTACGTCAAATCAGTCAAGGCACCTTTGCCGAAAATTCGGATTATGCCGACAGGCGGCATCGGTTTGAACAACCTTAGTGATTACCGGAAAGCGGGCGCCGACGGGTTCGGAGTGGGGAGTCCCCTTTTCCAGAAAGAGCGCATGGAAAATGAAGACTGGGTCTGGCTTGCTCAACAAGTTCGCTCTTTTAAAGAGTTTTTTGAAGACGAGTTATGATTTTACTTTTCCGGCGTTTTCGGCATGAAGAGATTTTGTCATTTCACTGTTTTGCGGCTGTCGATCCGGACAGGTATTGCCGGCCTCCAGATATCGGATATTTCGATTGGAAAATCCCTCAATGAAAATGGGTTTGTAATTTGATCGAACCGGTTTTCCGCTGAAGCCAATGTCGTTGTTGCGAATCCAAATAGGACCTTCCCGACTCCAGAATCTTCCTCCAAGCCCTGATCCACTTGGGAGGCCTCCACACCCCCAGGTTTTTCCTGAAGATTTCCAACGTGAAGTTACCACGTGGATCGCATATCCATCCGATTGGATTCCGCCCACATCCTGACTCATAAGGATCGTATTGTTTGAAATGGAGCAGTTCCTTCCGTTCAATAGAATGCCCTGATGATATCCCTGAATCAGATTTCCGGTGATCTTGACACTTTTCGAATTGGAAACGATGGCGGTATCCATATCGGCAACATGCTCCTTGATTGGGAAAAAAGTATTAGACGAAACCAGAACTCCGATTCCATTACTCAGGTAAAGTCCGTTTCGACATTCACCTATATTATTGCCGATGATTCGGGTGTTGTATCCGATGGTTCCCCACAGGAACCATTCCAGACCTTCTACCAGCACATTGTTCATGAAAGCCCCGTCAAAATTATATCCGCTTTCTGCCGGGGCCTGGTAGCCATCCAACGTTCTGCCTCCTTCGGGTTGGCTTACCATGGCAACCCCGATGGATGAGTGTTTTGGTTTGGAGAATCCCCAACCTCCGATCTGGTTACCGATAACCCGAAAGTTGTTGAACGTTCCCTTCATAAATATGCCGACAGAATCCGCGCGGATCTGCATTTTGATTCCTTCTATTCTCGAATTGACATCGTGAATCACCCCTTCTGGATATTTGATTTTCGCTGGGCAGTAGATGCAGATGGATTTCCCGTAACTTGCCCTCCAACTCAAGTCCCGGTCGACCATGACCCTTGGATCCTTCGGGTCCAGGTCTTTGTCGGGCGCTGCACCGAAATAGATGCAACTGTTCGGGCCATCCCCGATGATGGAAACCATGGGCGGTTTCTGGATGGTTCCGGAACACCAGATTTGTCCGGTGGGGATATAAACCCGGGCCACATTGCTGTTGGATGATCGATTGAATTCGTGATTCTTCCGATGGCTTGCCGGTTGTTCCGCATAGCGTGCGCGAACCTTTTTCGCGGCGTGATTCATGGCGGCAGTCAAAGCCGCATAGGCGTCAATCCGTCCCCGTAGAACTGCGGCAACCGCATCGGGACGGTGATAACCGAATTTGGGTTTAATAAAATCTCTGAGATCTACGGTCGGTTCCGCGTTGTCTTTAAAGCCGGAAGAAACCCTGGATAAATCCTCTTCCGTTTTTTCGATGACCTTTATCGTCGAGGAGGTGTTCTCAGTTGAGCGATTGGCAGGAGTGCTACAGCTGATTGTGAAGAATATCGAAACCGGAAGTGCGATCCAAGTCCCGCAGATTTGGGAAGGCTTCATATTGGTATAGGTACGAATGGTAATTTATTTATTACCTTAATCTAATGAAGGTAGGGCGTGCTGTCCCAGCGCGCCGCCCTGATTTTCATCAAGCAACACAAGCGGCGCGCTGGGACAGCACGCCCTACCTCTCATCAGGAATCAATTGGATGCTTTCTTCTCAGTAAGTTTTTTAAGCTTTTTGATTTTAGGCCGAATGACCACCGAACAGTAGGCCGCATCCGGGTTTTTTTTAAAATAATCCTGATGATAATCTTCTGCGGGAAAGAACTGTACGAAAGGGACAATTTCTGTCACGATCGCATCATCAAATTTCTCGGCTTCCTTGTTTTTGGAGTTTTCTGCAATTTTTCTCTGTTCCTCGTTATGGTAGAGGATGATCGAACGGTAATGTGTTCCTACATCAGCGCCCTGGCGGTTTAGTGTTGTGGGGTCATGTGCCTTCCAGAACAGATTTAAGATTTCTTCAAATGAAACCAATTTGGGGTCGTATTTCAACTGAGTGACTTCTGCATGTCCGGTGATTCCTCTACAGACATCGTGATAGGTGGGATTCGGGTCACTACCTCCGGCAAAACCTGAGACCGCTGTCACCACCCCATCCAGAAGTTCAAAGGCAGCTTCGGTACACCAGAAACATCCCCCCCCCAAAGTGGCCGTTTCAAGATTCTCGGTTGAGGGAATAGATTTGTTTTCAGGTTCGGCCGTCATCGGGGTCGTTGGGGTGAGAACATTTAAATAGAGCGCCAGAGCCGTCACGGAAGTTGCCGTGATTCCGGCGCCGAGCCATTGAGCTGATTTTCTCGACATGAATGAATCCTTTCCGTCGATCCTTGCGATGATTGTCTAATCATCTTTTGGCGTTGGTTCGACAAAAGAAGACTAATGCAAATTGCGCTGAATTTCAAAATAAAATAGACCTCTATTCCTGAAATCCTCTGATGGCAGGATCGATGTCCTTTTGATCAGGTGGCATTGGATTCCCGGTGATGGGCGGCGGCATCCAGTTTTTTGCCACGCAGTAGAATGACCATTGCAGCCAGGGTGGCGAGAATAGCGGAAAAAAGAAATACCGGATGCAAGTTATCCGGATCATTCCGGGTGAGGATCCCGACAATCCAATTGGCGAACATCGGACCCAGTCCGGATCCAAAAAATACGAGCAGGGTTTGGGCGGTGGCCCTCAATTCTCGTGGAGCGATGGCATTCACAAGGATACTTCCCCCGATGTGGTAGAATACGATAACCAGTCCGGCCAGAGTATAGGATGCCGAAAGAAGCCAGACGTTCTCGGAAAAGACATACAGAAATTGGCGCACGACCAGGCACAGGCTCCCAAACAGGACCGTTCCGAAATAGCCCCAGCGCCGGATAAAGTGCCTCAAAGAGGGGAAAAACATGATTTCCAGGACAACGCCAAGGCATTGTATCGGTCCAATCCAGATTCGATTCACCCCCTTGTCTTCCAGGTAGGGAGGAGAATAAAAAACAAGGATGGTAAAGGAACCCGATATCAGGAAGAAGGAGATTAGAATGGTCAGGTAATCCGGGTTGCGCAGCAGTTTGCCAGCTGCGGACCAATACTTGAAAGAGTGGCCGCCTTTCGACTTGGATGAATTCTTTCCGGCCCCGGCAGGAGGCGTATGGGGGAGGAAAAAGGTGCACAGTGTCATCCCAATTGCCAGAGCGATGCCGACCAATACAGTAACCTCCATATCCCGATGCTCCTTATTGAAGAAATAGAAAAAAAGAAAAACCGATGGAATTGTCCATCCCATTGATCCCCATGCCCGCACTTTTCCAAATTGTTCCTGTGGATGTTTGAGGTGATGGAAATTGAGGGCATTGATCAAGGTGAAGGTGGGGTGGATGCAGGCATAAAACGCAAGGTAGGTAAGCATCATGCCAATAAAGGAAGCCTGAGACTGGAACCCTAATAAAAATACCACGACAGATGTATTCAGGATAGTGAACATTCTGTTCAACGGTATGAAGCGGTCCGAAAGCATTCCCCACAAAAATGGGAAGAAGAGCAAAGTGGAGGATGACCAGAAGAGAATCGTGCTGATCTGGCTGAGTTCGAGACCTCGGTCCCTCAGCAGGATCGTGAAGAAGGGTATGATGGCACCTCCGACTGCAAATTGCAGTGCCATAGTAATATAGAGTGACCGGGGAATCCCCTTTTCATGATCCACCGGAGATCATGGTCTTATCCGGACCTTACTGTCACTGAAAAACGGGAAATTACCATCTCAGTTTTTAATTTCGGCGACCGGTCCAGGATATCCCGCCATCTGTTCGTTTTAACTCGTGGCCAACATCCAGGAAATCACAACGACAAAAACCAAAACTAAGCCGTTTACACAATTAAATTTACAGCTCCCTATAGGTATCCATTTCACGGGAATAGTAGATTAACCGATGCGTTCTCACTTTATGCACTCAACCCAATCTCATGAATTGAACAGGCAATTCTGTTCTTCCTTCCGTGGCCAGATCAGCCAGCGCCTCGCCGTAAGCGCTTGAGAATTTGAAGCCTCCGCCGTTGCAGGCGGCGATGAAGGTCACACGCTTTTCATCAGGTAGAGGGCCGAGCCATGGGCCACCGTGCGTATACATGCACACCTTGAAGGCCAGAATGGATCCATTCGCCGAGGGAAGGTGGATGCCCAGATAGTCGCGCACGAATTTTTCGTCTCTGGCAGTCGGCGTTCGGTCAACCTTGTCCGGATCGGTCGGGTCACCTTTCCAGTGCTTCCCCACTTTGATCCCCGGAAAATCCGGCAGCACCGGGAATCCATAGTATGAGCCATGCTCCCAGATCGGGAAGTTCTGGACAGCGAATGATACAGGCTTCTCTGGCGCAAACCAGCCGAGTGACAACCGGGTCACCTGAAGCTTGTCGCGGAATTGCGGAACGAGCTTCGCGTTCCACGCTCCGCCCGCGATGACCAGGTGTTTTGCTCGATACCGCCCCCGAGAAGTGGTTACGGTAACGCCGTCCGCATCCGTTGTCCAATCCGTTGCAGGCTCCTGGGCACGAATGTGCGCCCCTCTCCGCAGCGCTACATCACAGTGGCTGGCGATGGCCAATTCGCATCGCAGTAAGCCTCCGTGATGGTCAAACAGACCATTCGTGCCAGGCGGAAGCTGCTGAAACTGCGGGAAACGGCGCCGAAGCTCAGATTCATCAAACAGTTCGATCTTGGTTCCTTTGCCTCCCACCAGTTTCTGATTCACACCCAACCTCAAATAGCCGCAGTGGTGAAACACCTGTTGGCCGCTATCCTTTTCGAGGCCATGCCAATTCTCGTTCGCTCGGCGAATCAGCGGCTCGTTCGGGCCGCCCAGATAAGGAGCGATTTTGGTCTGCCGCGAAATGCCACCGCTGCTGCCCAGTACATGAGCAATGTCGAACTGTTCCAACCCAAGCACGCTCGCTCCGCGTTTGGCCAGTTGATAGAGACAGGACGACCCCATCGCCCCCAGACCCAACACAATGCAATCATAGGACGGCTTCGCTGCCGGAGGTTCGGCAACGGCAGAAGTGAGCGTATCGGACAGCCCGCAGGTCAGTGCAGTGAGCGTGCCTGCAGAGCAGGATTTTATGAAGTCACGGCGATCGAGTTCTGTCTGCATAGTCTACATCTAACTGCATCGCGCGATCGCCTGCTTGAAGTCCGCAATCAAATCTTCCGGTTCTTCCAGGCCGATCGACACGCGTGTGAAACGCGGGGGAATACCGCGGGGCTTTTCCTCTTTACGCGGCGTGATCCTTGTGACCGGGTCGCCCAGGCTGGTGGCGTTGAGGATCAACTTGACATGCTTGCCCAAGTCTCGGTGGACGACATCCTTCTTCCATTCGACGCCCAGCATACCCCCGAATCCCTTCAGAGAACTCGAACCTGCATGGCGATTCCACGCCGGCAAGCCGCCATAACGCACCTGGGCAACTGCTGGATGCGACTGAAGAAACTCAGCAATCATTTGGGCGGATCGGCAGTGCTGGCGCATCCGCAAAGGAAGGGTCTTCACTCCCTGCGTAACGAGAAAGGCGTCCATGGGCCTCAACAGGCCCCCGAACCAGTTTTGCGCCCCTTCGATCTTTTTCACGAGGGCCCTCTGGCCGGAGACCACACCGCCCATGGCATTACCGTGTCCCCCCATGTACTTTGTTATGCTGTGAATTACCAGGTCGGCGTCAATTCGATAGGGTTGCAACAGGTAGGGCGTCAACCATGTGTTGTCCACGATCACCGTGGCCCCGGCCTCCTTGGCGATCTTAATCAAGGCAGGTGTGTCTAACACCTCCATCGTTGGGTTCACGTAGGGTTCCCAATGGACGAACTTGGCGGGTTTGGTTTTCAGGGATTTCTCCAGGTTCTCGGGGTTGGTCAGATCCAAAAGCTCAACCTCGATGCCCCAACTTGGCAAGTAATCACGGAACAGGTTCATCACCCAGTCATAGTTGCAGCGATGAGCCACTACGCGATCGCCCGGCTTGAGCAACGCCATATAGGTCTGCGAAATGATGCTCATACCGCAGGGCCCTCCCACCGCTGCTTCGGTGCCTTCCATTTCCATTACCTTGCGTAACAGCGCTGCAACGGTCGGATTTTTGAGGTTGCCCGGCCGCTGGTAGCCCGGGGCGGCCTTATCCTGGCTGATAGGTGTGACTTGGTAGCCGTGTTGCTCGCCGTGATGAATGACCTGAGATCCGAAATGCCGGCCTGAAGTGGATGCAAAATTCTCGTCAACCAAGTCCGTCGCGGGCGGGCTGGTCTCCGGGGAGTTTACGTCCCCGGTCGCGACCGCTGGAACCGCCACCCCCGCTCCGAGCACGGACGTCATCTTAAGGAATTCGCGTTTGCTTAATTTGTCCATACTTTTTCTCCGAATTGCGGAGCAGACCCGCATCCTGTTGGACTGTAGCAAGTTTGCTTGTGAAAGGACAGAAGGAATGCGGCGGGGCAGGTGACTTGTTCCGACACGCGAAACCGGGTAGGCAAGACACTTGACCCAGTCAGTTCCGCAATTTCTTGCAACGCGCAGCGTCGTAAGAAACGCCACAAGTTTACTCGTGGCGGCGAAGAGTAGCCATTGATTACAGCCTATTGTTCGATTTGTTTT
>DUCD01000370.1:0-387 GCA_012959985.1 Verrucomicrobiales bacterium | reverse complement strand
AACCGCTTTGTTCTGCGCTCACCCTGTGTTCTGGTTGCGGCGCGGCTTGATCCTCCGCCGGTTCTTCATGACAATCGCCACGGATCCAGCCAAGCCCCGCCAAGAAAAAGAAGTGCGAATACGAGTGCTGCAACCGGATGGCCAAACATCAGCATAAGCGCGGCATGAAGGACGGCGCTGATAGACCACACCATTAAGTAAGCCAGGACAACCGGCATTCTGATCCCTCTCCGAAGGTAACGATAGAGAGGATAGAACACATACCGGTCTGGGGGATAACGTTTACGATACATGACTCTCAAGTTGCGGCCTGCGATCGCCTGGTTTCAGCGCCTTGTTATCCGTTGTTCGCGTTAGACGAAGGAACGAGCGACTGGAACCCACCGT
>DUCD01000369.1:6414-15590 GCA_012959985.1 Verrucomicrobiales bacterium | reverse complement strand
CCTACTTGTCTTCCTTTCCATGTATAAAGCAATCCATGAATGGCTCGCGAGGACGCTCTCCCTCCCCGCACTGGTAATCGCACCCATCTTAAATCGTTACGATTATTTGGAAAGATGTAGCATGTGCTGTCTCAGCGCATTTCTCACGAAACATTCAGGAAACCGACTCGGAATAGCTTGCATTCCTCTCCTGCGGAGGGCTTATATTGTGCCGACAATTGACCCCAGAATTACAGGAATCATTACTTGATAACCTTATGAAAAATCCAATCATTAATGTGTATCGATTTGTTGCCACAGTGACGCTTTTATCCTTTTTGTCGGGCGGCCTTTGTGCCGAAGATAATTCTGACGCAAAAACGACAAACTCGAAAAAACGACAGAAAACCCGTTTGGTGGGCAACTGGAAAGCCACGGCAGGTTTGCCAAACGGTGAGTCCAGAGATCTGACGCTCAGCATCAAGAACAACAAGGGAAAACTGACCGTAATTTCAAAAGGAGAAACCCGGGAATCAACCTTTGACAGAGTGACGCTTGATGGAAACAAAGTCCGATTTGAACGAGATTATGAACGGGACGGCAATACCGGCACCATTCGCGTTGATGCCGTATACAAGCAGAGAAAATTAAAAGGAACATGGAGTCTTCTGGATTCGACGGGAACTGAAATTTCGGCAGGTGATTATTCTGCGGAAAAGCAGAAACCACCCTACCCCCCTATTCTGATCGGCAACTGGAATATGGTCGTTGATTTTCAGGGACAGGAAATTGACTACACACTGCGCATCAGTAAATCCAAGCAGGGCCTGGCGGGGAAAATCATCAGTCCGAGAAGTGGGGAACGTGATCTGAAATCGGTCGAGTTCAAGGACGGCAAACTCACTATGAAGGAAACTCGGGAATATGAAGGCGCTGAGGTCAGTTCTATTTTTACTGCCGCACTGAAACAAAGGAAACTTTCAGGAAGTGCCTCCCTGAATTCTTCTCAGGGGACTATTGAGAGCAGCTGGTCGGCAGAAAAAGCAGCCAAAAAAACCAATTAATCCGGCAACAGCCACCTCACTAAAACCCTCTCCTCATTTCTGAGGAGAGGGAAAACCGAATCACTTCTTTCTGTAGCTCAATGTATTCCAAAAGGTGAGTTGTAAGTTTTAATGTTCCTGTTCCCCCATTCCCTTTAAATTATCTTGATCTTATGCTAATTCGGATTAACCATTGAATCATGATGACACTCCATAAAAACAACAGATCATGGCCTATGTCAGAAACAACTGAAAGCCCAAGCCCAGCGATCTGGGCGGCAATCGCGCTCAGCCTTTTTCTCTCCATTCAATTACAAGCCCAATCGGTTCCCGACGGAATCTGGGTCCGCCCAGGTTACAAACTAACCGTTGCCGTGGACACCATCAAGGCTCCACGGTTTATGGAGTTCAGTCCGGACGGAACACTTTTTGTCAGCTCATATCGCAAAGGGAAAATTCATGCATGCCGGGATCTGGATGGAGACGGAAGTTATGAAAATGTTGTCGACTATATCGAAGGACATGATCCTAAAAGAATTCTACAGGCCTTGCAATGGCACGATGGTCAACTCTGGCTCGCCGACGTTTCAGCAATTTATAAATCACGCGATACGGATGGTGACGGTAAAGCCGATGCGTTGGTGAAAGTAATCGGAGAAGACCAACTCCCCATCACCGGTGGAGGACACCGCTGGCGTGCTCTCCTGATTCACAATGACAGAATCTACACCCATGTCGGCGACCAGACCAACGCCACCGACGAACCGATCGACGTCAACGAAAGAAAAAAAATCTGGAGCTTCGCTCTGGATGGAACAGACAAGAAACTCTTCGCATCAGGCATACGCAATACGGAGAAATTTGCCATTCGCCCCGGCACCGGAGAAATATGGGGAGTGGACCACGACATCGATATGATTGCTCAAAGTATCGAGGGAGAAGATAAAAAATACGGACAACCGATCACCGACCACAATCCTCCTGCAGAACTCAACCATTACGTCGAAGGCGGCTTCTACGGACACCCTTATATCGTTGGTAAAAACATTCCTAACTTTAATTTTCTCGATCGCCCGGACATCGCCAAACTCGCGTCGATGACCACAATTCCAGAATGGACGATGCCTGCTCATTGCTCTGGTAACGGGATGATGTTTTACGATGGTGAACAATTCCCCAATGCACGTGGCGATGCTTTCGTCGCCATGCGCGGTGGATGGAACGCCACTCGGAAAGTCGGTTACCGTTTGTCACGAATCCTGTTTGAATACGGCCATCCCTACGGTGAACAAAAAATGGTCGATTTCCTGAAGAATGGAGACACCGTCATCGGTAGACCTGCCGATTGCACCCAGGCGCCTGATGGATCTATCCTCATCAGCGACGACACCGGAAACAAAATCTACAGACTCAGCTACATAGGAAAGCAGCGTCCGAACGGCACACCCCACTGCCATTAGGTTAAGGAAGATACAAAAAAACAGGATATCCCTGAAGCCCGGCGCGCTGAGCCGGGATCATTGAAATGTGCAGACATTCTTTCCATTTTCCGGCCTCGGCGCGGCCAGCTTCAGGGCCAATAACCCGAAAACGCCTTCGGATAATCTTAAGCTAATGACAGTGCGCCTCGCTCTACCAGGATTCAGGCAGTAATCAGCTTGTAATCAGCCGATTCACGACAGCGTTCAAAATTCCTTTCTCAGCCATTTTTTCTTGCATGAAAGCCTAGGCAGGCCTAACGCTATTAAGATCGTGAAAAAGTCTATCTCGCTCTCTCCCTCCCTTTCACTGGTGTTACTTGCACTGCAGTGGTTCACCCTGATTGTCTTATCCGCTCCATCCATTGATAGGGAGCATATTGGGATAAACCGGGGAATCATTGCCATTCTCGATGGTTCGGGAGGTGACGTGGAATTTCCGATTCAACTGGCAAAAACGAGCGAGCTCACCATTTATGTCCAATCTCCAGACTCCGGACAAGTCCTCAAGTATCGCAAAGCCGCTGAGGCAGCTGGATTGCTCGGGACACGCGTTTTTGTCGAATGGGGATCTCTCCGGTCGATTCATCTTGGGGAAAACATAGCGGATCGTATCCTGGTAACACCGTCCGCCGAAAAATCAATCTCGGAATCCGAAGTGCTTAAGGCATTGCGCCCGCGTGCCACTGCCTTGTTCGGCGAACGCACTCTGATCAAACCGATTCCCGAAGGTATTGACGACTGGTCGCATCCTTATCATGGACCGGACAACAACCCACAATCGACGGATCAGTTGGCCCAGGGATCCTTTCGAACCCAATTCCTGGGTTTCCCCAAATTCAGCCCCATGCCAGAACAGACCGTTATTGCAGGAGGGCGAATGTTCAAAGCGATGGGACATATCGCACACAAAGCCAATCAGAATGCGATGTTGAATACCTTGCTCTGCATCAATTCTTACAACGGAACAATTCTCTGGAGTCGGCCATCCCCTCCAGGATTCATGATTCACCGCAATACCATGATCGCCACTGAGGACAAACTCTATCTGGGAGATCATGAGTCCTGTAAAATCATCGATGCAGAATCGGGAAAACTTATCGACCAGATCACCGTGCCTCCTGAAATCTCAGATGGTCCTGTCTGGAAATGGATGGCGATGAAAGACGGCATCCTCTACGCCATGGTCGGCAATCCGGAGATTGAAGTCAGAGAACAGCGTTCTGCCAGGCGTGGCCTCGGACATTGGCCATGGGGAATGTGGGAAGGACACGACTACAGTGACCCCCGCACTGCCTTTGGATTCGGACGCACAATTCTTGCCATTGACATGACTACCCCGGAACGGAAAATTCTATGGCACTACCGGGATCTTGAGTTTCTGGACGCCCGGGCAATCTGCATGAAAGATGACCAGATCTTCTGCTTCAGTCCCGAACGTTTTCTTCTGTCGATTAACGCCCTCGATGGAACGGTACGCTGGCGCAACACCGATGAAACTCTGTTGAAGGCGGTCAACGTCAACGCGAAGGCTCAGCATTACATTACGGGCTACGCTACGACTTCTTACATGAAATGCAATGACGACTTTCTGTTCTTCGCCGGACCCCAACGCGACAAGCTCGTAGTCGCCTCGACTGAAGATGGAACATTAGCCTGGTCACACCCAACCGGAAATCTCCAACTCGTTCTTCGGGATGACGCGGTATGGGCTGCAGGGCCACAGAATTCAGAACGGGGGGTTCGACTCGAATACGCCACGGGCGATATTCTGTCGGAGTTTCCCGCACGCCGAGCCTGCACGCGAGCAACCGGCGGAGTCGACAGCATCTTCTATCGGGCAAATGGAGGTACCGTGCGCGTGCTGACACAATCCAATACAGCCCAGCATTTTGACCCTATGCGTCCTCCTTGCCAGGATGGAGTATTGATCGCCAACGGCCAGCTTTTTTGGGGACCCTGGATGTGCGGTTGCCAACTATCCTTATATGGAAATATAAGCCTGAGCCCCATAGCCAGTTCCCCGGATCCATCGGGAACTCCGGATAGGGAAGCTTATATCGTCGCCGACGACGTCCGCCGGATTCAAAAGCTCGACATCCATGCGAACGATTGGCCGAGTTACCGTGGTAATAATTCACGCAATGATCGCACCGCCGTTCCTATTCCCGACCAAATCAAGCTGCAATGGGATGTCGAAATCTCTTCTGACGAATTACCAACAGCGCCCGTCACCGCTGGCGGTCTCGTGTTTATCGCCGACAGATCCGGCATCGTTCGTGCACTGGATGATAAGGGCCATCTCGTCTGGAAAAACTTCACCGGTGGAGCTGTTTATTATCCACCTGCCGTCGCAAACAACCGAGTTTATGCCGGTTCTGCCGATGGACGTGTCTATTGTTGGGAAGCTAGAACCGGCCGTTTTCTTTGGTCACGCCGTCTTGCAGAGGAAAACCGATGGATCCCGGTCTACGATAGACTGGTCAACGCGTGGCCCGTTGCCGGTGGCGTGGTTGTCGACAAGAACACGGTCTATGCCGCCGCAGGAATCACCCACTACGATGGCACACACGTCGTTGCGCTGGATGCGGTCACTGGCGAAATCAAGGCACGCAACGATGACTCAGGCACCCTTGATTCTGAAGTGAACAATGGCATCAGTCTGCAGGGCAATCTGAGCATCATCGACGGTGAACTGCGATTCAACGCGGGGGGCGTCTACGAAACAGCTCGGTATGATCTGGAATCTCTGGCATGCCTGAACACCTCGAAAACGCAGGTCAATTCCCAATTCCGCACGGCATTCTATCCTTACTACCCGGCCTACGGGAAATATGTATCGCTCGATTACACCTGCGAAAACGGGTGTCTTTTAGCGCATGACGCCAGTTACGAAGGAAGTAAGTTTGTGAATCTCTCACTGGAAGAAGCCTTGCCTGACGGCGTCGACAGGCCCCGAAAAGAAGCCGCGCGCTGGATTCTCCGCCGCGGGGGAAAGGCACCGAAAACCCTCTGGAAAGACAAGCAGAACCGTCGTTTCACCAGCTTTATTGTTGGACCGAATCGCTTGGTAGGGGCAGGACATCCTGATGCTGACTTGGAAAAGGCGTTCCTGGCCGCCATCGACATCAACGATGGTTCAGATGTCTGGAATCTTTCAATACCCGCGCACACTGTGAAGGGAGGCGCTGCAATTGACAGCCAGGGTCGGATATTTGCAGCCCTTGAAAACGGCCGACTTCTCTGTTTCGTTCCTTCGAAATAGACGAACCTGCAACGGACTCCTTCAATTCTCAACCGATTGGCAGCGCGTCGCGAACTACCACTAGTTCACCTTTTTTATTTCGGATTAGACGACCGGTATTTATGTCCGCATCATGACCAAAAATGACTAGCCAATCCTTGTCAGCTGCTTCGCTAAGCACTTTTGGTTTAGTCCGGCGTGTCTCGAGCGGAAACTGGTCATAGGCCATTGACCACATGTCCGGGAGATGTCCGACCAAAGGACACAGATCTGCTAGATATACAGCGGTTTCCCCTTTCGATTCGATGTAAACAATCTGATGCCCACGGGTATGACCTCCGGTCTTCATGACGCGAATCCCGGGAATCACCTCTGAATCCCCTTGCAGGAGATTCAGCTTGTCCTGATCCGCTATCGGCAGAAAATCTTCCTTGAAATAAGCACCCGCCAATTCAGGCCTATCCGCAGTGGCATCATCCCACTCTTCCTGTTGCACAGAATACCGGGCATTCGGAAACGTCGGACATGGAACTCCGGCATCATTCATCATAGTCGCTCCACCCGCATGGTCGAAATGTAGATGCGTCAATAGGACTTGATTGACATCGATCGGATCCATCCCCAATGCCCTGAGGTTTTCCAATAGCGGAGCCCCTTCCTGGAGTGCAAGGATCTTTCGTTGTCGTTCAGTACACTTGGAACCATACCCCGTATCGATGAGCACAGTTCCATCAGGGGTCTTAACCAAGAGGCAATTTGTATTCATCGCGATCCGATTTCGGTCGTCCGGTTCGTATTTCCGCTGCCACAGAACCTTGGGAACAACGCCGAACATATTGCCTCCATCAATCCGCAGTTCTCCGCCGCTCACCACGGTCAGTTCGAATTCTCCAATCTGTATACTCATTCAATTAGGATAGTTGAGATGTGGGTGAAATATTGTAATTATCAATCTTACCGAATCAGGAATCTATCCAAACACCGTGCCGATTGTCTCGATCTTTCCACGGAGTCGAGAAAGAAATCGGGTATCTATCGAAACTCCCGTCCGTGGGAGAGTCAGTTGAATCGGATCATGGTCGATATCCCGCCCCTTCTCACTGGCCTCAATGATCTCAGTCATCAGCATCCCAAGAACCGGAGAGGTCTTGAACGAGGATCCACTCGTTCCAATGCAAACATAATAACCCGGTATATCAGTGCGGTCACAGATGGGATACCAGTCCTTCACTGTTACGTCGTATAGAGCGGATATGCCACGTGGCCTGCCTTGCTCCAGTTGAGGAAAGCGCTTCATCAAGCGCAATGTCTGTCGCTCCCAGTAGGTCCCGGTGACTCCCTCGAGGTAGTCGTCTGGATCTTCCACCCAGTCGAATATATCACAATCCGGATCAGTGGAACCGACAATAATACCCCGACCTCCTGCCTCAGGGCGACTATAGACGCCTCCATCCAAATCACCGATTATCGGGACCGGCGATCCTTTCACCTCATCGAACAATGGATTCCTGAGGGAGTGAACTTCCCTCCGCAAGGCTCGAGTTTCCAACGGCAGCTTCACGCCTGCCATTTGATTAATGATCGAGGAATGTGGACCGCCGGCGTTGATCAGAATTTGTGACTCTATGATGCTTCCATCCTTTGTTTCGAGTCGGTAAGCCTTAGAGTGGGTTCTTTTTATATCGCGAACTTCGCATTTAAGTCGGAATAGGACGCCTTCCCGCTCTCCGGCACGACGCAGATTCTGCGTGGCCAGGTCGGGCGAAATAACGTACCCGGCGTCCTCCTCAAAAACAGCTCCCTCAATCCGTCGACCACTAGTTTTGAAGAAATCTTCATCATCAGGCTGCTTGGATGGAAAATGAGAGGCATTATCGAAAAAGGGAAACCGTTCAATCACCTCATCAGCTGTCAGGACAGTCACCTTGATTCCAAGCCTCTTCATTTCGGCAACTATTCTGAGCACCGATTCATCCAACTTGGGGGGAAAGAAAATCATTCCGGGTCGTGGAAAGTTGATTGTATCACCATCAATCGGCCCGATGTGACTGTTCCAATCGGCCCAGATATGAGCGCCCTCATCAGCCATGGCAATCATCCCCGGTTGGGAATAAAAACGGCGGACAATTCCACACGAAGCTGAAGTGGAACCATGTCCCACCGCGCCATTACGTTCCACAACCGTGACTTCAAAACCACGGCGCTGCAATTCGAACGCGCACGCACATCCAATAACTCCGCCACCAATGATCGTTGCCTTCATAATTTTCTAATAGAATCCTGTGCAAATCGGCATCATCCGTGACGACGTTTATCCATAAGAACAGCGCCGACGATCAGCATGCCTTTTACCACTTGCTGCCAATTGGGATCAACACGAAGTAAGTCGAGACCATTATTCAACACTCCGATCAACAACGCTCCCACGACCGTTCCATAGACACGTCCGATCCCTCCAGACAAACTGGCGCCACCAATGACCGCAGCCGCAATGGCATCCAGTTCGTATCCCACACCCAAAGTAGGTTGGCCAACACTCACCCGGGAGGTCAGTAGTATTCCAGCCAAACCGGACAAGGCACCGGCGATTGTATACACCAGGATCAGGCATTTAGGGACGTTGATTCCCGATACGATGGCTGCTTGTTCATTCCCGCCGATGGCATATACGTGTTTTCCAAACCGGGTATGAGCCAGTAGCACATGTATCGAAATGGCCGTTGCCCCCAGCACGAAAATTGGAAACGGTATTCCAAACAAATATCCCCGACCGATGAAATCGAACGAGCTTGTGAAGTTTGAGATCGGTCGTCCATCGGAGTAGATCAAGGCACTTCCACGCGCGGCAATCATCATGCCCAAAGTGGCTATGAATGCAGGGATTTTCCCCAAACCAACAAGACTTCCGCTGATGGCTCCCGTAAACGCTCCTACGGCCAATCCAACCGTAATGGGAACGATCAGCGGCCAAGACTGTTCCGGATGAGCCAAACTGGCTGAAACAACCGAAACAACTGCGATGACAGAACCCGAAGCCAAGTCGATTCCCCGGGTGATGATGATCATGGTCACGCCGATGCCTACAATCGCAATGACTGATACCTGCCGAACGACGTTCATCAGGTTACTCAGTTTCAAGAAGGAAGGGGATGCAAAGGCCATCACTACAAGCATCAGGAGAAGGATGATAGTCGTCCCATGGTCACTCATCAAACGACGCGCTGCTTGCCGATAGTCAAAGCTGGCCTTCTGCGGTGGATTCTGTTCGTCACTTATCATAGGTCGTTCACTCTTCACCCAATTCCAAACCCATTGCCAAATGCATGATTCGCGGCTGAGTGGCTTCAGCTCGTGTCAGCACTCCCGATACCCTCCCCTCGTGGATAACGAGGATTCGGTCACTCATCCCCAGGATTTCAGGCATTTCTGAGG
>DUCD01000369.1:0-6393 GCA_012959985.1 Verrucomicrobiales bacterium | reverse complement strand
CGTCTTGCCTTCAGCAGCCAGGTGGGTAATCCAACGGTGAATCTCCGCTTTTCCACCAACGTCGATGCCGCGTGTCGGTTCGTCGAGGATGAGGATTTCCGGATGGGTCAAAAGCCAACGGGCAATCAATACTTTCTGCTGGTTGCCACCACTGAGGTTACTCACTGGCTCCCGCAGGCTAGGTGTTTTTATCCCAAGGGCCTCGACCTGAGCCCCACATTCTGTATCAACCCTATGGTGATCAATCAAACCTCGCCGTTTGAATCGGTCGAGATTGGCGATGCTCATGTTCTCCCGGACATCGAGAGGCAGAAATAATCCGGAAAGTTTACGATCCTCGGTCAATAAGGCCATGCCATGGTTGATCGCTGTCAGTGGGCACATCTTTATTACACGCTTCCCATCGATCAGGATCTCACCTGAATCCAACGGAGCCAATCCAAAGATGGCCTCAACAATTTCAGTTCGTCCCGCTCCCATTAAACCGGCCACACCCAGTATTTCACCACGGTGAACCTGGAAGCTGACATCCCGGAACACCCCGTTCCTGGTGATTTTCCTCACTTCAAATCGAACCGACCCTATCGGGACTTCTTCTTTGGGAAACAGATGATCGATCTGCCGACCGACCATCATCTCGATCAGGCGATTCTGATCGACATCTACGGTGGCAACGGTGTCGATATAGTTGCCATCGCGCAGAACTGTAATTTGATCAGAGATCGAAAGGATTTCATCCAACTTATGCGAGATGTAACTCACCGATCCGCCACCTTCCCTGATGGAACCGATCAACACCAACAGCCGTGAAGTTTCCTGCTCCGTGAGCGCCGAAGTCGGTTCATCCATGATGATGAGCGACGAGTTGTAGGATAAAGCTTTGGCGATTTCTACAATCTGCGTATTGGCGACACTCAGCTCCTTCATTTTTAGGCGAGGATCGATTTCCACACCCAGTTTTTTGAACAGCGCTTCGGACTCCCGGACCATACGTCCAATATCCACCCAGAATGTGTGGCGGTGCGTCGGTTCACGTCCCAGGAAGATGTTCTCAGCTACAGTCAACTCTGGGACAGGGCAGAGCTCCTGATGGATCATTGAAATACCGGCTTGAAGCGCCGCGCTGACGGATCCGAACTCGACAAGTTCTCCCTCAATCTTGATGGAACCGGCATCCGGACGGTAAATGCCGATTAATATTTTCATCAAGGTGGATTTCCCCGCGCCATTCTCTCCCACGATGGCATGGACACTTCCCCGTTGAATTGAAAGTTGCACATCGACCAACGCACGCACACCGGGAAAACTCTTCGAAATGCCTTTAATCTGCAGCAGTGGGTCAGCTTGCATTAAGCAACGGGACATCAATTAAAGGGGTTCATCAACGGTAACGCTGTTCGTATGAATCGGCTGTTCCGGATGTAACCAGCTCGAAAGGGATGAGCATTTCCTTTTCCACTGGATTGCCACGCGCAACCTCCGCCGCGACTTCAATGGCCGCGCGACCTTGTCCCTTTGCATCCTGGAAAACAGTGATATTCAACTGACCCTCCCTGACATACTTCAAGGCTTCTGGAGTGGCATCAATCCCCGCAACGACAATGGTGCCAAGTAGCCCGGCGTCTTCAATTGCTTTGAGTGCCCCGAGCGCCATTTCGTCGTTTTGAGCGACCACACCGTTTATTTTCAAATCGGCCTGCAACCAGTTTTCCATCACCGCCATGGCTTCATTGCGGTACCATTTCCCGGTTTGCGCAGCCACTAATTCGATATCTGGAAACTTTTTGAGTATGTTGTCATATCCGCGCTTTCGCTGCACTTGTGGTTCATGCCCGTAGGTTCCTTCTAAGACAACGATGCGACCTTTTCCTTCCAGAGCTTCGGCTACCGCACTCATTTCAATTTCACCGGCAACAACGTCCTCGGACCCAACATAGGCAACCGCATGTTCCTGATGGGGAATTTTTCGGTTGACCAGCACTACCGGGATCTTCGCATCATTGGCTGCCGAAAGAATCGGTTGGGCCGCGACACTGTCAACAGCCATCAGCACCAAAGCAGAGACATCCTGAGCGATCAGATTCTCCGCTTGTTGCAGTTGACGCCCCGCATCATACTTGCCATCCATATAGACCACCTCGATTTCCGCATCCTTGTCGGCAGCCTCTTTCATGCCATCCATGAGATACACCTGAAACTGATCGCTGGTATCCGCCAAAAGAACTCCAATCACCATCTTTGAATTATCCTGAGAGTCACCCGGTGAGCAACCGCCAATCAAACTGACGACAATTATCATGAGTAATGTGCGTAAATAGGTCATTCGTTTCTATCTTTTCTGGAGAAGCCCGTTCGCTTGATGAGTCAGGCTTTTTCCTTTAGGGAATAGATTTCAACCTTTATCGGTGAAGCCGCCAAAAGCAACCGAAATCCACAATTGGCGTTAAGCAAGCAATTCCATCAGAAACATCTACTATGATAAGATTCAACCCCAGTGAAGGCCTTCGGGGCAGAAGCCCGTGGAAGACCTGCTTGGCAGAATTGGAATTACAGGACCGGCTGAGAATTCAAGTTACAATGTATGGTTCGGTAAGTCCAAACTGCATTCCGGATTTGCGCCAATGGGTTCGAGACTGTATTTGCCGCCATCAGGACACAGAGGCAGATCTCCTCCTCTAAGGAACTTTGTAATTTCAGACTCATGGCCAACGACCGGAGAACCAGCCGGTTTCTTATTTTCCAAGGCCCATTGTTCCTTTGCTCCGTCCATTTGTTTCAAGTTTGCAAGGCATGAACGTCGTTCCGAGTGCGGTCCCCGAGGTTTAACGAACGAGGCCATAGAGAATAGCCAAACCAACAAGAACAATGAGAACAGAATCAGTGACCGTAGCAAGACCACTGTATTTCGCCGTTTGACTGTTTCCATATTAGGTTTTGAGTTGAGTCATTCCAATTCTCCACACTTGGCCAGCGCAAGAATGGGGTAACATGTTCCGCTATACGTGATGAAATGGAATTTGTCGGTATTCAGTGAACGCGTCCACCAACGACCGGATTCACGTTGATTGGTTTTGAGCCAGT
Organism: Verrucomicrobiales bacterium; assembly: GCA_012959985.1. Classification (GTDB taxonomy): domain Bacteria; phylum Verrucomicrobiota; class Verrucomicrobiia; order Limisphaerales; family DUCD01; genus DUCD01. The sequence goes on along the minus strand of DUCD01000369.1, from coordinate 3,312 downwards.
GAACCGCTTTTTTTAATTGGAGATCTGTCTTGGCAACGCCGGCATCCCGAAGCACAAGTACAGCAAGTCCGGTCATATGACCGTCACTGGACCGTTTATTCCGATCGGGTTCAGCGCGCAGTTTCTCGGCACGACTTCCGCCACCCCAGGATGCCGGGCTGCCAAAACTGCGAAGCGACCACCCGCCGTCGGGACGTTGGTGTTTTCGTATCATTTCGATGATGGTTTCTCGGCGCTCTTCCTCGATCAGGTTCGGCAGGCGTGTCACCGCCCAGAGCAGAAGAACCCTGGCGTAATCATGAGGAGGCCGAGTTTGACGAAGGTAGCGTTTGAGTTTTTCGAACTGATTAATAAGCGACGGATCACTTGTTTTAGTTTGTTTCAACCATCCCGGTGCGGTGGATGCCGCCATAGCTGCGACCGTGGCTCCATGAAAATTGCTGGATTCAAGAGGCGGCCAACAATCGATGTTGCTGAAGGATCCATCTTCGGACTGTACATCGAACATCAGACGCAATGCGGCATCCGTTTCAGAGGACAGTGTTTGGGTAATGTGTTCGTCCCACTCCGCCAGACCGGCAGCCAAGTAGGCGATTTGTGTCGGTGTAATGCCTTCGCTCAGTTTTTCACGATCCTCTTTTTGAATCTCGTCCAACTGCTTCACGAAAAACTCATGCATTTTCGGGGAGGGTTTTCCAACGTATGGCGACAGTGCGGGTCGAGTGAACAGGTAAGATCCTGTGGTATGGCAACTGATACAGGCGCGATCTCCGGCCCAGGCTGTCGCCCCCTGCTCTATATAATCAAGGGCTGCTTTCAGAGAAAATGCGGCACGTTTTGATTCCTCCGCATGAGCCCCCGGAATGACTATGTCTTCAAATTCGTATTGATTGCGCAGCTTTTTTTCAGCCCCGAAAGATACGGAAAACAGAAGAAGGTTAGACAATATAACTAGAAACCCGGCGTGGGCTGTTTGCTTGGCTGTCATAAATAGATCATTAGCATCACCCCGCTGACAACGCCATCGAAATCACCAACAGAATCGGTATTTCTTAAGGACCTAACAGATGGCTCCGTTTCTTCATAAATAAAGGGTAGTTATTTCTTTCCACTGGAGTCAATATCGTAATATAGTGATCGGGCTTTCATAGCCGATGAACGCGTCATGAGATTTAGAATTGCCAAACAACTCTTCATGTCGAAATCATCAGTGAAGTCATCCGAACCCTATAGCCTTACGGGGTCGACGATTCAAGTGGGGAGGAAAAAGACACAGGGATCAAAGAGGCTTAAGAAGTATGTGCCTTTGTTCGCCGTGCAAAGGGAGGGGGGAAAACACCTCATTGCTAAAATAGGGAGGGGCCTACGAGTTCATTGGGTTGATTTAGCGCTGATGCATGGGAGACGATCCAATGAGTTCATTGAAATTCACTAAATTGCTGCTTGTCTCTATCGGGTTCGCGCTCAGCGGCTTCCTATCCGGGTTTGGGGAAGAAGCTTCTTTGATACCCCGACCTGATCCCTCTACTGAAACCACCGCAAGCCATTCGTATCAGATCAGCGAAGACATCATCGCTGAGATTAAGCTGCTGCGTCAGGCATCGGGTGCAACCGGCGTGCCCAGGGAGCCTGGGGTCCAGGTGAAAAAAGTCCCTTTTCATGTCTACGCCAAATACCTGGAAATCATGGAAAAGATCAGACGAACCAGGGACCGAATGAATTTATCTGAGATCCAGGCACTTTCGATGCCGACCAAAGCAATCCTACCCAAAGATATCCAGGACATGGGTCAGAGGATTCTTCATGAACTCAGGGAGATAAAAACCGAGTTGAAGGTCACGGCCACCATTGCCCCGGCGCCTTTGCCTGAAGGAAAGTCACCTTCGAACGTTTACGAAAATCTGGGGCGAGCCTCCTACCTGCTGGATGGGATTGCCGGTGAAACCGATCCCAATGACGTTTTCCGCAATGTTCGATACGTCTTGAGGGAGCTTACGCTGATCGCGAATCAAACAAATATTCCCCTGAACATCGAGCCGCCACTGATGCAGCCAGGCAAACGGCCTCATGATGTTACCCTGGAGGGATTCAAGAATCTTTACAAACTTGTCAAAGTGGAAAGCAAGTTGGGAATGACCGGATTTGGCGTTCCCCATTTCCCTTCAGGCCACATCACTCCTTCTGACGCACTGGACACCACGAACATGCTGCTGGCGGAATTGGTGAGAATCAAAGTTCATTTGCATATTCTGGCACCCTGGGAGTTTCTACCGGTTCCCGAGGGAAAGCAGCCGTCGGACGTGCTGGTCCTGATGCGACAAGTCGGCCTCAGTCTGGACCAATTCCTCGAGTCCCTGTGAGCGTTCTGCGATGAAAATAATCAAAAACATGAGACTTCGGACCAAAATCATGGCCCTGCCAATGATTGTTTCCTGTTTTCTACTGGTCATCGGGATGATGGTCTCCAAACGTCTCCAGGTGATCAAAGCATCAGTGACCGAGATCACCGATTCCCTGGCAGTTGAGGCGAACGAGATTTCCAGTATTCATCAAAGCATCATTGAGAGCGATGTGATCATTCAAAAGTATCTCAGCGAGGAAGATGTTTCTTTGCTGCAGGAGTTTGGTGAAATCACGACCTCCTTCGAAAAGACATTGAAGCGAATACGGAGGCGAATGGTTAATCCGGAACGAGTCACCCATCTCGATCTGGTGGAAAAGCTCTATCTCTACTATTCCTCTACCTTTACTGATGTGGTCGTATCACAGACCCAAACGACGAGGGAACTGGAGCGAAGCATGCTGGACCATAACGGACCCAGGGTAAGGAAAGCGTTGACCGACATTATCTCCACGGCATTTGAAGATGAGGACATGGTATCTACTCACGCCGCAAGCGAAATGTTGGGTCATTTCCTGATCGCGAGAATCTACTCTCACAAATATCGGGCGCATTTGCGACCGGCTGATGCGGAACGGGTGCGATTGGAATTACTGGCTTCGGAGGTGTACCATCTGGAAATGACCGAATCGCTTTCGGATCCAAGGAGACGCCGCTGGGCTCAATCCGCCTGGCGGGGCCTTCAAGATTATTCGGTGAAATTTGAAAGCATTGCACGGTCCCTTCAGGCCCGTCAGCAAGCCATAGTCGAAATCATTGATCCGCATGAGAAAAGGATTTTCAACCTCTCGTCCCAACTGGAGGACTCCGTCTGGGCAGACTTGCATCTTCATGCCGATGAAGTCAAACGGATCGTCTCTCTCACCGAAGCCACGGTAGTCTGGATTACGGTGGTCGCGGTTGGCTTGGGC
>DUCD01000368.1:13850-15628 GCA_012959985.1 Verrucomicrobiales bacterium | reverse complement strand
GGCTTTTGTTTTTGATTTCAAAGAAAGGATACGCTCTCTTTATTTCTCCATACACAACTTTTGATTATACCTCCGAGACAGACAGGCGGCCAGGAAGTCCAATGGTTCGAAAACCTGAAAGTTGCGCTTGGAAATCGGCTCAAACCGTTACCTGCCATGCCGTAGTCCGAAGGACAAAGCCGGGTGGCTGCTTTTTAGAGCACTTGGTCCACCTCAGTCACATTGATCATGCGTGCTTGACTGGACCAGGCGGAGCCTGTCCCCAATGTCACCAACCTAAGAATTCCTGATCTGCTCGCCACCGGCTCCATGCTGGGATGATCAAGTTGTGAGATATGGCGACAAAAAGGTACTCAGCCACTCTAGAGGAGAACCCGCATTTGACACGCCTCGTCTTCGCTCCAGATGGAGAACGCTCGCCTCGGTCAGAGGCTGAGCCTGGACTGAATGGTGAGAAATCGAAACGATATCACAGAAAATAAATCGCCTGTCCCTCATTAGCTCTTCTCGTCAATTCTGATCGTTTTTATGGTTCAGTTTGTTTATTGTGGAAAGGATTTCCAAAAAGCTATGGCTAAGAAAAGTCGCCAGAAAAAGAATCGAATTGAAAAAAACAGGGATACATTGACAGAAAAGCGTTCGACGCGAAAGGTCCGGAAATCACCTGCAGCTGGCGTCTTAAGTTTAAGGTCCCGTCAGCGGATCTGGGCATTCCGATTCAGTGGTTTGATTATTGCCCCCGTTCTGTTTTTGCTGTTGTCAGAATTGATTCTTAGGATGTCCGGATACGGGTATGAAACCTCGTATTTCATTCAGGACGCGGAAAACAAAGATTACTATCGGGAGAACGATCAGTTCGTTTGGCAGTTCTATTCACCCGAAACCAACCTGAAGCCGCATCCTTTCCGCATTCCAACAGAAAAACCTGAGACTGCGGTTCGGATATTCATTTTGGGAGAATCGGCTGCTTTAGGAACACCGGAACCGGCTTATGGATTTTCACGAGTATTGAAGAAAATGCTTAAAGCTCAGTTTCCGGAGAAGCAGATTGAGCTAATCAATTCAGCAATTCGAGGGATCAATTCCCATGTTATCCTCCCCATTGCAAGGGAGATTGTTGAGCTGTCACCCGACCTGGTGGTCATCTATATGGGCAACAACGAAATGGTAGGGCTGCATGCTCCGGGGCCTGAAACCAATCGCTTAACCGGATACCCACGTTGGATCCGATTACGTCAATGGCTTCGCTCGACGAAATCAGGACAGTTCCTATGGTCCCAATTTAAATCCACCGCCGGGCATCCTGATCTGGACCGACAACAGGACATGAATTTTTTTCGCCGGCACCGCCTAGCTTACGATGATCCGAGAAGAGGATTTGTTTATGAAAACTTCAAACAAAACCTAGAGAACATTCTCTCCGTATTCCAGGATCATGAAATTCCAGTTCTTCTTTCCTCGATCGCTGTAAATATAGGTGACTGCCCCCCGTTAGGTTCATTGCACCGAGCCGACCTTTCCGAGAATCAAGAAACTGAATGGGGGGCCTTCTATGAGCAGGGGATGGAGTTGCAGGCAAATGGATCTCATACCCAAGCCATTGCACAATTTCAAAAGGCAGCCGATTTAGATGACCACTATGCTGAGCTGCACTATTTGCTGGCCCGGGAGTTTGAATCGATTGAAGAATTACAAAAAGCATATGAAAAGAGAAAACCAGAGAAATTTGAAAAATATAAGTTATAAAATGGAAAAGAAAAAAAAGAAAACAACAAAGA
>DUCD01000368.1:0-13840 GCA_012959985.1 Verrucomicrobiales bacterium | reverse complement strand
TCACTATCAAATGGCACGAGACCGGGATGCCCTTCCGTTTCGTGCAGATGAAGCGATCAATCAACGGATCCGTGATTTCGCTGATGAATTCGGCGATTCCGGCGTGCGATTCGTAGATGTCGAAAAAAAGTTTTCTGAACATTCTGAATCCGCGCATGGAGTTCCTGAAAACCAGTTGTTCTATGAACATGTGCATTTGACCATCAATGGGGATCACCTTCTGGCGTCTTTGTTACTTCCTGAAATCACCAAATTGCTGGAGCCCAAAATCGGCGCGCCAATTAGTAGTGAGATTCCGGGATTAGAGAAGTGCAAGGAATGGTTAGGGTACACATCGGTGAACGCATTGAAAATGACATCCGCTATGATTGAGACGATTTCACAACCGCCTTTCCTCGATCAATTTGATCATTCTCAAAACTTGAGTAAGGCACGAAATCAACTACGCTCGCGCTTCGGTGGCATTGGCGAAGAGGAGATTCAGAAAGAAATCGGTGTGATCAAGAAGGCGGTTGCCTCCAGTCCGGATGATTGGGAACTGTTGTATGCTACCGGAGTATTCTATCTTTCATTGAAACAATATGAAGAGGCCATCACGCAATTCCGGAAGGCTTTCAAACTTATGCCTCACTTCCTTCAGGGAAGAATGATCCTGGCCAAAACACTGACTGATACAGGAAAAAGGCGCGAAGCTCTTTCCGAATTGAGTGTCATCTTGAAATACGATCCCAAAAACCAAGCCGCCAAAATGGGGCTGCGTGATTTAACCGGAGCTAATTAAGGTAGAAGTCAGATGGAGCTGAAGGCACCTCTTTGAATTAGCTTCCTCTTTCAATACGCATGATATTGATCCACCTCAGGATTTGGATAAGTGGCTGTGGATCCATCGATATACTTGATGCGGATTGAGATAATTTTCTTCTCTTTACCAAGTCCGAAGTGAATCGTAGGGGCATGCTGAGACCGGAATCCGTCCCCAGTTAAATAGCGACGTTTCTGTCTGCCATTCGGGGTTTCCACAATGACCTCGGCACCGACTGGAGAATTTGAAATGTGGCCCTTGTCCAGCAGGTGTATTCCGACCCAGTGATTCTGAGTTTCCACTTGGTTTTGAAACAAGAGCAATCGTTGTCGTGTTTCAGGCCATACTTCGGAAGTCATAACTACAAGATCCATGCGCCCGTCTCCGTCAAGATCATTGCTGATGGCATTCCTACAATCATGCTCCAGTCCAACACCCTCTAGAAAACCCGCTTCCAAAAAACTCTTCCCTTCCTGATTGATGAAGAATCGGTTCTTTTCGAATCCGCCATAGGAGGTTCCTTTTCCGTATACTCTGGAGGCAAGCGACTGAAAATATAAATTCATCGCGGGGTCCGGCTGGGAGGTCGCCGCATAGATATCAAATCGCCAATGATGGGACTCGTATTCCCGGACGCTTTGCCTGCTTTGATGACCATTTGCAATATACATATCCAGATCAGTGTCATTATCATAATCCAGAGAAGTGATGCCCCAAGACCAACCGGTTCGAGCGACTTGAAGACTGACTTTGCCCATTTGAAATCCAGACTCATTGCCGAAATACAATCGATTGCCAAAGGTCATAATGGGTCGCATTCGTTGATGCTTGGGGAACGCGTCAGGCCCAAGTCCGGAATAGGACAATCTCTCCGCCGCGTATGAGTTCATTCCCACAACAAAAAGATCCATCCATCCGTCCTTATTGAAATCATCCATTCGAAGAGCCATGCCCAACACATGAGGTTCGTCGATCTTTGATTCGGTGACATCTACAAACTTTCCTTTGCCGTTGTTTTCATACACATCGACGCCGGCAAAGTCGCTCACGATCACCAGGTCAAGATCAGAGTCCTGATCAAGATCAATAAACGAAGCACTATAGGTCCTTCGATTTCTTTTTGCTTCCAGACCCGATGCTAAGGTTGCATCCGAAAACTTTGCCTTTCCCTGATTCATCAAAAGAAACGAAGGGTAACCGTCAAGGGCATCGTAATAAGGAGTGGGCATTTGCCCATCTCTGTAAGGGGCCCTGTACTGCCCCAGGAACAAATCTAAATCGTTGTCGCCATCCACATCTCCTGTCGTGAGGACGAATGGGTGCATCAGCATTCCGGATTCGGGGGTAAAACATCGGATGGGTGATGAAGAAAAATCGGATTCAGCAGTCCCTGGATAGAACAACAGGCCCTGCAAATCCACACAAATATAATCGGGAAATCCATCATGATTGAAATCCGCAATGAGACTGGTATGGGTCAATGATTCGGGGGGAATATCGAGAAAATCCTTTTCCTCGAAACGGAATTGTCCCCGATTCCAGAGGATCCGGTTTCTTCTTCCCAGAATGATTTCGGAGAGACCGTCCCGGTTTAGGTCGTATAGGATCAATGGCCAGGCCAGCGGTTGACCGACATCCTGTTCCATTACCTGCCGAAATCCAGTCAATCGATTCTGCGTCTTCATTCGGGCATTGATCAATTCGGCTCGACGGGGTTTGGGGTAAGAGTTCGGCATCTTTTCATCCGACGGAAACCACTCAATTTTCAACTCACCTTCGAAGGCCGCTCGTAGGTTCAGAGATTTGTTCAAAAGATGAAGACTCACCCAGAACAGAGACTCTGCAGCGGTATTTCCGGCAGGATCAAATCGGGCGTGTCGCCATTCAGATTGTTGCAATTGGTAACCCGTCGATTGGAAATGATTCAGAAGGGCATGCCACCTTTTCCTTGAAATCGAAATGGGTGAACCGAGAAACCGGTATTCCTGAATTCCGTTCTCCATAGATACAGGAGAGCCCGGGTCTGGTATTAGGAACTCTTGAAATGGAAAGGTGGCAGCCAGCTCGAAATCCATATTTTTCCGCCGAAGCGCATCCCAGAAACGAATGAAAACTTCTTCGTGTTTCAGTGCCTCGATTTCAGGTTTCCAGATGATTTGGTCCCAGGATCTGGCTTTGGATTCAATTTCGAGAAAACGCTTTGTTATCTCCGGATCCGGAGCAGGAGTAGACTTGGTAAGCGTCGATGGTTCCTTGGAAGTGGAATTATCTGAATCGGGGAGCGGCGTTGATTTGGGAACAGTGGGATCCGTTGGGCGACAGGAAAGAAGGAAAAGAACGAGCAGGGGCGATACGGAAAACTTCAGACTTTTTTTCACTTGGGTGCTTTTCATTTTAAAGAGGCATTGCTTGAAGTCTGTGTTTTGAAATCCGCTGAAAGTGAAGTGGACGCTGGGGGAAGAGTTGTCGTTCTATTCTGTGATGGAAACCGGGCGTTGATCCTGTGTGTCCAATAGATGTTTCATTTGCTGCTTCATAATGGTTCCGTCAGGATCCATCAGCACTTCGGGACCTGCATGAATCGAGATGTTCTGATCTTTTTCCCAATGCTTCAATGCCAGCTCAATCTTGATTTTCAGTTTGTCCGAAGGATCCAAAAAATCATATTGGAAATCTGAAAAACCCGGATTATTTTTCAGACTTTTCCAAGCCATATACCTAACAACCCCATAGGAATCATTCAGTAACTGAGCCAGGAAGGGGGCCTGCCACTGATTTCCGGAGGCTTCCAGAGCCGGTTTCCACCCGAAATGCCATGCTGTAATGACCCGCTGAGCCGCATGCCCCTTGAGCAACCAGAGAAGAGCGGCCGAAATTGATTGTTGTTCTCGGGACAACCGAACTTTATGGGCCCCATACCTCTCTGCCATCTGTCCTTGGGTCCAGGCAAGCGTCTTATCGAGATGACACAAATTACAGGCGTTCGGAACCCCTTTCAAGACGCTGCTCTCCAAATTAGGCGAAGTAATTTGGTGGCTTCGAATGGCACTCAGCAGAGCATAACTGGTATGAGGCATATGACAATTGTAGCAGAGGCTTCCTGAAGAATTCGGTAGATGATGGGTATGAGTGTCCAGGGAATCTCGATAATCCTGATGACATTGAAAACAGGCGTCATTGTTCCGCATCGTCGGTTTCAGCTGATCATCCCGATCTTCATATTCATGCATGGAATGGCAGGATAGACACGAGATTTCTCCTTTCTTGTAACACTGGGACATGATCATACCATTGAATTCACGTCCCGAAATCCGGATCATCCCATCCTTCCAAAACCAGTTGTGCATGAAATCCGGATCTTTTTCCAACTCATCTTTGAGTCCGGGGACGCGGTCTGGATCACTGGGCAGAACGAATGCCATTAATGTTTCCAGGTCGTCACCGGGACGATAGTCGAATCCCTCCATTTCCCAACGGGTATCATGTGATATTTTCATTCCGTGACACTGTGCACAAACCTGGGAAGCCGTGCGGTTATCCGCATGGGACGGATTGTAAATTGAGGCATCCACCTGATCGTTCTCAAGATGGGATAGATATCGGGAGAAGGGATTCCTATGCTTCCGGATATGTTCTTCACCGGTTCCATGGCAGGCTTCACAGGAAATTCCCACCTCTCCCATTCTCGAATCGATGTGGTGCGATTCAGGGTTTCTGCCTGGCAGAGGTCCGGTGACATGGCATTTGATGCAGTTCACATTCCATACTTGAATCAAGGGTGGCAGATCCGGATCTCTGAGAATGGAATCTTCTCGTGGAACCCAGCGGTTTTCAAAAATCAACCAAGTGAATGGAAAGTCGAATTGCATATTGCCGTTTTCCCCGGTGACCCAATATTTTTGCAATCGGTGACTTCCCGTGACCAGCCCTATACGTTTCTTGGATCGCGGTGTCTTTTTTAGTTTCGTCCAGTCCCGGTCACTACGCTGTTTCGAGACGTTGGATTTCCAGTCCGCATCAGGCATATCAATCCAGAATTGATCTTTCTCGTTTGTCAGATGGAATTGCTCTCCTCGATGATTCAGTTCAACATTCTCGAAATCACCTAGAACTGTCTGCCGGGACGCGAACTGTGTCATGGTTCTGTGATAGGATTGATGCCAGGAATGGTATTGATCCGGGTGGCAGGATCGGCATTCTGATGAAGTGACGTAGCCCTCTGATCGCCCTTCTCGGGGAATTTCTTTGAGCATCGCTTTTCTAGCCTCAAAAGGGGTTTTTGTAATGAGATTCCAGAGGTAATAGCTTCCCAGGGCCAACAAGGCTGTGGATAGCAGGAGAGTCCACCCGGATGTTCGGAGTTGTCGTGGATGCGTTACCAAAGGGTGAAAACCCAAAAGCAGGCAAGCCGTGAAAAACAACCATTCTTCGTTCATTGATTCTGGAGACATCAGGATAAAAGCCATGGAGGAATAGATCCATGACTAAATGTTTGAAATCGTTGATTGTTCTCCACAGCTTCCTCATTGATTCGGTCGTACAGGTATGTCTCTGCAGTACCGAACATGTTTCTCCTTAGCATTCTACGGGACGGTGGGATTTTACTTGCAATCGAATTGTGAATCCCAAGATTGAGGGTATGTCGGATTTCGGTTCATCTTCATCAGCAGGCAGAGGGATTGGAAACCGAGCATCTGGAAAAAAGTTGTCCCGAGCCGAGAAACAAACCACTCATCTGAAAACTCCTCACCGGTTCTCCAGGAAGAAAACCTGGGTATTCAAGATTCTCACTGCCTTCCTGTCTCCTGTTTTTTTTGTCGGCTTACTTGAGTTGGGACTCCGATTGACTCACTATGGGACTCCAACTGATTTTTTCCTGAAACAAGATGGGTATTGGGTCGATAACCGACAATTCTGTCATCAGTATTCGCCCAGCGAGACAGCGACCATTCCTCATCCTTTCCGTTTTCCACAAATTAAGAAACCAGGAATGATCCGGATTTTTGTATTAGGCGAATCCGCAGCGGTGGGGACGCCCGATCCCTCTTTCAATTTCAGTCGTATTTTGGAGGCCATGCTTCATGAGCAGTTTCCGGATAGGAAATTTGAATTCATAAATGCGGCCGTTCGGGGAATTAATTCCCACATTATTCTACCCATCGTTCGGGAATGTGTGAAATACGATCCTGATTTTTTTCTGATCTACATGGGCAACAATGAAGCAATCGGGTTGCACGCTCCGGAACCGAGTTGGAAAGGGCCTGGGCTGAATCTCAGGCTGCTTCGTTTGAGCCAGGCGGTGCGCAGGACAAAAGTTGGTCAGCTGGTGCACGCAATTCTAGATAAGAGAAAACCTATAGAAACTCAGGACAAAAAGAGCATGAAATTCTTCCGAAGCAAGCGTCTGGCATCCGATGATTACCGGCGGGAATTTGTCTACCGGAATTTCAGATCCAATTTGATGGATATGCTGCAGCTTATCGAAAAATCCCATTCCCGGGTTCTTCTTTCAACCGTTGCTGTCAATTTGAACGACTGTCCTCCTCTGGGCAGTTTTCATGTAACGGCTTTTCCTCAAGGTAAAGCAAAGGAATTCGAAACTCATTTGAAGAATGGCGGGGATTTTCGGAATAAGGGGAAGCATGAGGATGCACTTTCCGAATTTGAAAAGGCCTATCAACTCGACGATCGCTACGCTGATCTCTTGTTCCTGTTAGCTCAAACTCATTCCGAACTGGGAAATAATGACCAGGCAGCGGGTTTTTATTTGGCTGCCCGGGATCATGACGCACTTCAGTTCCGAAGCGACAGTCGACTGAATGGGATCATTCGGGATGTTTCCGAATTGTATGCTTCCAACGAGTTTTTAATCCCGATCGACGCCGATCGAGTTTTCACCTTAAACCATGGCCGAACGGAAAGGCGATCGGACAGTAAGTATTTCTATGAGCATGTTCATTTAACACTTGAAGGAAACTACCTATTGGCCAATGCCTATTTTGAAGAATTGGCGCCCGCCCTGGATCCCACTATTAAAAGGCCCATTGCGGTCTCAAGAGAAACCTGTTCCCAAGCGCTGGCATTTACGGAATGGGATCAGATCAATACTACGGCGGCGATGGTTAAATTTACCGGCCAACCCCCCTTTCTGGATCAAATGAATCAGGCCCAACGGCAGCAAAACTCTGAAGCCCGGTTGCAGGAGAAAATGGCAGGTTTGACTCGGGGGGAATTAAATGAGGCCATTGCTACTTACGAGAACACCTTGAAATCGCACCCCGATGACTGGCAGATTCGCTATAATTTCGCTTCTTTTCTACATGATTTGAAACAATTCAATCAAGCAGCAGAGCAATTCAGAGAGGTGGTGAAACGAATGGATCATGTCATCCCGTTTCGCCTGGCTTACGGGAATTCTCTGGCTCAAGGTGGAAAATTGGATGAAGCCAAAGAGGTTTATCAGCAGATTCTGGCAGCCGATTCAGATCACGTGGTCGCTCGTGAGAGCATCGAATGGATAGAGAAAAGAAGGTGATGGCTTCTGTTCGGATTCTGGAAGATGGCTCAATTCCCAAGAATTTGGGAGAATTTCTGAAAAACGGGCTTCACGAAAGAAAGGATCTCTAGATTTTCTTGTCAACAACTCGCCCTTTATTGCGATTTCCCGGTTGTTTTTTGCTCTGATTTCCTGCAGAAAAACTATTGGTTCCCAAGAAATAAACACATTCCCTTTCGGGAAGTCCGTTTTCATGCCGCATTTTTGTCTTGCTGTATGAAATCAACACCGGCCGTGGGGAGTAAATGACATACTAAAACCTATGAGAATACTCAAATCAGCAATACTATTAGTTATGGTCGTGATGGTGGGAGACCTTCCGCTTCAGGCCGGATTCATTGAACAATTGTTCTACGACGGGGTTTTCGATTCCGACGGTAATCGGACCGTTGATGTCGCCGACCTGAAGGCCCATGCTGGGTATCCCAACGCCCCCGATGATTTTCTACCTTTGGATGCCGAGGCAGGGTTTTCTACACCACGGGCCCAGGGAGATGACTTCGGAAGTCTGATTCGGGGTTATATCGTCTCGCCAGTCACAGATTCGGTGGGTTTGTTCGTCGCCAGTGACGACGGCTCGGAATTGTGGATCAGCTCGGATACCGATCCGGGCAATTTGTCGCTGGTTGCCTTCGAAACCGGTTGTTGCACGGAAGTGTTCAGTGGAGCCCGTCTGGACGAACGTAGCGGGTTCGTCGACATGGAACGTGGTAAAGTATACTACTTCGAGGCGCTTTACCAGGAAGGTGGAGACGGAGACTGGATGGACGTGGGCTGGCAACTGCCCGGCGGTATTCAGGAAATCATTCCCACCGGTGCTTTGATGCCATTTCCCAATGGCATCACCGGGAAGCCGGGTGGCGCTCCTGTGTTTGAGGCTGCCCCGTTAGATGCTTTCGTGAACGAGTCAGAGCCTGCAACATTTGTTGGCCATGTCACCGGTGATCAGCCCATGGAATTTCAGTGGACGAAAAACGGTGTCGAAATTGATGGAGCCACCCTTCCCTGGTACACGATTCCCGAAGCAAAGCTGGCCGATGATGGCGCCGTTTATACTTTGGGAGCGAGTAACAGCGCTGGAAGCGCTGTTTCCTTCGGTGCGACTCTTTTCGTGACTCAGGATTTCGATGCACCGGAACTCGGGGGTGTACGAGGTTCAGGCCGACCCAAAGGAATTATCGTTACCTTCAACGAGCCGGTGGATGAATCGTCCGCAACAAATTTGGGCAATTATACAGTCAGTGGAGGAGTCACTGTCAGCGCCGCAAGTCTACTGCCTGGCAATAATTCCGTTTTGTTGACTACGAGCCAACTCGACGGCAGCGACGTCAACGTCACCGTGAGTAATATCAAGGACCGGTCGCAAGCCGGCAACACCTTATCCTCGGCCACGACATCAATTAACTTCGGACAACCCGGATTGAATCGTCTGGCCTATGATGCTCCCGGTGATAATAACCTGGACGAAATTTATCCGACGCCTCGAGGCATGGCAAATTTTCCCGGAGATCCTCGCGAGGATCAGGAAGGCTCATTTGTGCCTTTCTTCGAAACACCCAATTCGGGAGACATTGATACCCTGCCACCAGGTAACCCGATGGATAATTATTATGCCATTCTGTTTGGATTTCTCCTGCCACCGCAGACCGGTGAATACCGTTTCGCCATCGCTTCTGACGATCCCGGTGAACTGTATATCAGCACGGATGAAGATCCTGCGAACTCAGTTCTGGTTGCCAGTGAGCCCGTATGGAATGGGATCCGTACTTTTGGTGCTACGGATCGTCGAGATGCAGCAAATCCGGAAAACCTTTCAGCTCCCATCATGCTCGAGGCAGGAAGAAAGTATTATGTAGAATCCATGTTCAAGGAAGGACTGGGTGGAGACAATTTGGCAGTCGCATGGAAACTTCCAGGTGATTCCACACCCTTTGCTGACGGGGATCTCCCAATTGCCGGCGAATTCCTTTCGGCTCGATTGGACACCGCACAGCTGGCAATTACCCAGCAGCCTGAAAGCGTCACCACAGCTGAATTAAAGAGAGTCGTTTTCTCCGTAGCTGCGGAAGGTTCGTTTCCTTCGGCAATCGGATATCAGTGGTTCGTGAACGACGAAGTGATCTTTGGTGCCACCAGCAATGAATACGTCATAGCAAGCGTCAGTCTGGAGGAAGACAACGGAGACGTATATCAAGTTGAGGTCTTCAACTCCAACGGAACATTTGATAATCTTCTCAGTGGAAAAGCAACCCTGACGGTGGACAATGATGTGGATCATCCAGAGATCGTGAACGTCGAGGGTAGCGGAAGTTTAACGACTGCCACTGTCGCATTCGATGAACCGTTGGACGTCGATTCCGCAGAGGACCGGACGAATTACAAGATTGCCAATGTTGGCACCGGAGCAGCGCTTTCGGTGATTTCCGTTTCGATGAGTAGCTCCAGCACGGTTATGTTGACGACTGCGCTTCAGACCTCGGGTGAGCGGTATGAGATTACCGTGACCGGTGTTAAAGATCTTGCTGCGACTCCGAACGCAACGGATGGTGGCACCGGTGCCTTTACCGCCTGGGTGGAATCGCTCGGTGGTATTGCCCGTATCGCCTGGGACAATTCAGGCCCCAACAATCTGGACTGGTATCCACTTGACATTAGAGGGAAACAAGGTTTCGACCAAATTGACCTTGTGGTCCGGAATGATTCAGAGGGATCCTTTGCCCCATTTTTCGAATCACCCAATAGCGGGGATATCAATTCACCTCCTCCCGGCAACGTGTTTGACAACTATTCGACTGTTCTTCACGGGTTATTAAATCCAACCGTCACGGGTAACTACCGGTTTGCCATCGCGTCAGACGATCCGGGAGAACTCTATCTCAGCACAGATGAAAACCCGGGCAACTCAATTCTGATCGCGTTGGAGCCGACCTGGGCCGGGGTACGGAATTTCGGCACGACCGAAAATCGTGACGAGTTCGCACCGGAGAATCGATCCGATACAATGTTCCCTGGTGGTATAGCCTTGGTGGCTGGACAGAAATACTATATTGAAGCCATTGCCAAGGAAGGCGGTGGCGGGGACAATCTGGCGGTGACTTGGAAACTTCCAGGTGATGACAGTGATTTCACTGACGGAATGCTTCCTATTGCCGGTGAATTCTTGTCCACACTCCTGCCGGTGCCGGATGAAATCGCACCACCTCCGGGTGATGCAACGATCTCGGTTTCCGTGGATGCCGACGGAAATGTAGTGATTGAGTTCACTGGATCACTGTGGTTCTCTTCGGATGTTGAAGGTAATTACTCGGCTGCTCCTGGAATTGTGAGTCCATTGATCATTAATCCTGCCACGGCAGCCAATGCCAGAGGGTTCTACCAGACTTCTAATTAAAGCCGGTATAAGCTCCCATTGAATTCAATCAGAGGCCGGATGTTTCATTCGGCCTTTTTTTTTGGAGGGGGTAACAACCCGGAATACTGGAACATCAGAATCAGTCGGATCATTCCCGATCGGGTCTTATTCCCGTCTTGAAGTTTTTTAATCTTTTGGTTTTCCATTTCATATGAGTTCTGCTATTTGTTGCCGATCTCTGCTAGGAAAACTGGGAAATCCCCTTTAATCGAGGTTTACAAGAAGAAAGATGATTAAGTTTTCCTAATAATGTGGATTACTGCCGAGCGGAAAAAAACATCAAGAGATTTCTTGATTCTCTGTATTGTTTTCGGTAAACAGAGGGGCCTTTTCGAAAAGGAATGCTAATTTAGTCGAAAATAAGTCACAACATCATAAGTTTCTTTAATTAAACTATGGAGTTTATTTCGTTAAGTGACTCTAATAATTACCCGAAAGATTCAGTGGGTCGAATCGGATTGGAATTGCCATTGAGAAAAGGCTGGAGCAAACCAACTGCTCAAGCCTGAGTTTTAGACAAGTCTTATGTCAGACGTATTTCCAAAGTGGACAAATAAGCTGCCGGTCATCCTGATCCTTTGTCTGGGTCTGGTTGGAAGTGGGGTCGCTGCCGGTATCTATTATTACTTTACTCCGAAATATACCAGAGTGGGATACCAGCCGGTGCAGCCTATTGCTTTCTCCCATGCTATTCATGCCGGTCAATTGGGATTGGATTGCCGTTATTGTCATTCGGATGTTGACGAAGCCGCCCATGCAAATGTGCCGGCGAATTCCACTTGTGTCCGTTGCCATAAGACGGGGGGTATTCTGGCCAACGATCCGAAATTGGCTTTAGTCAGAGAAAGTGAAAAAACAGGTCAATCGATTCCATGGGTTCGGATTCATCAGGTTCCCGATTACGTTTATTTCAATCATGCAGTGCATGTGAATCGGGGCATCAGTTGTGTGAAGTGTCACGGGAGAATTGACCAGATGTAGGAAGTTTATCATGCCAAGCATTTAAGCATGACCTTTTGTCTTGATTGTCATCGCAATCCCGAGAAAAACATCCGGCCTCTGGCGGAAGTTTTTAATCTTGGATGGGAACCTCCCGGTGCGACACAGAAAGAAAAGGAAAAGAATCAACTGGAACTTGGCCATAAGCTGGTCGAAGAATGGAACGTGAACGCTTCTGTAGGTTGCTATACCTGTCACCGGTAACTCAATATCTTATTTATTAATATCCAACCATGGCAAAATCCGGACTCGAATATTGGCGCAGTTTAGACGAATTGGCGGACACGTCTGAATTCCGTCACTGGGTAGAGAGTGAGTTTCCCTCGGCTTACGAGGAAACGTCTGACCCGGTATCACGAAGGCACTTCGTCAAGATCATGTCCGCCTCGTTTCTGATGGCAGGAGTTGGGTTGACTGGATGTCGTCGGCCGGAATCAAAGATCCTTCCCTTTTCCAGGATGCCTGAGGATTACACCCATGGCAGCGCCCAGTTTTTTGCCACCGCGATGCCGACTCGCAGTTCAGCTGTTCCACTGCTGATCAAGTCGGTGGATGGACGACCGATTAAAGCCGAAGGAAACCCGGATCACCCTGGGGGAACACGTGGCACCGATATCTTTGCACAGGCGTCCCTTCTCAATCTCTTTGATCCTGATCGTTCCCAACACATTTTAGCCGATGGTAAAAAAGCGTTACGGCTTTCAGCATTGGATAAGTTGAAAGTGCTCGCCGGAACATTAAAGGCCGAGCAGGGTGCTGGCCTGGCCATCTTGAGGGAAAGCAGTACTTCGCCATCAAGACATCGAATCGAAAGTTCTCTTCGTGAAATTTGGCCCCAAGCCAAATGGTATTTAGATGATACCGTTGACGATTCGGCTGTGGATCGTGCTGCATCAAGTCTTTACGGGAGTTCCTTAGTGACGGATTACGACTTCAGTAAGGCTAAGGTCGTTCTATCATTGGACAACGATTTCATGATGCTTGAGCCGGACAGTTTCCGTCATATTAAGGGTTATGCCTCGGCTCGGCGGGTATTGAATCCGGAGGATTCCATGAACCGACTGTATACCGTTGAATCCGGAATGACGGTGACTGGATCGAACGCCGATCATCGATTGAAGATCGCTGCGGGAGAAGTGGCTGGGATCGTCTCCAGACTGGCCTCTTATATAGCCAACAAGAACGTTGGCGTCCGAGGAAATACCGAAGCCTCTGGGTTCCTTGAGAAAACCAAGACTGCCGGAAACAGGGCGGAGAACCATTCCGGCTGGATTGAAGGTTGTGCCGATGATCTCCTTGAAAATGCAGGGGCTTGCCTAGTGGTTGCGGGCAATCATCAACCCGAGTCAATTCACGTCCTGGTTCACGCCATCAACGAAGCTCTTGGCAATGTAGGGAAGACGGTTACCTATCGAGAGGCTCCTGAAAATGAATCGGGGAATCTAAAGGATCTGGTTTCATCGTTGAAGAAAGACGAGGTGAAAACTCTGGTGATCCTCGGGGCCAATCCCGCTTATACTGCTCCGGTCGATCTTGAATGGAGTAAGGTTCAGGAATCTGCAGAATCCATTATCCGACTCGCCTATTATGAAGATGAGACTACTGCCCAATGCAATTGGCAGTTCCCACAGGCTCACTATTTGGAGTCATGGGGCGATGCCAGAACTCGGCAGGGTTCGCTTGCTGCAGTGCAACCCCTGATCGAGCCCCTGTTTGGAGGGATTACCGAACTGGAATTCCTGGCTCTCCTGGGAGGGCTTGAGGTATCCAACCCATACGAAATCGTTCGGGAAACTTTTAAGTCAGTCATTCAGGAAGAAGATGTGTTTGAAAATTCCTGGCGGAGTTTCCTTCACAACGGTTTTCATGAGAAGGCAGTGGCGGTTGCCATAGAGTCTCCAACTTTCAGCTGGGGGAATGCATCACGGGGACTCAATGGATTGCCTGCGGCTGAGGATGCTTTATCGGAAGAGAATCTTCAGGTTATATTCAAACGCGATTTGTTGATTCAGGGGGCAATTTATGGGTTGGAACTCATTCAGGGTTGGCGCTGTATCAGCCAGAGTCAGAC
>DUCD01000367.1:14408-15746 GCA_012959985.1 Verrucomicrobiales bacterium | reverse complement strand
AGAAACTCTGAATTGATAGAAGATACCCCTTAACTTAGTGCTATTCGGGACAGACCAGAATGGCACTAAGTTAAGGCAGGAAGGGCGTGCTGCATTGCCATTTTGTTAATGGACAATTTTTCACAAAGCACGGAATATCCTACTTGGTTTGCCTAAGCTCCTTCCCCATCCAAAGCGGCGACTCCGTCGCGCGCAGTCCCAAACCTACTGGAATATGAGAGCTCTTTGTCAAACGCGTCAGCGGTCTGGACGGCGTGAGACAAAGTCGCCGCTTTCCTTTGCAAGACCAGATCATGCGCGCGAACAATCAAGGGACAGGTCTTTTCTTGCGGACACTCTTGCTGATTTTAAATTCCGTGCGCGGTTTAAGTGACCACGCCTCTTATCTGATCGAGTGTTGATATTGGAGGGTTTTCTCAAAGGCGGATAATCAAGAACGCTGATTTAGTGAAAAAACCAATTTTTATGGACACAGATGAACCATATGGTATTCAGTCCAAGGTGAGCACACGGATGGAAGTGGAAAGGGTACTGATGAATAAAGAATCTGTCGCCCAGCGAATTAAATGAAATTTGACTCTCGGATAATTATGACCCGAGTGCTGCCCCTTTTGGTGATTCTGGCACTTCTCCTCTTTGCATTTACTCGCCCTGATCCGATTTACATCGCCTATGTCGGACCCGATACTGGTAGCTATTCCGAAGATAATCGGACTTTGACTCAGGCGATCGCTCTTTATGTATCCCAATTCAACCAGAAACGGGGGATTCTCGAAAGGAAAGTCATCTTGGAAAAATTCGATGACGCGAATGATCCCGAGCGGGCAGTCCAGGTCGCTGAGACCCTCGTCAGTCGCCCTGAAATCGCCGCCGTAATCGGGCATTTTTCCAGCGCCTGCAGCTTGGCGGCTTCGGAAGTTTACCGAGAGGCTGGGTTGGTGATGATTTCGCCGACGGCCACCCATCGGGATGTGACCACCGGGAAGCCATGGATGTTTCGTATCATTTATGACAATGGCACCTATGCCGGCTATATCGCCGCGTATATTCGGGGGGTAATGAACCAAACCCATTGTACTGTGATCCAGGAAGAAGATGCCGTCCAATCTGATTTATTTACTGCATTTGAGGCAGCCGCCTCTGAAGTGGATCTCACAATCGATCAGAAATTCGTCATTGGATCCAATTCGGAAGTTGTGGAAGCGGAGTTCACTTCCGTCATTCAGAAAACCATCTCGGCCGAAGATCCGGGAGTTGTCATTCTTTTAACTGAACCCAATGTCGGAGTTGAGTTGCTCCGGCGGTTTAAAGAAGCCAGACCAGAATTAGTTTGCCTGG
>DUCD01000367.1:0-14398 GCA_012959985.1 Verrucomicrobiales bacterium | reverse complement strand
AAAGAAGCTTGCGAATTCAGATCGGCAGGCAGAGCAATGGGTGGAAGGCCTGCATGTTGCCGCTCCGTTTTTCTTTGATGACATGGATCGGGCATTATCTCAGTTTCGCTCGGACTATGGCGAAGTTTATTCCGGATTTCCAGACTGGTATGGAGCGGTTGGGTATGAGTCAGCCAGAATCCTCATGGAGAGCATCCAGAACGCACCGATTTCCGACAGCGATGATCGAGCGACTATTCTAAATGGACTTTCCAATCTCATGGACAATGGAGCTGGAGAGCCTGAAGCACTGAGCTATTTCGATAGCGAAGGAAACAAGCGCAGCCGGGTGGTCATGGGAGTTTTTCGAAATGGCGAAATCC
The DNA here is from genome assembly GCA_012959985.1 of Verrucomicrobiales bacterium. Classification (GTDB taxonomy): domain Bacteria; phylum Verrucomicrobiota; class Verrucomicrobiia; order Limisphaerales; family DUCD01; genus DUCD01. The sequence goes on along the minus strand of DUCD01000367.1, from coordinate 14,036 downwards.
GAACGGCATTTACTCAGTTGCAGTTGGTTTCGGAATCCGATTTGGTGGATGAATCTATTGAGGTCAATGGCCGGCGCTATTCAATTCGTCATGTCGTTTATTCTGGATTAAGCCTGAACGAAGTTCTCGAGTTGGGTTTCGAAAATCAAACCTTTGAAGTCGATTTGAATATCTGGTTCCGGTATTCCGGTTCGTTCAAGGCCTCGGAAATCGAATTCCTGAATGCAGTGGAACCGATCGATTTGGGGAAACCGATTGATTCTTTCCTCGATGGCGAGGATCGATATGAACTCTATCGAGTTCAGACCCGTTTCAAGATGGATTACCTTCCTCCTCTATATGGGGAACATATCCTGGGAATAGGCTTTCGACATACCTCATTGAATAGTAATGAACTTAATTACGCCGTCGATTTTGCTGCCATGTTGCCACGAAATACCCGCACTTTCGCCGAACAGCTACAACGAGCACAGATGATCTTTCCTCCCAAATTCGGATGGATGGTGAGTAGTCGTTTCTTTTTTCAGGATGTTTATGAAAAACACACCTCCGGTCATCCGGCTTATCTCGACCGGAAGAATCCAAGCATCGGTTTTTCGAGTTTCAACATCGGTCTCGCAATCCGGCCAGCGCGATTTACCCTGAGAGGACTGATTCCACCGAATTACCTTGGGTTTGGGTTCTGGATTGCCATCCTGGGTCTCGCTGTTTCCGTTGCAATGGTCCGAATTCGACACCCTGAAAATTTCTGCCGATTGAGATGGGCTTTGTCATGTGTCCTCATGTTTGGGGTGCTCATTGGACTTGAGGCTCAACTGGGTAATTGGTTGATACCGCGAATACCTGCATTTATCGTGGATTACCTGAACCGCCTGTTCGACCTCCTCTGGTGGATCCTGCCTGCTTTTTTACTGGTCCAGTGCGTTCAACATTTCTGTTGGACTCCATTGGAACGAAAAACAGAACAGAGTGTCCCTTCTTTGCTCAAGAAGTTTGTTTCCTTTACGATCTATCTCTTGGCGTTTTTTGCCATTGTTGCCTTTGTGTACGACCGAAAGTTGACCAGCCTGCTGGCAACATCAGGGGTGATTGCCATGATCATCGGCTTGGCCATTCAAATCAATATTTCCAATATATTCTCCGGAATTGCCATCAATCTGGAACGTCCCTTCCGCATAGGTGACTGGATTATGGTTCACGGGCGAACCCCGGATCCTCTGCTCAATACCATCGGTTGTGTGATGGACATCAATTGGAGGACAACCCGTCTCAAGACGACGGAAAACTCAATGGTCATCATTCCCAACAGTGTCATTGCCGAGAAAACGGTGACAAACTTTATGGTGCCAGGTGAGATCAGCCGATTTGAATTGGTATTGGTTCTGGATTTTCATTTTTCCTCGGATCAGGTGATTGGTTGGATTCGCAATGGCCTGCAACATGCCATTTCCGGTGAGAATGGTCCATTAGCAGAGCCGAAACCATCGGTGAGGGTGAGAGCCACTTCGTTGGACGGTGTGGAATATTTGGTGAGGTATCATTTGATTCCCCGGCAAGTCAGCCCGGCCAAAGCCAGACACTCCGTTACTCAGGCTATTTTAAAGGAATTGGCTGAACATGACTGTAGTCCTGCACTTGCCAAGCGCAAAATTCTATACAATGAAATTTCGGCTGGCCCCCCCTTTGAGAAGAGTTTGGAGACCTGATTGAAATTGTAGGTCACGCCTTTTGGGTTTAAAGATGCTGATTCTCGGTAATGAAGTGCTTTCCCGGGGCGCTGGGACATCGGCCGAAGGCAGTTGTTAAACGGCAGGCTGAGGGCAGCGGGCCCCACTGCCATTCGGATAAGGGGAAAATTATCAGACCACTGGACTTGCTGCGCTGATCTCCCGGGGATCTCTCCCGATCCAAAGCAGCGACTTCGTCGTACGCAGCCCAAAACCTGTCGGAATATCAGAGCTTCCTGGACAAACGAGTCAGCGGTCTGGATTGAGGCGACGAGATCTACGAAGTCGCCGCTTTCCGTTGGATGACCCGATCAGGCATATCCGAATGGCAGTAAAGCGAGCGCTCCTCGTTTCTGCTTGGATGATGTAGCAATATTCTTATGACTTACTCTGAGTTTTCGAGAACTGGAAAAAGACTTTTCTTTCTCAAACGAGTCCTTATTCTCCGACGTAATCATAGGTAACGAATTCCACATGAGCTATCAATCTTCAATTATGCGCAAATGGGGCTTAATTGCTGCCCTTGGGTTTTCAGTGAGCTTCTTTATTTCAGGCTGTAAGGTGGGACCTGACTATTCTCCTCCTGAAGTCGATCTTCCCGACCAGTGGCATCAGACATTGACCGATGGACTCTACACTGGGGAGGGGAATCTCCATAGCTGGTGGACCAGCTTTGAGGATCCAATCCTAAATGATTTGATCAGTCGATCACGTGAAGGAAACTTGAATCTGAAGGTCGCAGCGGCACGAATTGAGGAAGCCCGGGCTATTCTAGGATTCTCAAAGAGCGATTGGTTTCCTGATGTTCAGGGCTTGGAATCCGGTCAGAGAACCCGAATCAGTGAGGGTATCGTGGAAACGATGCCACCCGGTTCCGACCGACATGACAACTTTTTTTCAACTGGATTGGGAGTTGGCTGGGAGTTGGATTTCTGGGGTCGAATCCGCCGATCTGTTGAAGCTTCATCTGCCGGTTTCGAAGCATCCATTGAAGATTACCGTGACTTGCTGGTCATTCTTTATGCTGATGTTGCCGCGAATTACATCGATGCCAGAACCTTCCAACGTCGAATCTACCTTGCCCTTGAGAATATCCAGTCTCAATCTGAAACCCTCAAATTGACCCGGGATAGAAACAAGGCTGGATTAGCCCCCGATCTGGATGTCAGCCAAGCTGAATTGAACCTCGCTCGGACTGAATCAAGCATTCCCGTTATGCGGATCTTTCTGATTCAAACCCTGAACCGATTGGGAGTACTGTTGGGAACGCATCCATCTGCCCTGCATGAGCAACTGAGCGTTGAGGGCGGGATTCCCGAATCCCATGCAAATCCGCTTCTTGGATTGCCGGCCGATCTGATGCGACAACGCCCCGACCTGAGAAGGGCCGAGCGGGAGTTGGCAGCACAGACCGCTCGAATCGGTGTGGCAACCGCCGATCTTTATCCACAATTTTCATTGTTGGGTTCCTTTACCCTGGACGCGACACAGGTGAAGGATGTCTTCAATGCAGGCAGTCTGGCTTATTCGCTGGGACCTTCAATGCGATGGAATCTGTTTAACGGTGGCCGGGTCCGCAGCGTCATTCGGGCTGAAGACGCCCGAGCCATGCAATCTATGCATTTCTATGAGCAAACGGTGCTTTCCGCTCTGGAAGAAGTCGAGAATTCCCTGGTAGCGTTTGCTCAGGAACAGGATCGGCTCAAGGCACTGGAAAGAGCGGTGACCGCAGCAAAAAAATCGGTGGATCTAGTAAAGACCCTTTATAAGACCGGATTGACCGATTTTCAGAATGTCCTGGATATGGAACGTACGCTGTTTCTACAGCAGGATGAAATGGCGGTCAGCAAAGGGTCCCTGTCATTGGATCAGGTCCGTATATACAAATCACTGGGAGGTGGGTGGCTGGAGGTGCCGCGGACGATTACTGCTTCTTCGGTTGATGCTGAAGGTGAAGATGATACAGAGAATTAAACTGATTTCCAGCGACGGTATCTTATAATCAAATTAATCTTACATGATCGACAATCAAAAAAAATCCCGCTTGATAGGAAAGATAATCGGAGGTGTTCTGATGTTCGCAGCGGTACTGTCTGTATTTCTGATGGATTGGAAGAAAACTCCGGAGGTTAAAACGGAACTGATTCGCCCGTTGAAAACGCTGGTGCTTGAGTCTGCTTTCGGTTCCGGAGGAGGTAAATATCCTGGAACGATTCGACCCAGTCGTCAGGTTGAGTTGTCGTTTGAAGTACAGGGAGTCATGAACTTTGCGGTTGCCGAACAAATTTTGGAGAACAGCAGTGTGACCAATCGGGTAGTTCGCAGAGGGTCCAGGGTGAAAAAAGGCACTGTATTGGCGCGGCTGGATAAGCAGGACTATCAGAATATATTGGCTGCCGCCATAGCCGAGAAGGATCGAGCGTTGGCTCAACTGGAAAGAGTTAAAGAGGCCGCCAAAACCAACGCGGTATCTCAACAGGATGTCAGTGATGCTCAGGCGACTTTCGACATTGCCAAAGCCAAGGTGAAGATCCAGCAGAGAGCCCTGGGTGAGACGGATATGATTGCTCCGTTCGACGGAGTGGTTGCCAATACTTATTTCGAGGATTTTGAAAATATCCGAGCGAAGCAGCCCATATTGAGTTTTCAAAGCGTTGTGGAATTGGATATCGATGTTAACATTCCGGAGCAGCGTGTCCTTCAGGTGAAACGGGGCCTGGTGAAAACCGATTGGACCTATTCCGTGTATTTTGATTCGCTTCCTGAAAAGGGTTTCCCCACGGTGATCAAGGAATTCTCCACGGACGCCGACCCGGCAACTCAGACCTACAAAGTCACGTTCACCATGCAGGCTCCCACTGATTTGATGGTGTTGCCCGGCATGACGGTCACTGTCCATGAGACATCGGTTAATCCAACGATCACCGATACCATGGAGTTTCTGTTACCTCTGAATTTCGTGCCGGTCGATGAGGCTGACAACGAGTATTTCGTTTGGTTGGTAGAGGAAAGTGGATCCGAGGTTTACACCGTCAAGAAACGATTCGTTAAAGTAAAAGATCCTTCAAAAAACAATGTGGTGATTACGGAGGGCTTAAAGATAGGTGATCGCATTGCCACAGCAGGGGTTCATATCCTTCGTGAAGGGCAGAAAGTCAAACTTTTGGATACACGTTCCTGATTCTATTTTCCAATGAACATCGCCGAGGCCTCTATTCGCTACAAGACCATTTCTTTGGTCATGACCGCTCTGATCATCGTAGGAGGGTTCTATTCCTATCTCAATCTCGGTCGTTTAGAGGACCCGGAATTTACCATCAAATCGGCCCAGGTCGTCACGATGTACCCCGGAGCCACTGCTCAGGAAGTTGCCGATGAGGTTACCGATGCCATTGAAACAGCCGTCCAGCAATTGGGGCAGATCGATCTGGTGAAGAGTATTTCAGAACCGGGTCGATCAATCGTTCTGGTCGATATAAAAGACAAATACGACAAGAACTCACTGCCTCAGGTCTGGGATGAGTTAAGACGTAAAGTCACCGATGTGCAGAGTCAGTTGCCGCCCGGCGCTTCTCCTTCCATTGTCAATGATGATTACGGTGATGTTTTCGGAGTTTATCTGGCTCTTTTCGGGGATGGGTATTCCTATGCCGACTTGTTTGAGTATGCCAAGACCTTGCGTCGGGAACTGTTGATGGTGCAGGACGTTGGGAAGATTACTATTATGGGGGATCAGCAGGAGAGGGTCTACGTTGAAATTTCCAGAGCTCGCCTGGCTCAGTTGGGGATTTCTCCTGAATTAATCTACAATACCTTGTCCGGACAGAATCAAATTCGTTCCGGAGGTCGGGTGAAAGTTGGAGATCAATACATTCGAATCCAGCCCTCCGGCGAGTTTTCGTCCATAGAGGACATCGGAAATCTCCAGATTCTTCAGAATGACGGGACAGCTACCAAGCTTCGTCTGAAGGATATAGCTCAGATCAAGAGGGGGTACGTGGATCCTCCCAGGAGTATTGTACATTTCAATGGCCGACGGGCAGTGGCACTGGGAATTTCGACAGTATCCGGTGGAAATGTGGTGACGATGGGGAATGCCTTGAGTCGTCGTGCTGCAGAACTTCAAGAAAAAATGCCGATTGGAATTGAAGTTGGGGTGATTTCGTTGCAATCCGCCGCCGTTATCATTTCCATCAACGCCGTTGTCATCAGTTTGGCCGAAGCACTGGCAATTGTTGTGGGTATTCTCATGTTTGCCATGGGATTTCGGAGTGGAATCCTGATCGGGGTTATTCTTCTTCTTACAGTACTGGCAACATTCATTGTGATGTTGATCAAGGGGGTGATGCTGGAACGGATCAGCTTGGGGGCATTGATTATTGCGCTGGGAATGTTAGTGGACAACGCCATCGTGGTTGTTGAAGGAATTCTGGTCAACTTGCAGCGAGGCATGGGCCGAGTGAAGGCGGCATCCCAGATTGTCGGTCAGACAATCATGCCATTGTTCGGCGCAACCGTTGTCGCGATTCTTGCCTTTGCCGCGATAGGAGTGTCTCAGGATTCGACCGGTGAATTCTGCCGATCCCTTTTTCAAGTGATTCTATATTCTCTTCTACTGAGTTGGGTTCTGGCGGTGACCATTACTCCGGTGCTGGGAGTGATGTTCCTTAAAGTGAATGTGCCGGAATCCGATGACAAGAAACACTCGAATGTGGATCCCTATGGGGGTGCTTTATTTCAAATGTACAAGGGGCTTCTGGTGTTTTCCATGAAGTGGCGATGGTCCACTTTACTGGTTTTAGTTGGAATGCTGGTTTTGGCATTCATGGGGTTTGGTTCGGTTAAGAAGAGTTTTTTTCCACCCTCCACGCGCCCTCAGTTCATGATTCATTACTGGTTGCCACAGGGAACTCATATTTCCCGCACCGAGCAGGATTTACTTGCGGTTTCAAAATACCTGCAAAGCCTTGAAATGAAAGAGAAAGGCATCACTGATGTTACCGGTATCGTGGGGCAGGGGGCAATGCGGTTTCTTTTGACCTACACCCCGGAAGACCCGAATAGTGCCTATGGTCTTCTACTGGTCGGAGTTGATGATTATCGAAAGATCGACGAATTACGTGAAGAAATACAGGACTACATGAACCGGAATTTTGCCGATTCACAAAGTTTCTCGAGAAAATTTGTCCTGGGTCCAGGAGATCCTTCAAAAATCCAGATGCGGATAAGCGGGCCGGACTCTGAACAGTTACGAAAATTCTCCGCGGCGATTCAGCAAGAGCTGCGCAACGAGCCTGATTTGACTGATATTCTCAGTGATTGGAGACAACGAGTCCCGTTGGTCCGACCAATTATTGCGGAAACGCAGGCTCGGAACGCAGGAATCACCCGGGCTCAGATTGCCGCAAGTCTTCAGCGAACCTTCGAGGGAGTTCAGGTGGGTCTGTATCGGGAAACGGATGAGTTGCTGCCGATCATTATTCGGAGTCCAGAAGAGGAAGGTAACGACGTCAGCAATTGGCGGTATACGCAAATCTGGAGTCCCGTCGCCGGGAAATCAATCCCTTTGAGCCAGTTGGTGATCCGCAATGAATTGCAGACGGAGAATTCCATCATTCGTCGCAGGAACCGGGTGCCGACCCTGACGGTTAAATGCGATCCACGAGTCGGCGAAGCCAGCGCTGTGCTGGCGGTCATTATGCCCAAAATTGAATCCAAGTTTGAGCAATTGAAATCAGGATGGAATCTTGGTGGAGAATACACCTTGGAATGGGGAGGGGAGTATGAGGATTCCGGAGATGCCCAAGCCTCTCTCGTGGGAAAAATTCCTCCGATCGGGGTGTTGGTCTTCCTCACCGTTGTCATTCTATTCAACTCGCTTCGCCAGCCGCTGATTATTTTTCTCACCGTTCCTTTGGCGATCATCGGAGTGACCCTGGGATTGTTAGTGATGGATCAGCCGTTCGGTTTCATGGCATTACTCGGATTCATGAGTCTTGTCGGCATGCTCATCAAAAATGCTATTGTACTGATCGACGAAATCAACATTCAGATTGATTCAGGCAAGGAATCGTTTACAGCCATTGTTGATTCAGGAATGAGTCGAGTCCGGCCTGTTTCCATGGCTGCTTTGACTACGGTGCTGGGAATGGTTCCACTATTGACGGATGCTTTTTTCGCCGCCATGGCCGTAACGATCATGTTCGGTTTAGCATTTGCCACGGTTCTAACCTTGGTAGTAGTCCCGGTGCTTTACGCCATATTGTTCAAAATACCATCGCCGGAGCCCCGTTGAAATGTGCGACTTAATTCGTCGATATGAATGAAATTCTCATTGAAGGGTCTGATCTTATAATCGCCAGCATCGTGGTTCTCTTTGTTGGTGGTTTATTGACTGAGAGAATTGCATTTCTCAAGAAGTATAGCATTCCGCAGGCGGTTACCGGTGGATTAATCTTCTCATTCATTGTTCTGTTTCTAGCAAAATGGGGTGGGGTGAAAGTATCTTTTGACCTACGCATGCGCGATGTGCTTCTTTTGACCTTTTTCAGTACCATCGGTCTCACCGCTAAATTTTCCCGTCTTAAATCAGGAGGCAAACCACTGGGTATACTTGTCGGATGTGCCGCCGTTTTCTTGGTCGTTCAAAACCTAACTGGGGTCTTATTGGCCTTGGGATTAGGCTCTCATCCAGGATACGGACTGTTCGCAGGGAGTGTTTCCTTCGCCGGCGGTCATGGAACGGCGATCGCGTGGGGACAGGAAGCGGATGCTGCGGGGCTTCTTAATGCCGGCGAAATTGGTATTGCGTTTGCCACTTTCGGCCTGATCGCCGGAGGCGTTATTGGCGGCCCGATCACCGAGTTCTTCATTAAGAAGTACCAACTGACACCTTCTTCCGGAACAGATTCAAGTTTATCGGGCAAGGGCAATCAGGTTCAATCAACACTCAAACCCGTGACTCTCCATCGGACTCTTGTCACGCTCTTTATCCTTGCCGTTTGTGTTTCGTTGGGCGACGTGGTGAATCGTTTCTTTTTCTCTGCAGGCGTCAAGCTTCCGGGATTCCTAACTTCCATGATGGTGGGAATCCTGATCACCAACTTCTCTGATGCCGTCAAGCGGCCAGTGAGTCTTCATGATTTCGACAAGGTCGGTGAAGTGGCACTCCAGTTATTTCTGGCGATGAGTCTTATGAGTATGGATCTGAACTCTCTCGCCAGCGCATTGAACACAATAATGTTCGTGGTTTTCGTTCAAGTCGTCGTCATTAGTCTGTTTGCTACATTTGTAGTCTTTCGAGTAATGGGCAAGGACTATGACGCCGCTGTCATTTGCGGAGGATTCATAGGACTTGGTCTTGGCGCGACCCCGGTTGCCATTGCCAACATGAGTGCGGTGACGTCCAAGTACGGTCCGTCGTTTAAGGCATTTCTAATTGTCCCACTTGTGGGTGCCTTTTTTGTCGATCTCTTGAATGCCCTCATCATTAAATTCTTCATCGGCTTGCCCATCATGCAAAACACGCCCTTACCGGGGGGGTGATATTATTCCGATGCCGGGCTTTGGGAACGATTGGATTGAGTAGGATCCTGTTTTGACTGATCCAGCACCAGGTTGTTTGCGAACCGAGCTACCAGCACCGCGAGGTACATCACCCCCGCCATTGCCTCCATAATCGCGAGGGATTTGGCCTGACGGTTTACCGGAAGGATGTCGCCATATCCCAGGGTTGTGAGAGTGACAAGACTGAAATAAACAAAATCGGCCAATTCAACCGTAATTCGAGGTAGAGAACTTTCACCTGAGCTGATCAATAATTCCCTGGTGTTATTGAATGAACCGGGTGAAAAGGATTCAAGGAGATAGTAAAAAGTGGCCCAGGTGATGCCCAAAAGAATGTAGCCGCAGAAGGCGCCTATCATTCGGTCCCGAGTGACTTTTCCCTGGCCTTCAGCGATGACGCTCACCAGAATGTTCCATGTTATCAGAGCGAAAAACGAACTCAGAAAAACCGCATAAATAAGGTTGATCCAATGGACTGCGAGGAAAATATCTGTCCATGAAAAGATGAACGTGGGCACTCCTAAAAGCATCACCATTCTGAATTGTTTTCGATCCTGAATGATGGCGCCAGCGGAGGTGAACAGCAGCCAACTAACGAAAAAATTGAAAAAGATCCGAAGGTCGTCCATATCCTGCATAAACGGATAGATCATGATGAGGGAGATCAGGGATATGAACAGATTCCGGTAACGATATTGGTAGGTCAGGATAGTGCCCATAATATAATCTTCATTTAAATTGATGCTTGGATGCCTTTGTATCGGATTGATTGATGATAATGTGATTCAGAAAACACACAACCCTATCGTGCTGAAACTGTGTCATTCCAACTTATTCAAGTTTCCCATAGGCATTGACTCAATTGTAGATGGAATCGATGGAAAGTTTTCCCGATGAACCTTCTTCGAAAATCCTTGAATTCTGTTCTCAGTGACCTAATGTGGTTTATACCCTATGCAAAAGGACAACTGGCATAATCTTCCTCAGTTTTTTTATTTGATCGCTGCCGATCAGTCTCACTCACAACCCCCAAGAAAGGAATTCCTCCATGCATCCGAAAAGAGAACTCGTAATTCACAAGCAGGAAAATGACGAAGTTAATCAGGCCCTGATCATACAGGTGATGGATGATCCGGGTCCCGGGGGGGCACATCATCACTATAGAGTTGAAGGACCGATTACCACTCTGAAATCCCAGGACCTTCATTTCCAATGGGGGCATGTGGACAAAGACGGTGTCAACGGTATCACCAATGACGCCTTGCTCGCTATTTTGGAGGATCGCCTTGCTTCCTATCAGGGAGGATCCTTCCACTGTTTTGATAACGAATCGGCGCTACATCATATCCGAACTGCTTTGTTTCATTTGAAACAGAGGACAAGGAAGAGGATGGACCGTGGTGTCGAAGGGCGTTACGTTGCCTGAGCCAGTTTTAATTGAAAACCCGATTTTTCCGGGTTTTTTTTGGTTGAACAAGGGTCTGCTGAGTATTTCCCCCACAGCAAGCCCTAACCTTTGGTGTGCTGAGGCACGGGCAGACCTACCCTTCGGCGCGCTGAGGACAGCGAGCCCTGCCATTCGGTGTGCTGAGGCACGACCAGACCTGTTGAGATAACTCCCCCAATTAATTTGCTTTTCCTTTGGATTCTTTCTACATTTAGCATCAAAGACCCTTGTAGCGGTCCCTTGGTAGAAGTTCATTTGAATTGCCGGGAAAGCTAAACTAATCAGTTTGAGAAATTTATGAAAATCAGGCGACTGCATTCCATCAAGCGGTTGACTATGTCAACCGTAGTGTTGTTTCTGGGATTTGCGGCTTTGGCAGAATCCGAAGAACCCGGGAAAGAGCCATCTCCTGTAAGTTTTTACCGACAGATCCGACCTGTTTTCCAAGCCAATTGTGAGGGATGTCATCAACCTGCAAAAGCCAAAGGAGATTACGTGATGACGAATATCCTGCGTCTTTTGAAAGGGGGTGACAGCGATGCGATTGCCGTTGTTCCCGGTAAACCCGATGAGAGCTATTTGGTGGAATTGATATCGCCTGATGAAGATGGGGAAGTGGAAATGCCTCAAAAAGGTGATCCTCTGGATTCAGAAACTGTCACCCTGATTCGTCGCTGGATTCTCGAGGGGGCTGAGGATGATACTCCCGCCAATGCCGTCCAAAAATATGACCTGGACCATCCGCCGGTTTACCAAATGCCCCCCGTCATTACCTCTCTGGATTATTCTCCGGACGGACGTTATCTCGCAATTGCCGGTTTTCATGAAGTACTCCTGCATCATGCAGACGGATCCGGGTTGGAGACTCGTTTGATTGGGTTGTCCGCACGAATTGAGTCCATCAAGTTTTCTCCAGACGGAAAACGATTGGCGGTGACCGGAGGATTGCCGGCTCGCATGGGGGAAATTCAGATATGGGATGTAGATCGGAAAAAACTTAATCTGTCGGTTCCGATCACATATGACACCGTTTACGGGGCAAGTTGGTCACCTGATGGCACTCGCATTGCCTTCGGATGTTCGGATAGCACCGTCCGGGCGATCGACTCAAAAACCGGGGAAGAGATCCTGTTTCAAGGCGCTCATGACGATTGGGTTCTGGATACTGCGTTTTCAGTGAAAGGAGATCATATTATTTCGGTCAGCCGTGATCGAACCGCGAAACTGACAGAATTCGACACGGAGCGTTTTGTCGATAACATAACTTCGATCACCCCCGGAGCGTTGGCCGGTGGAGTTTCCGCGGTCGGTCGGCATCCTTTGCGTGACGAAATACTGGTGGGAGGTGCGGATGGAACACCTCGCATTTTTCGAGTATTCCGACAATCCAAACGAGTCATCGGAGATAATGCCAATCTCATCCGAAAGTATCCTTCATTAAAAGGCAGGATATTCAGTGTGGACTTCAGTCGTGACGGAAAGAGAATTGCGGTTGGCAGCAGCTACAATGGGAAAGGCTATGTCCATGTTTACAGTAGTGATTACGACAGTTCCGTTTCGGAGGAGCTGAAAAAGGTCTTCACCAAGGTCAGTACATCCCGAAATGCTGATGAGAGAAAGTTGGTGGAAGATTACCATACCCGTGGCACAGAGTTGCTGGCGTCGATATCTGTGAATGGTGGCATTTATGCTGTTTCCTTCAGTCCCGATGGAAAAAAAATTGCCACCGCCGGTCGGGATGGAGTGGTTCGGATTCTTGACGCGGATTCGGCTGCGCTTCAAAAAGCACTGATACCCATTCCTTTGCCGGAGTCCGAGCAGAACCAAATCATCGCATTGACCGTACAACCTGAGTCGATCGAGTTGTCCGGGCCCTTTGAATATACGCAAACTGTCGTGACCGCCTGGTTGGCTTCCGGAGGCAAGATGGATGTGACCCGAAGGGTCCGATCGGAGCTTACCGAGGAAATAGTGGAAATTTCGAAGAGCGGCATGATTCGACCGAAGCGGAATGGGGTTGCCCAGTTGGTGTTTAATCATGAAGGCAGTTCTGTTACATTGCCAATAAAAGTATCGGAGTTCGACGCTGAATTTAAACCTAGATTCATTACAGATGTAATGCCGGTTCTTTCCAAATTGGGATGCAATGCTGGAACGTGTCATGGAGCCAAGGCAGGAAAAAACGGATTTAAACTTTCCCTTCGAGGTTACGATCCGGAATATGACGTTCGGGCTTTCACGGATGATCTGGCAGGTCGTCGGGTAAATGTTGCTTCACCGGACGACAGCCTTATGTTGTTAAAGGCCACGGCAGCGGTTCCTCATGAAGGGGGACAGAGGACGCTCCCCGGAGAAGATTATTACCGAATCATTCAAAGTTGGATTGCCGAAGATTGTCCTCTGGATCGTGACTCCCCCAAAGTTGTGTCCATACGGATCCATCCTGAGAATCCGGTTGTTCAGAGCATTGACGATCAACAGCAGCTTCGAGTGATTGGAACGTATCCAGACGGATCCACGCGAGACGTTACGGCCGAAACTTTCATCACGAGTGGGAATACGGATGTTGCCGAATCACTGAACGGGGGGCTGGTTGCATCGCTTCGACGGGGCGAAGCTCCGCTTCTCGCCCGTTACGAGGGAGCGTATGCCTCAACCACTTTGACGGTTATGGGCGATCGCAGCGGATTTCAATGGAACGATTCTCCAGCGTTCAATCAAATTGACGCGTTGGTCTATAACAAACTCAAACGCATGAAAACGCTTCCTTCGGAGCTCTGTAACGATGACGAATTTCTGCGTCGAATCTATCTGGATCTCATTGGTTTGCCGCCGACGCCTAAAGATGTCACGGCTTTTCTGGCGGATAAGAGAGAAACTCGAGTCAAACGGACGGAAGTGATCGACCGCCTGATTGGGAATAAGGATTTTGTTGATCATTGGACAAATAGATGGGCGGATTTTCTGCAGGTGAATCGGAAGTTTCTTGGAGCCGAAGGGGCGGCGGATTTTCGAAAATGGATTCGGAATGAAATCGAGCAGAGGACTCCTTATGATGAATTCACCCGCAAAATACTGACGGCGTCCGGCTCCAACAAAGACAATCCGGCAGCGTCCTATTACAAGATTCTCCGAAACCCTCAGGATATCATGGAGAATACCACGCATTTGTTTTTAGCCACGCGGTTTAGTTGTAATAAATGCCATGATCATCCCTTTGATCCGGTCCCAATACAGGATTACTATTCAATTGCGGGGATTTTTCGCAGTACCAATAGCTTGGTTCCCGGAAATGT
>DUCD01000366.1:4462-15753 GCA_012959985.1 Verrucomicrobiales bacterium | reverse complement strand
GTTTACATCTGCCATGGGGGCGATGAATACCCGGCAGCCCCGCGCCACTGTCTTTTTTTCTGGAATACGCTGGTTGTTCAATAGCGCATCGATGGCATTCACCAAATACTTCTGGGTCGACTCCGGTTTCTCGGTTTGGTAATCCAATCTATCATCCACTGCTCCGCGATATTGAATAGTCCAATCATCGGTGGAGACCAGAATGGCTTCGCCGGTTCGATCGATTCCAAGGGCTTCGGCCACCAGTTGGGATTCATCGATCAGGATGGGTAGTTCGATGCCGTAGGATTCTGCTTCTTCCTGTATATCGTTGAGTTCATCCTGAAGATTTGCATTCAGCATCCAGAACCGGATTCCCCTGGCTTGGTAATCCCTGGCCATTCGCTGGAGTTCGGGAATTCTTTTACGGACCAAGGGACAGCCGTTGCCTTGAACAAAGAGAACGATGGCTTTGGTTTGAGGATCATTCTCGTAGTAATAAAGTTCATGAAAGACACCCTTGTGGTCAATCAGGCTGAAGTTCTCCACTTTGGGGGTCGAGTTGGAATCGAATGTTTGGCAAAGGGAAACATAACCCGTGAAGGCACAGAGGATGATAAGGATTCGTTGGTTTAAACAGCATTTCATTGGTTCTGATGTCATTCCTTTTATTTTTTCAAGAAGTTAGTTGTGGCTGAGGATTTTAAGGAATTAGGGTTCCTGGATATCCACACCGAGTTGGAGAAATTTATAGGAATCGATTTTACGCAAAGCTTCTTCCTGCCGCCCACGCTCGAGTTCTTCAAGCTGTGTTCGCTGAATGGGGTCTAGAAGGGTCGAAATTTCCTTGTTGATCTGCCCTACCAGCTCATTGACTTCGTTAAAAGTATTCAGTGTCAGTTGGCCATACCGTTCGCAACCCTTGAGGATCATAGGCGAGATCTGGTCAACTTGGTCCGGTGATAAATCGAGTTTTTTAATGAGAATGCCCATCAACTTATCGTGGAGGTGGTCAAGACTCAGGTTCTGCTTGGCAATATGGCGGGAAATACCCACCGAATTGACGCTGCCTGTGACGACTCCGGTCAAGAAGACGGCCACCGCGATGAGGATTCCTTTCCACTTGGCTTTATTCTTCATTTCGGCAACATCCATTGAATGCGGCTTTCTGTGGCATTGATTCCCGGTGTCAGCTCCTTTTCCCACACACTGTTATTAAGCAACAGACTCAGAATCATGATTCCGGTGGTAATCCAAAGAGCTTTCCCGGGAATCATCCCCAAACCTCGGTTTTCTTCAGTTTGTTTCTGATTCTGCCATTCTGCAAAAACTCGGGTCGAAAAACCCCAGGGAGCTTGAACTTCGGGTTGGGGGGGGGCAGCCTTCAGGCTAACCTGAAATAGATGTCTGATTTGGCGGTTAAATTGATTCATGACTTCCTTGATTAAGCAGGTTTTTCACTCTTTTCCGCATTTTTGCCCGGGCGCGATGTGCTCGTACTCGAATATTGACCCGGCTCCATCCTGTTCGTTTTGAGATTTCTTCCCCATCCAGTTCTTCCAATTCCATCATTTCGATGATCAGTTTCTCTTTGGGTGATAAGCACTGCATCAGGTTTTCCAGGAGTTCCTTTGCTTCTGTTGCCTGAAAGGAATCCACCTGCTGATCCTCTTGAAAAACCTTTTCCATGAGGTGCCGTTGCCCCTCGGACAGATCGGTCCAGCGAACTTCGGGTTTCCTCATCTGGCTGCGGATTCGATTGAGGCAGGTGTTGTATGTGATTTTTGACACCCAGGGTTCCAAGCCGCCCTGATGGATCCGGAATCGATCGAGATGTCGGAATACTTTGAGAAAGACTTCCTGAGCTGTGTCTTCTGCCTCTCCGGGATCGGTAATACGCCGGCGCACGATTTTGCTTACCAAAGGATATAGGTATTCGACAAGTTCTGTGGCTGCTTTCTGGTCGTTTTGTCGAATTTTTTCCAAACAGGATGAGATTTCCAAAACGCAGATTTGTAAAATGGGATACCGGAATACCGATCATTAAAAGTTAATACACCATGGAGGTTCAATCTGTTACAATCGAATATAAAAATTCACAAGATATTCATTGGATGTTTTAGAAAAAGCAATTAGGTTCAACGGTTTAAGTACAAATGGAACAACATATCGAGGTTGAAGGTACGGTCAAAGCCGTTTTAGCGGGTACCGAATTGGACAACAAACATAAGGTACTCGCGCATATTTCTGGGAAAATGAGAAAGCGTTTTATCCGTCTGACACCTGGTGATCGTGTGAAAATGAAGATGTCACCCTACGATCTTGATAAGGCACGAATCGTCTACAGATTGAGACGATAGGTTCCATTCCATACGCTTCTCAGTTCTGAATTCTCCCCAGTCCAGGGAAACGGGATTTCACCAGGTTTTCTCTCTCAGGGGATTTTCTTCACTTTTTTCGACCTAACTGGACGGCGAACAGACCGTTGGGGGGGCAATGTCACTGAGTTAGGGCATTTACGGAAAACCTAATATAGGAGATTCTAAAATGAATGGATCGGCGTCGATTCACCTAAAGGTTGGAGTTCACGCTTCAGCGTGTTTTTAAAGTCAGTTCCAGACACGCTGAAGCGTGAACTCCAACGGATACTGTTAACCAAATGGCAGTGAAGCTCTCCCCACCTTTTCGTTTTAAGACAGAATTCCCGGTAGTTCTTCAGTACTGTCTGCAAACTGTTCCACGGGTGAACCGAATGCATTCAGCATGGGGCGGTAGAGATTGGAAAGGGGCGTGTTTTTTTGGTAGACCATGTGTCGGCCTCCTTTGATACGGCCACCGGCGCCTCCCCCGAGAACGATGGGAAGATTGCGGGGACTGTGTTTGTTTCCGTCACGAAGTCCTGAACCGAAGAGCACCATGGAATGGTCCAGGATGTTGCCGTCCTCCTCTTGAAACCCTTTGAGCTTATTGAGCAGATACGCGTATTGTTGAATATGCCAACGGGCAATCAATTGGTACTGGCGAAGGCTTTCGCTTTTACTCTGATGATGAGACAGACTGTGGTGACCGCCTTCGACTCCATCCAGAAATGAGAAATTCTTATTACTTACGGCATTGCCCATCATGAAGGTGCAGACCCGGGTGGTATCGGTTTGGAATGCCAGAGCGATCATATCCAACATCAGGCGCACGTGTTCCGCATGTTCGGAAGGAATGCCCGCGGGCTTCAGTTCCGGGGGCATGTCCGCTTGAGGAGACCAATCCTGTTTGGAATTTCTACTGGCCAGTTCCACGCGCCTTTCCAGCGAACGGACCGATTCAAGGTAGTCATCGAGACGGGAACGATCGGAGGCACCTACTCGTTTGCGAAGTTGTCCGGCATCTTTCAGAACCCGGTCCAGAAGCAGCTTGTCTCTTTGGGCTTCGTCCCGGTTGGGGTTGCCGGCCCGGAATAAACGTTCGAAAACCAGTCGGGGATTGGTCTCGCGTGCAAGTGGGCGAGTGGGATGACTCCAGGCAATATGGGATCCATAGACCCGGGTGTAACCCACATTGGTATCCACGCCGATTGAGACGGGATCGATGGCCAGCTCCAGAGAGGGTAAGGGGGTCTTGCCGGCGGTATGGGCCGCAGCCATCTGATCCATTGAGATTCCGTTTGAATTCAAATCGAATCCCAGTGATTTATTGATCGTTGCGCAGGTTAGGAAGCCTGAAGTTTTTACATAGTGGCCATCGCCGTAATTACTAGCCTGGTTCCACAGATTGGTCAGGACGAGAATATCGTTTTTCAGGTCCTGTAGTGGTTCCAGGGTGGGGGAGAGTTTGAACTCGGTGCCTTCGCCTTCAGGCGTCCATTCATCTTCGCGGACTCCGTTGGGCATGAACAGCACAGCCAGGCGGGTGGGGCGTTCGGTTTTTCCTGATGCCCGGGAACTCGTTGGCATCATGGCTTCGAGCCAGGGCAGGGACAAAGCTGCTCCTGCACCCTTCAGCAGGGTGCGGCGGGAAATAGGTCTCGTCTGTTTAATCATCGTCCAGGTTCTCAAATTCAGATTTTACACTTGATTCCAACCCGTCAGTATTCCTGCCGGCTTTATATCGAAAGGGCACGCTGTGAACGATTCCCAATACCAGCTTATGCGAATGGTAATCATTCTCTTTAAGGTCTTCCACAATGCGGTTGACTGTGCAGTAATCCTCATTGGTCAGGCCGCGAGCTAAGGCGTAACCTAACATTTTCCGGGTCAAGTGTCGAACGAATTGATCCTTTCGTTCCAGCAGCATCTCCTTGAGTTCATTAGGTCCATTAAATGTCATCCCGCCGGGTAGGGTTCCTCGCGCATCGATGGGTTTTCCTGCCTGCTCGTCACGCCATCTTCCAAGCACATCATAGTTTTCCAATCCGAACCCGAGTGGGTCGATTCGATCATGACACGAAGCGCAGGTTGGGTTGAGACGGTGTTTCTCCAGCTTTTCACGTAGGGTCTGTGGCGTGTCCGGGTCCTCCGATTCCTCCAACTCAGGCACATTCGGTGGAGGCGGTGGAGGGGGATCTCCCAAAAGGGTTTCAAGAATCCATTTTCCACGGAGCACGGGGCTGGTTCGGTGTGGAAGTGAGGACACCGCTAAAACCGAAGA
This sequence comes from Verrucomicrobiales bacterium, assembly GCA_012959985.1. Classification (GTDB taxonomy): domain Bacteria; phylum Verrucomicrobiota; class Verrucomicrobiia; order Limisphaerales; family DUCD01; genus DUCD01. The sequence continues at coordinate 11,133 of DUCD01000366.1, read as the reverse complement.
CATGCCCAATAGTCCACCTCTTCGGCTTTCGGGTTTCAATTCCACACGTTTCGGTTGCTCCCTGAATTCGCCTTCGATTCCATAGTGTCGCGCCAGTCGTCGGTTGACGTAGGTATAATCTGAATCCAGTAAATCGAGTAGAGACCGATCCTCTGCCAGGATTTCATTGAAAAAGAATACCGGTTCGTATTTCATGCCACCCTCCAGCTCTGAATCATATTCTTTCATTGATTGGTCCGGTTTGAATTCCCGACCCAAAGCCCGAGTGCCCAGCCACTGTTCGACAAAATTCTGAGAGAAGTTTCGGGTCTTTGCCGCGTTTTTCTTATCTAGCATCCGCAGCACCTGGGTCGTCAGGGTCTGGTATTCATTCAGGCGATGTTGGTCGGCCATGCGCATCAATTCCTTGTCGGGGCCGGTACCCCATAGAAAATAGGAGAGGCGCACTGCCAATTCGTGATCCTCCAGCAACCTCGGTTCCGGTTCCGGATTCGGGACTTCGGCAATAAAAAGGAAATTCGGGGATACCAGGACCGCTTCAAATGTCAATTTCATGGCTTCAATGAAAGAAGGATCTTGTATGTAAACCAGATTGAACAGATCGAGGTATTGTCCGATTTCCTGATGAGTGGTCGGTCGGCGAAATGCGCGAGGAAGGAATTCCTTGAGGATTCGATTTGCGGCTTCCTCGGGTGATGTAGAGTCTGTTGGCCGGGCGATCAGGAACCTCTTATGTGACCGGGTATCGGCGAAGGCGTATTGCAAGGCCGTTCGAGCCGCATCAAGGTATTTTTCCGCGTGGATGGGCGAAATAAATAAGGTTTCCGCTGCATTGTCGAAACCCTCTCCACCGGCTCCATCCGAAGGCAGGGCCTGGCCTGCTTCAAAGTGGATGTCCAGCAGATCTCTTATCGAGGCGGAGTATTCGCTTTTGTTCAGTCGTCGGAGCATTGCCGGACCGGGCGAGATTCCATCCCCACAGGCAGATTCAAGGAGAGTTTCTTCAATCCGAAATATGAATTCCTCCTGCTCCTCCGGAGACGGAAGTAACTCGTGATCGTCTGGAGGCATCTCGCCGTCTCGAAGTATTTGAAGAATCCGGTCCCAGTGCATCGGTTCAGCTGAGATACTTTTCAGTGTTTTAAATCGAGACAGGTCCAGTTTCGCTTTCGGTTTAGGTGGACTGTGGCAATCGAGACAATACTTGGAGATGAATGTGATCGCCTTGGTATCTGAAGAGGAGGCGTCTTCCTCTCCATAGACGATTAAGGTTGCAGGAACCAAAAGGATTACCCAAGCCCATCTTGCAATTCCGTATGGAAGTTTACAATTCACTTTGTTTTCAAAAAATCGCGGTTCTGGATTCTTGCTCGTGTGGTGGTTTTTCTTTTTCGACTCCAAAGCAATGGGATTATTCAAAACTTAGACCTTGAGGAGTCATAAACAAATCCACACCGTGCTGAGAATCACTCATCCACGACCACTTCCACTTGATAAAACCAGGATCCTAAGTCAGTGGCACTGATGCCTCTGTCTGTAAACGTAGTTTCTGGTGCCTTCCCTTCGATAGTGTCCTGAACGACCGTTTCCAGTAAGGGAGAGAGAGTGGGATTTGAGCTTCGGCGCAGACGATAGCGTTTTCCTTCCACTCCCTGCCAGCGGATCTCCAAACCCTCACCTGAGGGATGGGGCTGAATGGAAGTTAGATGCAGTTGGGAAAGTGGGTCTTTGGGGTCAGTGCCGGCAAGGTATTCGTCACGATCCAGGAATCCGTCCCTATCTGCATCGGACTGTGCCGTCAGTATCAACTGATGTTGAGCTGCCCAACGATCAGGAATCCCTACTGTGTTGCCGCTGCCTGTCTTCAGCCATTCAATGGCTCGTTCCAACACGTAGTCCCTTTCTTCATCATAGCTGTTTTCCGGGGCTATCCATATATCAGGGTACAGACCGAAATCCTCCAGTGGCTGCCGGTCGGCGTCGAAGGCCATCCAGGTGGATATGCTGTATTGAATACCCAGGTCGGGTAGTTCCCTGATCACGGGATTCCCGCTCGAGCCTCGGGTGACATCTCCCATTAGAATTCCGTTGGGAAGTGCCCGAATCATGAGAGCGAAAGCTTCTGCGGAACTCACGGTTGCCTCTCCGGTCAATGCCACCACGGGCCCCTCAAAATGAGTTCCCTGGCTGACGGAAATCACCTTGGACAGAAACTCTGTAAACGCGTTTCGGTCCTCACCGGGAATGCGGTGGCGCACATAACTGTATACTCTCGATTCGGTAGTCAGGTGGCTGACAAGGTGTAGAGCATTATTCTCATTTCCACCACTGTTGACTCTCAAGTCCAGGATGATGCCGTTTGCATCCGGATAGTGTGCGATTAAGGCATCCAGATCGTCTTCGCTCACGTTTTCAGTGAATGTTGACCCCAGAGTCAATACAACGATATGTGCGAAATTCCCCTCCACCCGGGCGTGAGCGACCACGCCTGCATTGTTGAGATTTTCGTAGGAACTGTCCATGTCAATTAGGTAGCGGTCGAAAAGCAGTTTGGTCGGATGAAAATTGACGGTGATCGGTGACTGATATCCGATGAATTCGCCGTTGGGCTTGCGGATATAGACATGCCCGTCCCGCAGGATCTTAAATGAATCGCGAAATCTGCGGGATCCGTGATCGAATCGAAATCGTTGATGTGCTCCGACCACACCTGATCCCAGTTGATTTTCTTATGAGAAAAATACGAATAGGTGCGACTGTAATCCTCCCATACCTGAGGCCATTGCTCAGTCAGTCCTTCCGCCGCTGTGGTATTCGTAAGGAAGCACCTTAACAACAAAATGAAAGTGATGGAAATAACCGACGATACCGGATTCCTTTTTTTTCCGGGGTGGCCATTCGTTTTTACCATCACGACAATACGATCGTATGATATTGAATTCAGGTCAAGGAATCACAGACAACAGAGGTCTGAGGCCGGACATCCAACACCGAATCCATCACTCTTTCAGTAGATGCCGCACGCGATCGTACTCAGGATTGACGCAGCGGTCTCCCCAGCGTTTTAGGGTGGCCAGTAGACCGGCGTTGGATTCGGTTGCCTGGCCTTTGTCACCCGTCTCCTCAATCCAATCTGCCAGTAGCTTGCGGTGCTGATCCAATTGTTTTGCGAACTGGGGGTTGTCGACAAGGTTGTGGATTTCGTGCGGATCATTTTTGAGATCGTAAAGTTCTTCCGCGGGTTTGCTGGGGCCAAAGAAAATGAGTTGAGTCTTATTCATTTCACCCTTGCTCATCATTTCCCGGAATTTTTTTGAAACCGGCCAGGGATCTTTGTAGCTCGGTTGCATGAACGGACGGTCCGTCAGATAGTTTCGCAGATATTTAAATTGTGGCGTCACGATGGCGCGAATCCGTTCGATGGTGTAGTCACAACGATCACGGGCGGCGACCACAAACTTTCGAGGTGAGTAATCTTCAGCCATGAAATCGGTTCCTTCCATGTAGGAAGGCACCTTCCTGCCGGTAGCGGCCAGAGACATCGGAGCGAGATCGATACCGCTAATTAAATCGTTTCGGACTTTTCCTGATTCGATTCCGGGGCCGGCAATGATCAGGGGCATGTTGATCCCGCCTTCATAGATGAACTGTTTGTGTCGATGCAGTTTGTATCCGTGATCGCTGAACAGGATGATCACTGTGTTTTTAAAAAGCCCATCCTTTTTAAGGTCAGCGATGATTTCACCCACCTCCTTGTCCGTTTTGAGAAGGCAGTCATAATGATGGGCGATTTCCTCTCGCACAAGGGCGATATCCGGATAATACGGAGGCACGGATACCTTGCTGCGGTCGATTGTTTTCTTTGCCCGTCTGCCCAATTTGCCCCCTTTTAATTGGATTTGTCCGAAGAAGGGTTGCCCGTCCTGCTTCAACTTCCAACGAGTCCCCGGTTTGTTGACGCTGTACATGGTTTTTGCATCCCATTTAAAGTTGTAGTCGTCCTTGCCCGCGTCATTGAATGTGAAATAACCCTCGGCTTTAAAAATTTCCGGTAGAGTCCGGACGCCATTGGGCAGGCGGATATCATCAAAATCCTGTCCCATACTTTCCCCCCTGAAACTCGGTCTTCCGCTTCGGTGGTTGTGAATGCCAAAAGTCGTCTGCATAGCGCCCACGATAATGGATGAGCGTGTTGCGGAGCATACTCCAGCCGGGGTGTAGAACCGATTGAAACGAATTCCACTTTCAGCAAGTTGATCGATGTTCGGGGTCTGAACGGTTTTATCACCGTAACAACTGAACCAGCCACTGACATCTTCAAGGTAAATCCACAGAATGTTGGGAGGAGGTTCTTCAGCGCTGTAGGTTGAGAACTCAAACAGAACGACCGTCAAGAGAATTGAAAGGAATCTTAACATGAATCCTTGGTAACCTGCTTTTACCGCTTTGGCAAGAAAGCTCAGGAAAGGGGGAAACGATTTTAATCAAACACCCGCTTCGCTAAGTTCACGAAGACAAGGAAGAAAAAGGGTTTCGAAATGTGGCTCTCAAACCCAATTCAGGGCAACGGCCCTTTTTGATGAGGGCTGGCAGAGAGGGCATTCAAAAAGCAATGATATGGTTTAAATACAGCCTAAACCGATCATCATGCGGGAAATGTTTTTGTTTTTAATAAATTCGGTTCTTCCTTGTCTTCGTGGTCTTAGCCAAGCGGGTGTTCAAACTGTTTTTCAGGCTGTAAATCATAAATGTATTTGATCCGGGTAGCGAGGTGGTGTAGTGTTTCCGAGTCCGGATGATCTCGGATTTTGACTGGTAAAGGAGGTGGAACATTATGGAATTTGATGAGCTTTCGCGTCGTGTGATTGGTTGTGCTTTGGCCGTGCATCGTCATTTGGGGCCGGGATTATTGGAAAGTGTGTATGAGCAATGCCTCGCTCATGAACTGACATTGGAAAAAATCGGTTTCAAAATCCAAGCTCCGCTCCCCGTCCATTATAAAAGTGTTCGATTGGAATGCGGTTTCAGGTTGGATTTCATGGTGGAAAACGATCTCATTCTTGAATTGAAAACAGTGGAAGAACTCAAAGGAATCCACGAGGCTCAATTGCTGACCTATATGCGATTGGCTGGAATTAACAAAGGTCTTCTGATCAACTTCAATGTTCAACGATTAAAGGACGGAATTAGAAGAAGAGTGATTTGAATTTTAAACGATTTTAATTAACCACCCGCTTCGCTAAGTTCACGAAGACAAGGAAGGGAAATGGTTTCGAGATGGCCTTAATCGATTAACTTGGCGGGAAATGTTTATGTTTTTAATAAATTCGGTTCTTCCTTGTCTTCGTGGTCTTAGCGAAGCGGGTGTTCAAACTGTTTCTTTTTGATTCGTCAGTGAGTCAATGCGTAAAACACAATGTTGATCCCGAGCGGGTAGGCTTTTTTCTCAGAGAATTCACGGAAGTACCATTCATTTTCGGCTTCGCGCTCCCATCCGTCACCGAGATCGGTATTATGGCAGATGATGACCATGACCCGATCGTTATCATCCTTGATGACTTTATAGTGAGGAATTTCGGCATCCCAACGCTCCCAGGTTCTTCCTTCCCAGCGTCCGGACAGAGCTTGTCCTATCGAGGGAATCTGCGGTATTTCCTTCAGAGTCTTCTTCAGTGGAAAGACTGTATTGAAAATCTCGTGTTCCAGTGGGATTTCTTCCGGCTCCCTTTCCGGAAATACCCGCTTGATTTCCTGATGGAAGTTATCCCATTCCTCTTCCCCCCAGAAATCATCGACCATCAGGAATCCACCATTCAACAGGTATTTGCGAAGTGCCGAAACTTCCGCCTCACTGAAAAACAAACGTCCCGGTTCGACGATATAGATGAACGGGTAATCAAAGAGCCTGTCGTCTGTAAGTTCCAGTTGGACTCCGTCTGGATCGACTTTCATGGTCGTCAACTGTTGGAGACGGAAGGAAAAATTAAGATCGCTCTCCGGGTAGTCTGTCCAACAATTTCCGCCACGTCTCCAACCGTTGCCATCAGAAGAATAGATGATACGGACGAATGTGAACTTGTCTTCCGGCAATTCTGCATCCAATTCCCAGCCGGGAACCCCGCTGCGTTCGTCATAATCTTCCCAGCCACGGCGATATCGCTGCTGTGCGGAGGCAATCAGAGCCAGGAGAAGCAAGGAAATGAAGCCGGTAAACATCGCCCTTCTCCAGTTGGGGGAACTGTTCATCATACCTTTCCTGGTTTTCCTTCAAACTGAATAGACAACCCTATGCCAATCCGTCCAGCCTGTCATGCTTTCAGGATTTTAATTCAAACGAGATCGCTTTATGTCATTAACCAACAGGATAGAAGAAAAGCAACTCTCCCGGATTCCAATCAGTGTAGAGGTATTACCCGTCAATGCCACTTAATTGGGGCCGATGAGGGTGTTTTATTGAAAATGAGACTCGTTCTCATGAAATTCCTTGAATATGCCTAATTCTGTGGTTAGGTCTAATTATTAGTTTTTGATGACGATTATTACCAATTATCCGAAGACAGCAGAAAATAAGATGGCTGATGAAGTCATCTGTCATTGTTTTCAAGTGACTGCATCTGAAATCCTTGCGGCAAAAACCGAAGGAAGGGCAGAATCAATAGAGGAAATCACCC
>DUCD01000366.1:0-4452 GCA_012959985.1 Verrucomicrobiales bacterium | reverse complement strand
GACAGACGGGCGCCGGGGGAGGATGTGGCGGCTGTCATTGTCGAATCATACGCTTGCTGGCCGGTTTTCCTGCTGAATGCGGTCCCTGCTCCCTTTGCCCCGGTTGTGGGCATATTAAAAAACTTTGCCTCTGCGAAGTTGCCTGATTGAATTGTCCGACCGGAGAAGTCATAATTTTCCTAACCCAACACTGAACCTGAGAATTGGGAGTGGAAACTATCTATGAAAGGCAACGATCAAATCATCGAAGCATTGAACGCCGGATTGACCATTGAGTTAACCGCGATCAACCTCTATTTCATCAATTCAAAAATGTGCCGTAATTGGGGCCTCGATAAACTGGCGGATCATTATTATGCCGAATCAATCGAGGAAATGAAGCATGCCGAGGAAGTGATTGACCGGATCCTTTACCTCGAAGGGGTTCCGCAAATCGCCCGTTATGACGTGGTCAAGGTGGGGGATACCCCTAAAGATCAGATAGGCAACAGTTTAAATTTGGAAACCAAAGGTGTGAAAACCTACAATGAAGCCATTCAACTGTGTCTGGAGCTCAAGGATTCCGGGAGTCGTGACCTGATGGAAAGAATGGTCGTGGACTCCGAGTCGAGTGTTGATTGGGCCGAAGCACAATTCGACCTGATTAAAATGGTGGGAATCGAGAACTATCTTTCGCAGCAAATGCGGAAAGCGGCTTAATAGGGCACGGGTCTCCACCGCCATTCGGTTAAGGAATCAGGCACCCCTGAAGCTGGGGGCGTCGACCCCGGATCATTGAAATCGGCATTCATTTCTTCCATATACCGGCCTCGGCGCGGCCAGCTTCAGGGATGACGGTGTTAAAAAACCTGCGGAAAATCCCAAACCGAATGGCAGTGACGCTCTCCCTCCCTTCAGTTCCATTTAGTATCCGTAGGCTCGCACGGGTGCTGAAGCCACACTTAAACGGAATTTAAAATTGGCAATTCTGATCTCTCGATTCAGCCATTTTACTTAGTTCAGTGACTATGTCCCCGCACTGGTAATCGCACCCCCCTACTACCCTTTTCTTGGGAATCCTCAAGTTTTTGTTGACCTGAAATCGTGTACAGCATAAAAAAATCTATTCCCATATTAACATTGGATTCATTTATGAACGTAATAGAACTGTCTTTATGAAAAAACGACTAACCACCCTACAATTAACAGCCTGCCTTCTGTTTACAGGCTTTTCACTGTATGCCGGTGTTCTGGAACAATCGTTCTGGGACGGTGTCACAGACGCTGACGGCAATCGAACCGTTGCGGTCGAAGACCTCAGGGCATTTCCCGGTTTTCCGGATGCACCTGTAGATTCATTGGATTTTGATCCTGCTGTGGGTTTTTCAACCCCGCGAGGACAGGGAGACGACTTTGGAAGCCTTATTAAAGGCTACATTGTTTCTCCGGTGTCTGGTGAGGTCACTTTCTACAATGCCAGTGACGACGGCTCGGAATTCCTGTTGAGTACCGATGATACAGCGGGCAATCTTCAATTGCTGGGCAAGGAAACAGGTTGTTGTACCGCCGTTTTCTCAGGGGCACGCATTGAAGAGCGTAGTGGCACGGTCACTCTTGAAGCGGGTGGTATCTATTATTTCGAAGCGCTCTACCAAGAAGGCGGAGGCGGTGACTGGATGGATGTCGGGTGGGAATTACCCGATGGCACCCAGGAGATTATACCCTCCGGTGCCTTGCTTCCTTTTTCAAGCGCCACCAGACCCGCCGGACCTCCTCAAGCCGATTTCATTCATTTTCCCTTTGATCAGTTCGTTCCTGAATCCTCACTCGTTACTTTTCGAGTGGATCTTTTCGGATCGGTGGCCGGGATGAAATTTCAGTGGAAGAAAAACGGAGCCGATATTGCAGGTGCCATTGTTCCCTGGATTACCGTCAGTGCTGATTTGGCCGATGATGGAACTCTTTTCTCTCTGAATGTGACCAGTGATGCCGGTTCTGTCGATATCGATGGAGGTTCCATGTTCGTCGAGCCGGATTTCGATTCCCCATCGCTCGTCAATGTCCGTGCATCGGGAAATCCGCAGGGAATTATCGCCACTTTTTCAGAATTTGTGGATGAAGCTTCTGCCACCAATACTTCAAATTATACCTTTTCCGGTCAATCGTTCACAATTAGTGAAGCAACCCTTCTTTCCGACGGAGTCAGCGTCCTGTTGAGTGTGGGGAGTTATAATACCGACGACGCACAACTTTCCATTAGCAATGTCAAGGACACCAGTAATGCATCCAATGTCATTGCTGCCAACTCCTCTGCGGATGTTGTTTTTAAATCACTGCTGCTTGCCTATTGGGACTTCAATACGGCCGGCACGACCACTACTGATGTCATCGGAGGACATACCGGAACCGTCGAAGGAAATGCCGTCTTCACCGATGCAGCCGGAAGTCGAACCGGAAACGCAGGCGATCTTTCACTGGATTTCGGGCCGGAAGATACCGATCAATTAGTTCGGGTTGAGAATGCGGATTGGCTGAATGTCTTGGGAGAAGTCGACCAGATGACTGTCACAGTATGGCAGAAACTTCACGCCGTGGCCAATACATCGACATTCTGGATGTCATCCGAGTCCAGTGGAAGCGGTGATCGAGGTGCCCAGGTCCATATTCCCTGGAGCAACAATAATATCTATTTCGATACCGCAGGTTGTTGCGACGGCGGTACCCAGCGTCTGAACGGCGCCCTCCCCGCAGAGTCATTCCTGGAATGGCATCACTACACCTTTGTCAAGGACGGGATCGACAAGCGAATCTATGTGGATGGAGAACTGTTCCTCGAAACGGTCAATACCAATCCTCTTCCCACTGATTTCAGCAACCTCATGATCGGCGCTGATGGAGCCGGTGGAAACAATCTGCTGGGAATTGTTGATGATTTTGCCATTTTCAGTGCACCACTGGCCGCAGGTGACATCGTTGACCTTGCCGGTGGAGGTGATCCTTCGGTTTTCGCCAATCCGATCGCCAGGGAAATAACCCTGACTACCGACCTTGCTGATCAGACCGCCGAAGAGTTGGAAGAAGTTACCTTTTCGGTTGAAGTAGCCGGAACCTCGCCTTCAGGACTGGCCTACACATGGTGGCGTGATGGAAACCCTATTTCCAATGCCAAGGGAGCGTCGATTACAATTATTGCAACTTTGGAGGACAACGGTGCTGTGTTCAAGGCTGAGGCGTTCAACATTGACGGAGCCTTCAATCGATTGGAAACCGCTGAGGCGACCCTGACGGTTGAAAGCGTTGTTGATGGTGCCGACCTTGTATCTGCCTCGGGGAGTCCGGGACTTGACGGTGTCAGTCTCACTTTCGATAAAGAGATCGACGTTGAAAGTGCTACTGATGCAACCAACTACTCCGTTACGGACGAAAATGGTAATGACATCGCGGTCACCGGGGCGGAAGCCTTGGCGGATGGGCTTTCCGTGCGCTTGAATACGGGTAGCCAGACGCTGGGTGCGGTTTATACTGTAACTGCAGTCGGAGTTAAGGATACATCCACTGCACAGAATCCGTCAGACACTTCTGCCACTTTTGCCGGTAACGGTAGTTTGGTCGTGTTCTTTGACTTCAATGATGCCAGTGATTCGACCGTGACCATCGACAATGTCAACGGCGTTGCCGGTGCCATTGAAGGCGATGCGGTCTTCACTGAGGGTCACACCGGTAACGCGGGAGATTCCGCCATGGATTTCGGGCCCGATAGCGCCGGACAAATAGTTCGGGTCGCTGATGCTCCCTGGTTAAATGTTCTGGGTGTTTCCAATGCGGGGACCGTTTCTTTCTGGCAAAGACTTCACAATATTGCTTCCACTTCCACATTCTGGCTGAATAATAGTAATTCTGGCGGAGTCACCAACGGCGACCGGGCATTTCAAGCCCATGTCCCTTGGGGTGATGGCAATATCTATTTCGATACCGCTGGTTGTTGTAACGGAGCCGAAACAAGAATCAGCGCGGCCTTCAGTTCATTCCCGTTTTACACCGAAGAAAATCTAGATGCCGATGGTAATGGCTTAGGTGATGGCTTCGTGAACGGTTGGCATCATTACGCCTTCGTCAAGGACGGTGATCTGAAACAGATCTGGATTGACGGTGAATTGTTCCTTGATGGTAGCAACAACACACCTTTCCCTAACGAATTCACTGAACTGATCATCGGTGCGAATGGAACTGGAGGCAACAGTGTTCATGGCGTTGTCGATGATTTCGCGATTTTCGCCACCGGCTTGGATTCAAGTGAAATTGGTCGACTTGCTGCTGGTGAACTGCCAACGGACATTGCTCCGACGTTTGTCATTCCTGCGCCTCCTGAAGAGCCTTCGGATGGATTTGTGCTGCTGGATTTCGGTGGCGAAGGTGCCAGTGGAGCCGGTCCTTCACCCGAGCCTTGGATCACTCTGGATTCATTGACCCAGG
>DUCD01000365.1 GCA_012959985.1 Verrucomicrobiales bacterium | reverse complement strand
GGCCCACCAAACTCATCTCGCCCTTTATGATCAATTCCGGTAGCTCATCAAGCGAGGTGGATCGCAACCATTGTCCGAAGTTCGTTAATCGATCTGCATCCGGTAATGGGTGACCGTTTTCATCCATCGCGTCTGTCATGGTCCGGATTTTAATTACGGCAAAAGGTTTTCCTTGGCGTCCGGGACGAGTTTGACAAAACCAAACCGGCGAACCTATTTTCATTCGCACCAGCAGCCAAATCAATCCAATTACCGGTAACCATATTGGCGAAGTTAAGAAAACAAGAGCCAAATCGAAAACCCGTTTTCCCAGCATACCTTTACTTTCCGCCTCGATAAGCTGACTTAACGCAATTTATCACGAACTGTTAATCCTCCTCAGATAATGCCAGAATGCAATGCTTTCGGCGAGGACAGCTTCGGGTGGTCATGCTTTCACCCTTCACAACTGTGTGGTGAACCCGACATCAAATATACTTGAATCCTTTGCAGTCCTGTTCTTCAATCGGGTTCGATGCCATTGACGACAATTTCCAGACAATTTAGAATTCCAGGTTCATATCGAATCTGCGACGGATTCAGTGAGGCGATCATCTACTTCATTATTATTTTCAATCCGTGGGCGTTTGGCACTACCCAGGAATGGTCGATCTGGACTATGAACATCGCTTCTTATGGACTGGGATTCCTCATGATCTGCAAGTGGATCATTAAGAAGAAAACCGGCTTCCATCCACCTCGATGGGATGAAGACCGGGGGGCCTTATCCGAAGAAGAATTTAGAAAAAGAAAACGGCGATCCAAACTGGTCGTTCGAATCGCCATTGGTCTGACAGGCTTAATATTGATTTGGTGCGTGGTCAGCTGGATCAATGCCCGTGCTGATTTCCACTATACTTTCGATAAACACCAGTTTCGTTTTGAGTATTTTAATAATTCGATTTCATGGTTGCCACATACTTACGCAAAAAGCCTAACCGAAAAGGCCATTTGGGAATATCTGGGTTACGCCTTGTTCTTCTGGGCGTTGAGAGATTGGCTTCTCGGGAAAACGTTGAAAGAAGTTCACGGATCTTTAGCGATTGGCTCACGGGGACGTTCGGCCTCCCAGGCAGGTATCAGATCCACGACCGGCCCGGGGGGACTCTCGACTCGGACTCATCGCCTTCTTTGGATACTGTGCATCAATGGAGCACTGCCCTCGAAGGCATCCTGCAACGGCTCAGTGGCACGGACAAGTTATTGTGGCTCATTCAACCAACCATCAACAAATACAACCTTGCTCAATTCGGACCTTACGCTTATCGAAGCAGTGCCGCTCAGTTCTACAACCTGATCTGGCCAATCTGCCTGGGTTTCTGGTGGTTGTTGTTCAAGACAGCAAACTTAGGCAGAGGACATCGAATTGGAAAAAGCCCTTACCCGATTCTCATGCCATGTACCATCCTGATGGTCGCCGCTCCGATCATTTCCACTTCGCGAGGGGGCGCCATTGTGTCGGTGATGATGATGGTTTTGTGCCTGGGCATTCTGGTTACCGCAAACCGAGGAGAAAGCAGAATTGCCGCCTATTCCGTGATCACCATTATGATCACTGCCTTGGGGATGGCCGGATACTTGGGCTGGGATAAACTTGAAAAACGTTTGCAAACAATTTTTCAAGATACGAGTTATGCACGTCAGCCAATTTGGGATCAATCCAAGGAGATCATCAGGGACAATCCCTATTGGGGAACCGGGCCGAAATCTTTTGGAGCTGTGTATCAGATGTACACCCAACCAATGAGTTCCGATGCTTCAAAGGGGCAAAAGAGCCCTACGCTCAAGCCCATAACGACTGGATGGAACTGGTTATTTCTTTTGGATTCATTGGAGCACCGTTATTTCTTTTATTGTTGATCTACCCTGGAATTCAATTCTTTACTGGGACTGGGTTTTTCATGAATTGGGAATTTCCAAGCTTTATCATGATTGCGATGTTCGGATGCCTTTTCCATGCAGTAGGTGATATGCCGTTTCAGGTTCATTCAGTGGCAACGGTATTCCTGATAGTCATGTGTATTCTTTCATGTACATCCAGGCAAGGATACTCCACAAAAAACCATCGTTGAAGCCCGGCACGTCGAGCCCTGACCTTAATGGAAAGTTGGCTTTGGCATGCAATGCCTCCCAGCATTCGGCTCGCGGGGACGCTCTCCCTACTGCCAATAGGTTAAGGATTTCTCTTACACGATTTAGGGCCATCGCCCCTGAAGCTGACCGCGTTGAGGCCGGAATATGGAAGGGGTTTATGCAGGTTTCAACGATGCCGGCTCCCGACCTTCGAGCAAGCGCTTCGGCGTGGTGGGCAGCGCACCAGGCTTTTAGGGATGTCCGCTTTCCTTTGTTATATTCCTAAATGTAATGGCAGCGACACTCGCCCTACCATTCCTCCTCCCTCACTCAAATATTTCTTCCAAACTTCGTGATCTTCAGGCCGCGAAACGGCCGGGTGTTCACCAAATTCCCGCTCTGGTTTTTATGCTGGTCCCTGAATACTGCTTACTGTCGACTGGTCAATAATGAGAACCGCCCCCTAAGGGGAGATTAAATTTTTGTTGTTCTTTTTTCACTGCCATCCCATAAGGATGACATACCCATGCAAAAC
>DUCD01000364.1:2360-2658 GCA_012959985.1 Verrucomicrobiales bacterium | reverse complement strand
GTCCTCTCCATCGTGATGTTCCCGGTCGTTGTCCTCTCCATCGTGATGTCCCCGTTCGTTGTGCTCTCCATTATGATGACCCCGTTCGTTGTGCTCTCCATCCTGATGCCCACGGTCATTGCGTTCTCCATCGTGATGTCCCGGTTCGTTGTGATCCCCTCCACTGCGATTCTGTTCTTCTTTCCTGTCCCGGATCTCTTGTTTTTCATTACGAAAACGAGTAGTCAATCGTTCTGCAAATTCATGTAAACCTGCCGCCCTAAGATGGTGAGCAGCCTGTCTCAAATGATCTTCCCGG
>DUCD01000364.1:0-2335 GCA_012959985.1 Verrucomicrobiales bacterium | reverse complement strand
CATTCCCCTCTGATCAGAATCTCTGACCGGTTGAGCATGGATCCGATCCTCAATCATTCGCCGTTGACGAATGATTCTCACTTCCGGTCGATCTTGTTCTTGAATTCTCTGTCGTCCTCTGTGACCGGGATTCTCATCTCGATTAGTCCTCTCACGATGCTGGATCACCTGCCGTTGCACACGGATTCTGGGTGGTCCCGGTTTCTCCTTTTGGTCAATTCCGCTACGGTTGAAGTCTTCACCACGGCGAATCTGTTTACGGGGTTCGACTACCCGTCGCTCCACGCGAATGTCACGGGTTTCTTCACTGGTTCTTTGGCGGATTTCCCTCAAAGCACGGACTTCCTCCTCCGAAAGGTTCCTTTCTATTTCAATTGGAATTCTCGAGCGTCTGGAATTTTTCGATTCCTCAGGCGTTCCCTTCATTTTGATAACCCGTCGAATCTCGCGATGGGAACTCGGTGGAGTTTTCGAATCATCGAGATCCAAGGCAATAACGATGGGGGAAACTGACACTTGAGCGTCGTCCGGGCTCGAATCGGAAGCATTGGAATTAGCATTGGATTCAGCTGAACTGGATGAGACCATCATCCATGAAATCAATAGTGCGGAGATTTTCAGATTCTTCATTAATAGAATTGTTAATGGTTTAGAGCCTTCACATTTCAAAACGTTAAGGGAAGTTACCCAATGTTCATAATAGTCCAATATAATGAATTGATCAAAAAATACAAATCGAAGATAAACTCTTCTCAAAATTGGCTGGGATCCGGTATCATTAAGAGTGGACGAATCTGACGACAAACTGTATTTACAGGTCTCAAATCTCTTTACGAAACGGGAGTCGAGGTGATAAATTCACACTATTCAGGCTAACCATAAGGAATTGACACACAATGACAGCGGCAAAGAAATCAAATGACAGCGACCAGGACCCCAAGGCATCCAAAACGGAGGATTCCGAGGATTCCTGGACTCAATCGAGTGACGACATTGAGGAAAATCAGATTTTCGGGTTATCAGTTCCGGTATTCGCCACAGCATTGTGCGTGATATGCATCGGCGTATTGGGCTATATCAGCCTACGTTTGACCACAAACAGCACGGATGATGAGCTGAGAAAACTAGGAAATACTGTCACCAGAAATTTGGATGACATCAAAGGACAGAACGTAGAACTTTCTCAGCGCCTCGAAGGCTTGGAGGGAGGGCTGACAACTATCCGTGATGATATCGATGCCAAACACGAGGATCTGGACGGCAAGGACGCAACCGTAGCTGCGGAAGTAGATCAGATTAAGAAAACAATTGATGAAACCCTCAACAAACTGATCGCACTTCAGAAGCAGAACAATAAGACCACAGCCGAAATCAATGAACTGGAATCAGGATTATCTGAAAAACTGACAACTCTGGAAGATGGATTGAACAAGAAGATGGAGGGTCTTCAGGAAGGAATTAATGAGAAGATTTCCGGATTTGAAACCGGTTTCAACTCGAAAATCGGAGGATTGGCAGAACGGCAGGAAAGTTTGGAAGGGAGTCTGAATAAAATGGACGGCGAATTGAAAGGTCAACTCTCCTCATTGGCTGATTCACAGAAACAATCCGACAAAGAAATCGCCAATACGGTTGATAACCTGGCAAAAAGCACTTTGGGAAGACTGGATGAACTGGCGAAGCGCGTTATTGCGAGCAGCTCTTCTGTGGAACGGGAGATAGGAACTCTGAAAAGCCAGAAGGTACCGGTCGGCACAATCCTTCCATTTGGAGCAAAAATCAATTCATCCGGAGGATTTCAGCAACTCACCGAAGCCGGCTGGCTTCTCTGTAACGGAAACACCCTGAGTCGTGATGATTATGCCCCACTGTTTAAGGCAATTGGATCCTCTTGGGGCGCCGGCGACAGCACATCAACCTTCAACCTTCCCGACCTGAACAATAAGGGTCTGAATCCTGAAGGGGAAGACACTTCCAACTCGAGTGGCTTGAGCTGGATTATCCGTGTTCGTTAAATCGGCTGAAAGGTTTTCAACTTGATTAATTTCGATCCCTTTCTCGATAGTATCGGGAAAGGGATTTTTTTGCATGCATACCTCATTGAAGTCGCCCTTCCACATCTGCACACAGGTGTAACTAAGAGACTTCAAACCTTTTTGAAATGAGTGAAAAGCACTTTGAATTAGTATCGGATTACCAACCTGCCGGCGACCAACCACAGGCAATTGAAAGCACGCCTGAGCAGCAAATGCTTAATGTGACGTTGATACACGCAATCATAACGGGCACAGGTATCATGGCCATTTCCGGAATTGTACTTCTATTCGCATTATGG
>DUCD01000363.1:14861-15850 GCA_012959985.1 Verrucomicrobiales bacterium | reverse complement strand
GCGGAAGAGGGCAGATGGAGAACGTTATCAAACAGCAGCAGTTGGATCTGAAGACCGACCGAACCAGCACAGCCCATCTGGAAAGCAATCAATTGCGACTCTGGTTTTCTACCTTGGGCTATTTTCTTTTGGACAGGCTTCCCGCTTGGGGATTAGCCGAAAGCTCATGGGCCAAAGCCACTGTGGGAACCGTTCGACTAAAACTGCTGAAGATCGCGGCGCAGGTTACCGTGAGCGTGCGGCGAATCTATGTACAAATGTGTTCGGCTTATCCGCTGCAGAAGCTCTGGCGGGATTGCCGGAATCGGCTCCAAGCCTTGAGTTCCGAGCCTATCGGTTGAACGACCGAATCAAGCATCAGTCCCCACGAACGTAGGAAACAGGACCGCGTCTGGGACGCCTGTGTACCCGAACGACGCAAAAACCGACGATTACTCGCTCCTGCGCGGCCCAAACCGTTGGCGCTGAGATAAATTGACCCGTGTCCACCTGAAAAACTTCGTCCACGTTGATATTGAAGAAGTTCGGGATTTCTAGAGGTTCCCTTAAATTCCTGTTACTCTAGATTTGTGAGTCTTTTACGATGCGTTTTCTTGTCCTTCAGAGATTCGGCTGGGTGTGTTTTTCTGCTGGGTGGTTATGCCCTGTCGTTCTTCCGAGTTTTCCTTCTCCCAAGAGCTGAGTTGTCTGCACGGTTGTTGGCCGCTGAAAGCCAACTTTCTGTATACCATCATCACCTTCAACTGAAGATGGTTTCTCGTCCGAAATTCAATTCGGCATTCCGTTTTCTTTGGATGGGCTTCTCTTTGGTTTTCGATTCCTGGCGTAGCTGGGCTTATTTGATGCAGCCTAGGACTGTTAAACGGTGGCATGACTTTGGGTTCAGGGTTTTTCTGGCGTTGGAAATCGCGTGTACCTATCGGGCGTCCTCCGATCTCGGTGCATATGAGAAATCTCATTCGTCGTTTGAGTAAAGAGAATCCGCTTTG
>DUCD01000363.1:14335-14726 GCA_012959985.1 Verrucomicrobiales bacterium | reverse complement strand
CTTGGAAGACTTTTCTGCACAATCACATGGACGTTTCCTGGGCGATGGACTTCATTACCGTGCCCACTTTTCGTTTCGGAATTCTCTATGTGCTCGTGATCATCGATCACGGCAGTCGCAAAGTCATTCACTTCAAGGCGACTGAGAATCCCACCATGCAGTGGGTAATCCAACAGTTGCGCGAAGCCATACCCTTCAGCTTTCATCCAAAATATTTGTTTCGAGATAACGACCGGATTTATGGACATGGTGTTCGCAGGTTTCTTGACTCCTGTTTTATCGAAGAAGTCCGAACAGCCTACCGGAGTCCTTGGCAGAATCCTTTTGTGGAGAGGTTTTTCGGAACTTTACGGCGAGAGATGCTGGACCATGTCATCGTATTGGGACCGCG
>DUCD01000363.1:0-14325 GCA_012959985.1 Verrucomicrobiales bacterium | reverse complement strand
CCCATTTCGCCATTTATCATGCAAAAATCATCCTTGTTTAGCTTGATTCGGAACAGTATTGGGACCGCGACATGTTGAGCGACTGATCAGAGGATTCTTAGACGGCTATTATCATTCCCACCGGCCTCATCAGGGACTCAATAAACAAACGCCAGTTCCGATTGAACGACCGAAGTTTTCTGAAGATGATTCACGCCTGACTTCCCTTCCTGTCCTCAATGGACTTCACCACCAATACTTCCGAGTTGCCGCTTAACTCATCCTGAAATTTTTCCTCTTCCTCCTAAACTGCGGGTGCAAAATATAACTGCCTCACTCCTGCACATACCGAAATTCCTGTACACGCTTCCGATGCTGGTCGTGGACAGAAATTCTCGAACAAAAAAATTCCAGTTCTTATGTGGATGGACTTTTTCCGGTGGACAGCTTTCAATTTGTTTGAACGGACTACAGTGGCATCCGTGTTTGCTCCGCGATCCGTGGAAGGACAGATGACAGAATCTTTCTGACAGATTTGAGGCATCGCTTCAAAAGAATACTATTCCCACTGAGAATCTTGAGCGACCAGAAAAATGGCTCCACGGCAGAAAGGCCGATCAGAATGTCTTTTCCACTGATTTCCCGCAGATCCTCCGCAATGCTCCGGTAATTCTGAAGGTCGTCAGAAACGATGAAACCACCGGCAAAAAAAGCGTTGGAAATCGGTTTCTGAAATCCAGCCAGACTCCCGTTTCGGTGATTCAGAGAGTATCTTTCTTTCAGTATCAGTTTGCCAGCATAACAAACATCTGTTTCCCACTCAAGTGACTCGAATTCGAATAACTCCCCGCGGGCAACCCGCCCGGGAGCCATTGATTCAAGAAAAAATCCTGCTCCTCCTTTTTCGAATTCCACACGAGTTGATTGCCGATATCGGGATCCCGCCTGAGGGATCAGAATCGCAGGAGCATAATCCAACCAGGCCCCTTCACAGACTTCGAACTGCTGATGAACCTCCGCCCCATCGGAATCAGCAACGTGAACCCGATTCGCGCTCGGGTTGGTGACGAAGGCCGAAGTTCCCGGCTCCATCCTGATACGACTGGTTAGTCTGTCTCTGCAGAATAGCCCAGCGGTGGGGTTGATCACCTGAACCAATAGCGTTTCACCGGTCCAGTAAGGTTTGCTGATGTGAAAGGGAACATTAAAAACCTGTCGACTCAGATACGTCCTCCCGAGATGATCTCGGGAGCAGGTCAGATCCAGGGATCCTTCTAATCGGAACATATCGGATCTCCAGTGAAGAGATACTCCTTTTTCAGCCACTGTACAACTTCACTCAGGCCCTTCTCCGATTTAAGATCGGCGAAGACGGTGGGGCGTTCGCCGCGCATGGTTTTGGCATCACGCTCCATCACTCCGAGATCAGCTCCGACATGAGGAGCCAGATCAATCTTGTTGATGATCATCAGATCACTGAATCGAATAGCGGGACCGCCCTTTCTCGGAATCTTATCTCCACCGGAAACATCGATGACATAGATGAAGGCATCCACCAGCTCGGGAGAAAAGGTCGCTGAAAGATTGTCGCCGCCGCTCTCCACAAAAACAACTTCAAGATCGTCCCGGAATTTTTCCTCCAGGATTCTGATCGCCTGAGAATTGACGGTCGTGTCATCGCGAATAGCGGTGTGAGGGCAGCCTCCCGTCTCTACTCCCACCACCCGATCTGCTTCAAGAGCGCTGTTTCTCACCAGAAACTCCGCGTCCTCTTTCGTGTAAATGTCATTGGTCACAACAGCCAAACTGAATTCATCACGCAGTTGAAGACAAAGTTTCCAAACCAGCATCGTTTTTCCGGATCCGACAGGACCCCCAATGCCAACTCGAACCGGTCGAGAGAATCGTTTCATAGTATTTTTATTCGACTAAGAGATAAACAACCGCGAGTAAGCCGTTTCATGGCGTGCGCTCGCGATGTCGGTAAAGGGTGTAAACCATCCGAATTCGTCTTCGGAAACCTCAAGCGCCCGTTCTATCACTAAATCTGTCTGCTTGAGATAGCGGGCCAGTATCCGCTGACAGCTCGTCTGTCCGATACGAATCAGCTTCACAATTGCGTTGGTCAGGACAGATAGTATCAAGTAATAAACCGCTGTCAAAGTATGATACCGGCTCATGGAGCTGCAGGCACAATGTAACCCGAGAATCACAACCTCATGCCCGACTAGATGGCCACTGTTTTTAGCGCGATCGACTTCTGCTAAAAAAGGCTCTGGAAACAAATCGGACACCAGGGACAAGCGCTGCGCTCCAATCTTTGCGCTGGCCGTCCTCGATTCCATTGTCGCTTTCATAGCGCCGTATTCCTGATCCAGTGCACATAACCTGTCGATATCCTTTGCCCGTGCCGCGTCAAATGCAAATCCGGCTACCGGCAACTCCATGTGAATCGCCTGAGGCAGAACCCAATCGCGGAGATAGTCGGAATAAGCGTCTTTATCCGAAACGACATCATCCTGGACAGCGCCTTCCAATCCGAATGAGTGAGCATAGGCCCCTGTTGGAAACATCGAATCGGTGGATTGAAGCAGAAAAGCCAACCAAGACGGCGAATTCGGTTTACCTCGGGGTCCTCGGGGTGGCTGCATCACTCGTTAAGACCCGTCTCTAGTGACTGTGATCATGTGTATGATCGTGTCCGTGAGTATGCGTATGTGCGTGACCGATGTCCGTAGAGGATCTGATCGGTTCAAAAATGGCCTTCACCTCCTTAAAGGATATATCAAGGTGCTGGAACAACTGTCTTACTGCGGGATCGTCCGCCACTCGGATTCCGTTATCCAGTGACTGCATGGACATATGGAGATTGCCGATCGACCACGCAACATGTAGTCCCTCGGTAAGCTGGGCGGTAAAATCTATCTCAAGCGCCGGTTCAGACTGCTGAGTGATGACATAGCATTTTGTTTCGGTTAAGTAAAAACAGTCCCCGTGGGTAAGAGGTTTATCCAACTCAAATCCGAAATCCTCTCCATCCGTCGCCGCCCCGCGCCACCGTCGTTTGTACAACTTTAATCGATCGACCTGCATTTCCACTGTTTGCAGAGGGGAACTGCCGGAAGAATCATGTGTCTTGTGTTGAATGATGATCATGAGTTTCCTGCAAAGGGATTGAAAAAGTATGGGTTTCGTTAGAAAAGGAAATAGCGTTGAGCCAACGGAAGCTCCTTGAGAGGTTCACAAGTTAGCACTTCACCGTCTGCTTTAACGGTGTAACTTTCGGGATCGACTTCGATCTTAGGCAGAGCATCATTCAGCACCATATCCTTCTTGCCAATATTTCGTGTATTGTTCACCGCGACCAGCCGCTTTGAAAGTTCAAGCTGATCTTTCAACCCGGAATCCAGGGAAGCCTGACTTACAAACGTGACAGAGGTCGTAAATTTCGCGCGACCATGGGCCGCAAACTGAGGTCGGTAGAACATTGGCTGAGGAGTTGGAATGGATGCGTTGGGATCTCCCATATTGGCGCAGGCAATCATTCCTCCCTTGAGTATCAATTCGGGTTTCACCCCGAAGAACATGGGTTTCCACACCACCATATCCGCAAGCTTGCCCACCTCCAGCGAACCGACTTCATGGGAAATCCCGTGGGCAATAGCTGGATTTATGGTGTACTTGGCGATATATCGCAATGCTCGGAAATTGTCGGCTGCAGGATGTATTGATGACCCTAACTTGCCGAATTGCACCTTCATTTTATGGGCCGTCTGCCAAGTTCGGCAAATGACTTCACCCACCCTTCCCATAGCCTGACTGTCACTGGACATGATCGAAAACACACCCATATCGTGGAGTCGATCCTCTGCGGCGATCGTTTCGGGTCGAATGCGAGATTCGGCGAAAGCCACATCCTCGGGTATCCTGGAATCCAAATGATGGCAAACCATCAGCATATCCAGATGTTCGTCAATGGTATTGACGGTAAACGGTCTGGTGGGATTCGTTGATGAAGGCAGCACGTTGGGTTCGCCCGAGACCCGAATGATGTCGGGAGCATGGCCTCCTCCGGCACCTTCTGAATGAAAAGTATGAATGGTACGTCCCTTGAACGCCGCGATCGAATCTTCAACAAACCCAGACTCATTTAAAGTATCCGTGTGGATCGCCACCTGTACGTCCATACGTTCAGCCACGGTCAGACAATTATCAATTGCGGCCGGTGTCGTGCCCCAGTCTTCGTGCAGTTTCAGTCCGATAGCTCCGGCCCGAACCTGCTCTTCCAAGGGTCCCGGTGTGGAGCAATTTCCTTTGCCCATAAACCCCAGGTTCATGGGATATTCATCCGCAGCCTCCAGCATTCGTTGAATATTCCAGATACCGGGAGTACAGGTCGTGGCATTGGTCCCCGTTGCCGGTCCGGTTCCACCGCCGCTCATTGTCGTTATCCCACTGGCCAATGCTTCGTTAATCTGCTGGGCGCAGATAAAATGGATGTGAGAGTCATATCCGCCAGCTGTGACAATACTGCCTTCGGCGGCAATGACCTCAGTCGCGGCGCCAACGATCATCGGATTTGTGGAACCATCAGGCAGCGCATAAACGGAATGCCCGGATTTCCACCATGCCCGATCCCCACGATTCTTCCGTGCTTCACTCCGATATCTGCTTTGATCACTCCGAGACGGGCATCAAGGATGGTTGCATTGGTCAACAGAAGATCCAACGCTTCCTCATCAGTTGCCAGTGGAGACTGCCCCATGCCGTCGCGAATGACTTTACCCCCACCGAACTTGACCTCATTTCCGTAACCGCCCCGCTCAACTATGAGATCACGTTCCACTTCGATGAACAGTTCGGTATCTCCCAGGCGGAATTGATCTCCGACGGTGGGACCAAACATTTCGGCGTATTGTTTTCTGGATAATGAAAGTGGCATAAGCTTAAAGAGGACCGTTCGTCTTGTTGTTCAGACCATAGATTTCGCGTCTGCCGGCCATCGCGACCAGTTCCACCTCACGGGTGTCTCCCGGCTCGAATCGAACCGCCGTTCCGGCAGGAATATTGAGACGAAAGCCCCGGGCCTGATCGCGTTCGAAACCCAATGAGGAATTCACTTCATAAAAATGAAAATGACTCCCGACCTGCACAGGCCGGTCTCCCGCGTTTGAAACCTCAATGGTTCGCGTTTCCAAACCGGGGTTTCCTTTAAAAAAGGGCGGATCATCGCCGACAATAAGTTCTCCTGGTATCATCGAATTGGTTGGTGAACAGTGACTAGTTTTGTTCCGTCGCGAAAGGTGGCTTCCACTTGAACTTCGTGAATCATCTCGGGAATACCCTCCATGACATCGGCACATTTCAGAATCGTTGTTCCAAAACTCATCAACTCCGACACGGAACGACCATCGCGCGCTCCCTCCATGATCTCATAAGAGATGATAGCGATTGCTTCGGGATAGTTGAGTTTCAGACCGCGCTTTTGCCGTCGCCTGGCCAGATCGGCTGCAACAACGACATACAGTTTCTCTATTTCTCTAGGTGCGAGATGCATTCGTATATTTTCGTTAGAAAATGAGCCAGTAGGACCCGATTAGCAAACAGCCTACTGAAGTAAGGAGACGAAGGGCAGTGGAGGGCCTACTACCGGCATCTTCGACACGATTACATAAAGAACCCACAATACCGCAATACGCGGACATGGCAACAAGAATACCGCCGTTGTAGGCAACCAAATAAGCCAGTACAGCACCAGGGGTCTGTAAGGCAAACATTGGAATCAAACCAATCAAATGAGTGGCGCCAGCCGTGCCATGTAGCAAGCCGAAACCCATAGTTGCTTCCGATTCTCGGTGAATCCTAGGCCCTGGCCTTCCCGCTAAATTTCGATTCAACCGACCCCACTCGGCATTTTTACTCCAAGGATGATGACTTCGAAGCAACATCCATGCTCCCATCAGAATCAAAGCCACTCCCACCATCCGTTCTGCAAACGACGAAAACGCCGCAATCATTCCTGATTTCTGAACAAGAAGGTAGAGCAAACCTATCAGGGTCAAGCCCGCCGCATGCCCCAGAGCCCAGATGCCACCATAATACCAAGCCCCTCCTACACGACCAACACGTACAGCCATACCTGCCGCCAAATGATCCGGCCCTGAAAACACATGAAGTACTCCGGCAAAAAACCCCAGAACTATAGATGTCATGCTATATACTTAAATACTTTTTCACGATTTCCGGACTTAGATCGGCTGCCAGGCCCTGGGCAACAATCCGGCCTCGATTCATCACATAAAAGTCGTCTGTAAACTCATGAACAAAATCTAAATACTGTTCCACTAGAATAATGGTCATGTTCCGACTCATAGCAAGATGCTGTAGAATATTGCCGATCATTTTAATAATGTTCGGCTGTATTCCCTCGGTGGGCTCATCAAGAACCATGACACTTGGATCCCCCGCTAATGCTCGTCCAATGGCCAATTGTTGCTGTTGTCCTCCTGACAAATCTCCCCCCATACGGCTTCCCATCTCCTTGCAAATCGGAAACAACTCATAAATCTCTTCGGGAATCGATTTCTGCCCGTCTTTTCTCCCGGATAAGCCAATCTGGAGGTTTTCCTCCACGGTAAGCTTTGGAAAGATTTGTCTTCCCTGAGGCACATAACCTATACCCATCTTGGCCCTCTCGTAACTGCCGAGTTTGGTTAACTCTTTGTCACCTAGAATAATTCGTCCGCTCAAGGGCAATTCCAGTCCGACGAGATTTCGGAGAAGCGTGGTCTTACCAACTCCGTTTCGTCCCATCAAACTGACAATACGCCCCGGAGCACCCTCCAGGCTCACATCTTGGAGAATATTCACTTCACCATAGGCGAAATCCAAATGCTCGATCTTTAACATTTTCTTATTAACGCCCTAGGTATGCCTCGATTACTTCCCCGTTCTGCTTGATCTCATCAAGACTCCCTTCCGCCATTATTCTGCCCTCGTTCAGCACGGTGACACGTGTGTCCAATTGCCGAACAAATTCCATATCATGTTCCACAACTACAATCGTATGATGTTCGCGTAACTCTTTCAGCAATTCGACGGTCAATTCGGTTTCGGAATCGGTCAGTCCGGCAGCAGGCTCATCAATCAACAGAAGTTTGGGATCTGAGATCATCAAAACACTTATCGCCAGCCATTGCCGCTGGCCGTGACTCAAATATTTCGCTTCCCGATCCCTATACTCCAGAAGCCTTACACGATCAAGAATTGATTCAATATGTTCCCGCTCATCCACAGTAACTCGGGCTACAAGATCAGAAAAAGCGCGCTTGTGCCCCGGCAAAGCAAGTTCCATATTTTCAAAGGTCGTCAGACTGTCAAAAACCGTCGGTGTTTGAAATTTTCGGCCAATGCCCCGGAGCGCAATGTCCGTTTCCTGCAGCTTTGTAATCTCCTCCCCGGCATAATAGACGTGCCCCGTCGTCGGTGAAGTCTTCCCTGTGACCACATCCACAAAGGTAGTTTTGCCAGCGCCATTGGGTCCGATAATTACCCGAATCTCTCCATGCTCAATACCGAATGCCTCAATATCCAGCGCCTTGAATCCATCAAATACGGCGGTGACATTTTCCACAAAAAGTAGAAATCGATCGGCCCAGAAGTGTTGACTAACTACGGAGGGACGATAGTCTGTATACTTTAATTGTTCGACGCCAGTCACCATAGCTACCTAACTCTTTCTTTTCTTAGTTATCTTACCCATCGTAAATTTCTTGAATTCATACCAACCCCGGATCAACCCCTGAGGAAACAGGAGCACCACTCCGACGAATAATGCACCAAGAATAAACTGCCAATATTCAGCCTTCCAGACAAACAACCCGTAATCATGTTCCGAGGTAAAGTAATTATACAACAAATTGATAGTTAGAGCTCCAAGAATCGCTCCAGAAAGAGTGCCTCTCCCCCCAACCGCAACCCAGATCACTACGAGTATGGACCGAGCTGGTTCCATGTCATACGGAGTGATGATTTTCATTTGCGGTACATACAACATTCCTCCCCAGCCGGCACACATGGCTGCTATGACAAAGGCTGTCAGTTTGTACGTCCATGGCTTGTAACCAAAAAAGCGCAGCGTCGATTCGTCATCTCTAACAGCCAACAATACACGACCGAATCGGGATCGGACTAGCGCGGAGCACAATAGATAAATACCGGCCAATGATAGTACAGTGACAGAATAGAGCAGCAGTTGTAACCGAGGCTCCGAAAGAGAATAGCCACCCACCTGACTGTCATATCGCTCAAAAAGACGTGGTTCGCCCAGGATATAATCTCCGTTCTTTGTGAATTGAACCTCATACCTAGCTCGGGAGGCTTCTTCCGATGGAACAAACTCTGCCCTGTATTCCGTAAATTGGCGCCCGTGTAAAGGTATTGGAAGAAGATCAACCTGATCAATAGTTCCCCCTGAAGCATCCATAGTAATCAATCGGCAGTGAATCGGCAGGTCGGATCCAATAGAAAGATTAACAAAACCAGAATACTCTTTTCCCTTGGTCAGTGAGTTTACAAGTTCAGTGGATATTACTGCCTCTGAAACATCTGTGAATCGGCATCCCTCCCTGAAAATGGATACCCCTCCCGGCCCCGGTTGCCATCCTTCCCCACCATTTCGAAACAAACTGTTCGGCATCAGATTTGTGGGTTTCACTTTTGTTAGAGAATGGGCTGCCCCAATCTGTTGAAACCGGGTCAAACCATTGGTCCCGCCAAATTTCACCTCATTACGCTGGAAGAACAGACAGGCAGCCACCGCGATGGCCTGGGTGAGTATTGAAAAATAAACTCCCCGGACTCGACTCCGAAAACAAAAAAAACCGATCACGAATGCTGCCAAGCCGGGAACGGCCACAGCCAACAACAGCGTAATTGGTAAATTGAAAAATGGCTTCCAAAACCAGGGCACCATAGCATCCTGAGGCACTTCTCCCACCTGGTAGGGGTACACTACATACAGACAGGCTGGCATTTTCCAACCCAACCGGTCCGTAATTCCTTCAGGTCCACCGTGATGAGCCAAATATATGCCCATTGCATACCCTCCCAGACAGAAAAACGTGGCTTGGCAAAGACTTAAAATGCCAGCGTAACCCCAAAGTAGATCCAAGCCAACGGCAACGATTGCGAAAGTCATGTACCGCCCCAACGTGTTGACTGTCTCAATGGACATCCACCCCTGACTATAAGCCGCCGGTACGAAAACAAGTCCCACAACAAGACATATTCTAAACACCGTTTTTGCAGCGAATAATCTTTCCGGAAATGTGCTTTCCCTAGACATCGCTATTCCTCCCTTTGGGTGCAAACAACCCAGCGGGTTTGAATTGAACAAAAGTGACAATCACAATCAACAGTACCACCTTTGCCCACACGGGCCCAAAAGTGAAAGAACCGATTTCAATGGGTTCGACAAATTTGGTTAAAAGGCCAATCCCCATGCCCGAACAAACGACACCAAGTATTTCTCCCACCCCACCAGTCACCACGACAAGAAAAGAATCAACGATGAATACTTGTTGCCCCATATCCGGGGTAACCCCTCCAATGATCGTCCAAGCATAACCGGCAATTCCCGCAATACCAGAACCGAATGCAAAAGTGTAACGATCAACACGGTGCGTATTCACACCGAGGCTATTGGCCATATCTCGGTTCTGCACGACGGCCCTCACCTTCAATCCTATCAGTGTCCGGTTCATGACAAAGTAAACCAGTCCAACACACGCGGAACAAAGGACCAAAATGTAAATTCGAGCATAAGGTATAATAATATCTTGAGCCACAGTAACCCCCCCCCTGGCCCAGTCCGGTGTGCTGATTCCAATATTGTCACCATAACGAACCCGAACCAACTGAATCAGGATCAAACCCACTCCCCACGTCGCCAATAACGACTCCAAAGGCTTGCGGTAAAGATGACGAACCACTAAAATCTCAATAATCCAGCCAAATGCCGCAGCGACAATAAATGAAGCTGGAAGTGCGGCTAAATAATACCAGTCTGAAGGAGTCTCCGCAGTGTGATGAAACAAACGCTGCATTTCATAAGTAGTATAAGCTCCTATCGTCATCAGTTCGCCATGCGCCATATTGATCACCCCCATGAGACCAAACGTCACGGCAAGCCCAAGAGCCATCAGAACTAAAACCGAACCTAACGAAATTCCCTGAACCATATAACTGATCCGGTTTACCCTGGTCTGGTGAGAATGGATATGAGCGATCGCCTCACTGCAGATCGTTTTCAACTCTTCAGATCCTGAACTATTCCCTTCCACGGCTTCTTCAAGAATTGCCAGTGCCCGAAGGCTCTTAAGTCGCCCCAGTTCAGTTGCAATGCGAATCTTGTCTTTCAATTCCACCCCCAATCCATCCTCTGAAAATTGTGTCAACAGCATGCTTTCTCTTGCTGTATATCGGACCACCTCATCAGGATCGCTGACCGCCATCTCTTTGAGAAAGGGGAGAGCAGTCACGTTTCTCGGAGGTTGGCCACAGCGCTTCACGGCAGCCAACCGGTTCTCTGTATCTTTGTCTGAAAGCCTAAGCAGAACTTCTGCCCCCCGTATCAGAATCCGCTCACTTCGTGTCACACTGACTTCCTCAAGATCATCAACAAGGACTTTTCGGCGCCGATTTTCACCGTCCAGCATTGGTTCCCCGTTTATAGGATCAAGCAGCAAAGCGAATTCGTTGAAATCCTCATCTTCCTCCGTTTCATCATAATAAACGATCTCTTCACCAAGAAGGTTGAGACTTCCCAATCGAAAAAGTTCAAAAATACGTCCCACCCGTTTATCACCGCTCTTGGCCAATAACTGAATCACTGCAGGCCGCTCCGATTTGGCGGATTTCACCAGATTTTCTAACAATCCTTCGACACTATTTTCCGTCACCGCAGTACCGTGACACACGTATCCGGCATTGATAAAACACATGAGGAAAAACCAGACTTTCAAAAGTGGGCAACGGACTCGAATCAACCAATTTCTCACAATGTTTACTAACTCAAAAACCACTTAGTATTGGGAACACTTCGACAAAACTCTATTTAGAGAGGGTGTAGTATCCAAAAGATTTCCTGTATTCTTGCGCATTCAAATTCCGGTGCCGGCACCACCAAATTTAGCGCCGGCACATTCGGTCAGACTATACTATCGGAGGAACAGACTAGTCTAAAAATGGGCAACTACTTCCTTCAGAGTATTATTTCTTCGGGCCACCTGTTGGTGCCGGGATGGATCCGATCGAATGTAAATACCGACTATAGGAATCGGGGCTTACTAAACCATCCGAATTCCAAACAATCTTGAACTGTCCATCCTTTTTGATCTCTCCAATATAGACCGGTTTCAAAGTATGCTGATTATTGTCATGCATTCTTTTTTTCCCGCCCGGGGCATCAAATTCCAAACCGTAGACCGCCCGACGAACTTTATCCACATCAAAAGTTCCGGCTTTCTCCACAGCGGCTTTCCAGACATAAACCCCGAAATAGGCCGCCTCGATTGGATCATCCGTCACTCGCTTGGAACCTCCTGGCAGCTTATTTTTTGCACAGTATTTTCTGAAGTTTTTCACAAACGCACGATTTTCTCGCGACCGGATACTTTGGAAATAGTTCCAACTCGCCAAATGTCCGACAAGCGGAGGAACATCCATGGCTCGAAGCTCATCCTCTGCGACAGAAAACGCCATGATCGGACAGTCCTCTGCCGTCAACCCCTGATTGGCGAATTCCTTGTAAAACGGAACATTACTGTCTCCGTTGATGGTCGACATGACGCAGGCACTTCCCGTTGAGGCAAACTGTTTAATTTTGCCAACAATGGTTTGGTAATCCTGATGATGAAACGGGGTGTATTCCTCAACGATATTTGATTCGGGAATTCCTTCGGAAATCAAATAGGCTTTCAGCACTTTATTCGCCGTCCGTGGGAACACATAATCCGTTCCCAATAGATAAAACTTCTTCATTCCGAATTCTTTGATCATATACTCCGCTGCCGGTATCAACTGTTGGTTGGGGCTGGCTCCGGTGTAGAACACATTCAGGGATTGCTCTTCTCCTTCGTATTGTACCGGATAGAATAATAGTTGGTTGTATTCCTCGAAAACTGGAAGAACGGATTTTCGACTGACGGATGTCCAACAACCAAATGTTACCGCAACCTTGTCCTTGCTAATGAGTTGCTTCGCCTTTTCAGCAAATAACGGCCAATTCGATGCAGGATCCACAATGACAGGAGTGATTTTTTTCCCCAGTACACCGCCATCCTTATTGATCTCATCGACCGCCATTAATACAACATCACGCAGTGAGGTTTCCGAAATGGCCATCGTGCCACTCAGCGAGTGCAAAATACCGACCTTTACGTTTTGAGCCTGTGATTGAACCACACAGCACATCGCCAATAGGGCCGTTACCAACATTTTTTTCATGTCTTTCATCTTAATAATAAATTTTTCCTATTTAACTTTTATTGTCAACTATCAGTCGCTTTCTCAGAACAAAAACGAAGTCCCCACGCCAATGATAAATCGACTATCTGCCCCGTCAAATCCGCCATCAAGGTCGGTGGATTCGAAGCGGATTTCCGGTTGAACCTTCACTCGCGGATGCGGAAAATAGTTTCCTGTCAGGGTGACACTGTAGATCTCCTGCCCTGAGTGTGGGCCGGGGAAACCCAAAAGGCCGGAGGTAAAGGATCCATCTTCATCATTAACAACATCACCGCGCAAAGCCAGGCCAAAGGTATCCGTGATATCACCCCAGAGCCAGACGCCCGCCGACCAAGCTTCACCGTCATCGCCCGCAACTGCCGCTGATGCTTCGTCCCAATGCATATAGGTCAATTCGGTGGCCACTTGAATATTATGCTCCTTTTCAAGCTGCATACCCGCAAGAACTTGAACACCGCTCAGGATATCCGTGTTTCCGCCAGGGTTCACTCCCAGACCTTCAGGTCCGGCGAAACCTAGGAATTTAAACCAGGCTCTTTCATTTGGAGTATAACGAAACGCCCCCATGAAAGTCTTGCCACTGTTGTTGTCCTCTACTCCCTGATACATGCCGTTCTGCAGCCTGAGATCCAGTCCCAGCTGATCGTTGAATTCATAGCTCATTTGAACGCCTGCACCCGGAGGATTTCCGGTAAAGAACCATTGGTTTCCTTGTGAAAAGTTGGGATTCACTGCCCCTCCATCACCGGACTCAAAGTTCAGCAATGAAATCAGCTGTCCAACCCTGACATTCAGCCCAGTCCCAACCGGAACGTTAAGTTCCCCATAGGCCTGACGAATCTCCTCGATTCCCTGCTGTTCGGCACCCGAGTTGGTAAATTTCGAGTCCTCACCGAATATCGCCGCCACGTGAAATCCCACGTCCCATTCGGTACCGCTTCGTTCAACACCGTTTTCAATGGTTAGTTTAACCTTGTTCAGCGTGGCTTCGTTGTGGTCCGTGTTCCACAGATAACCATTGGATACACCATCGGCCGGCTTACTCGTGTCATAAAAATATGATCCAGTTACAAATCCGCTGAATTCGGTTTCTTTGAAAAACTTTAACATAGAACTCTCCTCCTCTCCACCTTCACCAGCCAAGTTATTTGCGGCTTCTGAACTGGATTTTGCCTCCAACGCATCTAGACGAGAGCGCAGTGCATTGTTCTCATTCTCCAATCGCTCAAGTCGCGACGCTTCATCGTTGTCGGCTGACTGGGCGCCAAGCACGCATGCCTGCACCGTCATCATTCCGACCAACGTAAAAACAGGAGGCCTTTTCATTTTTCTTATCAATTTAATCATATTAGTTTTCTATTTGCTGACCTTCGGAATCTTTTCCAAGTGATTTCTGCCTTAAGCAAAAACCGTACCGAGTCTTTTAAAACGGCGACCTCCGGTTAAAAACACTTGGAGTCGTCTTTCGTAAAAATCATCGTTTGATGCGCATATCTTAGCTTATTTTTGCGGAAGTATTACTTGCAAAAAGATTTTTATTTCTGAGGATTCTTACAGATTATTCGCATTTTTCTCCTTTTAACACTGATCAAAAAACGCCATTAATTGTATAAAAAACAACTGGTAAATTATGCTTTAAACTTTTAAAAGAAGTGTTCAAAAAATACACTTCTAAATCATTTCGAACATATGCTAGATGGGATGACGCCTGGATGTTTACGGTATGTGTTAGAGAGAATCAAAATAAGAAAATAAAATGTAGGGATTTAGTTAGTGAATCTAAAAGCACTCATGTTGTTGGAGCTGGCCCTTTTAAGG
>DUCD01000362.1:2155-2667 GCA_012959985.1 Verrucomicrobiales bacterium | reverse complement strand
TTTGCCGGACCTGAAGCCGATGATCGTTTAGCCGTCTTGAAGGCCGTGGCGGAAGAAGCGGACGCCACTTTGAACCAAGTCATCATTGCATGGATGCGGCAGAGTGATCCGCCGACGCTTCCCATCATTGCCGGAAGTCGGGAGGAGCAGGTTCTAGAGAATTTAGCTGCGCTCGACGTCCGACTTTCCGGCGACCAGATGAACCGATTGAATACAGCCGGCAATCCAGATATTAAGGAGGCATGGCTTCGTTAGCAGGTTGAGGTCACGCAATAGGAACAATTGATTAACCGTATACAAAAAAGGAAACGACAAATGCTGTTCCAGACCCTGTTCCTGTGTTTCATGGTGACGACAACGCTTGGAGCGCAGCGTACCGAAGTAATATTCAAACCAATTAAAATTGACGGACCCCGGCACGACCCGCCAAATCACTCTTTTTGGTTCGGGGCTCGATTTTGGAACGATTTCGGGTGATTTCGGAGCAATTTTGGCATCATTTGGGGGTTCAC
>DUCD01000362.1:0-2145 GCA_012959985.1 Verrucomicrobiales bacterium | reverse complement strand
GGATGTGGATGGCGATGGCGATGTTGACATTACGGCCGGACGGAATTGGTATGAAGCTCCTCTCTGGATTAAACATAAGAATTATCGGGACGGCGCTGAATCAAACGGCCCCGAAACTGAAAGCAACAGCGAGTTCGCCCTGGATGTGGATTTCGACGGGAAGATGGATGTGGTCAGCTCCGGATGGATGTTCATGAAGGGAGCCTATTGGTATCGGAATCCCGGCACGAAGGAAGAGGTATGGAAATCTCAAAAAATCCATCAAGCTTTTAACATGGAAGGGGTGATTCATGGCGACATTGACGGAGATGGCGATGAAGATATTCTCTGCAATCACTGGGGTTACAGGG
Source organism: Verrucomicrobiales bacterium (assembly GCA_012959985.1). Lineage (GTDB taxonomy): Bacteria > Verrucomicrobiota > Verrucomicrobiia > Limisphaerales > DUCD01 > DUCD01. Next base: position 1,795 of record DUCD01000362.1, on the reverse strand, counting down.
AAGATCAGGAGATGACTTGGTTGGAACATATTGATCAGGCTCCCTGGTTTGTCGAGCATCGCGTTGGAACCGCGGGCGAGGTTCACGGCAACGGACTGGGAGATATCAATGGTGACGGGCGGATAGACATCGTGACTCCCGTCGGTTGGTATGAGCAACCCGCACGCGCCGCCGCCGCCCAGTGGCCATTCCATGCCGACTATGAATTCTCCTCCTCCAAAGGTTCCAGCTCCGCCGCCTCGCACCCATTCCTAATCCATGATGTGAATGAGGACGGATTAAACGATATCATTATCGGCTCGGCTCATGAATATGGTTTGGCCTGGTTGGAACAGCGTCTGGACACGGACGGCGGACGCCGTTTTGAAAACCACTGGATCGAGACCGAATACAGCGTATTCCACACAATGGCGTTGGGAGATCTGAACGGAGACGGAAAAAAGGATCTGGTGGCTGGAAAGCGCTTGCTGGCGCACTATGGCAATGATGTCGGCGCGTTCGAGCCCATGTTCGCCTTCTGGTACGATATTCAGGGGGGCGAGTTCGAACGTCATATTCTGGCGTTTAATCATTTGCCTTATTATCCGGATGAAGGAGGCATTAATCCGTCTCCAAACTTTGTGGTCGGCGTCGGAATGAAGATCAACATCAAGGACTTGAATCATGACGGTCGAAACGATGTGTTGCTAGCCGGTAAGAGTGGGCTCTACCTGTTCGAGAATCATGGAAGTGCCCCCACGCCCCGGCAGGCGCACGCATTGCCGAAACTCGAATCCTACCCAACCTGGCGGGCATGGTCCAACTATCGAACTCTTTTCAACGGGAAGGATTTCACCGGATGGAACGTTCCTCAAAATGACGGGGGGCATTGGCAGGTGAAGGATTTCCTCATCGATTACGACGCCCAATCTGAAGCGGGTCAGAAAAACCTCTGGACAGAAGAATCATTCGCCGATTTCAATCTTCACATTGATTGGAGATTCAAGCGAACCTCGGGATTGTATCCGATGCCTGAGATTCTGGCGGATGGATCCTATCGCAAGGACGATATAGGACAGGTGATCAAGACGCCGAAGGCGAACGCCGATTCGGGCATCCTTCTGAGGGGATCCGGCCAGCAGGTGAATCTCTGGAACTGGGCTGTAGGTTCAGGGGAATTGTGGAAAGTGCGGAATGATGAAAGCCTGTCTCCTCAGTTGAGGGCCGCCGCGGTGCCCAAAGTCAATGCCGACAGGCCCATCGGTCAGTGGAATTCCATGGATATTTCCCTGGTTGGGGAACGGATCACAGTGATGCTGAATGGCAAGTATGTGATTGAGAATGCCCGAATCCCAGGTCTTCCCGAACGGGGGCCCATCGGATTGCAGCATCATGGGGGAATAAACAGGCAAACAGGAGAACTAGGTCCCGCCTCCAGCCTGATTCAATTCCGCAATATCTGGATCGATGAAGTAGGCGCTCAGCCGAAGTCTGAAGCTACGGTTGAAGACGATTGGGAAACGCTGTTCAACAAAAAGAATCTTGACGGCTGGATAACCGGCCCTGGCAACGCATTCGTCGTTGAAAACGGAGAGTTAACGGTCAAACGGGAAAACCCCGATGGAAAAGAGCACAACTTTGACTACCTCTGGACGGAGCAAATCTATGACAATTTCGTTCTGGAGTTGGAGTTCAAGGTGGTTGAGGGAACGAACAGCGGGTTGTTTTTTAGAACTTCGGATTTGAAGGATCCAGTCTACACCGGCATCGAAGTTCAGGTGGCCAATTCCTACGGACGATCGGAACTTTCAAAAAC
>DUCD01000361.1 GCA_012959985.1 Verrucomicrobiales bacterium | reverse complement strand
GAAACGATCCGCCTTTGAGTGGATGCTCCAGGCGATTACGGCGCATTACAAAAAACAGCCGCCCCCTTCATTGCTGCTCGAATCTGCCGCCAACCCATCCTGATTCAAGGAATCTTCACCTCATACCTTATCTAACTGTGAACGGTTACCGGTAGAGAGGGGATTCGCTCTGTGCTCTACGCCCTTTACGTCGGCGAAAGCGAACTCGGTTTCTACGGGTTTGAGGCTGCGTCCGCCGCAGACGCCGACCAGCGGGAGGATGCTCTACGCGAAATTTGGGCGAAAAACGTGGACGTAGACCGCGCGCACGTTCACCGCAAAGGCTTGGTTCTTGTCGTCGTATGGACTGATGTCGTGTCACCAGAATGCTGGGAGGCGGTGAACGCGAGCGTGGTCGAGCGACTGGGCGCTCCCGGCCCGTCGTCGGTTGAATAGCAATCCCATAAATCAGCAATATTCTGAGTCAACCGCCCAACAAATCGCCCCAGACAACTCCCATGTTGCCAGGAAAAGCGCATTGACAACCATTATGGTTTTATTATGCCGACGATTACGATCAAAAACATTCCTGAGGCGATCCACGGTGCGCTGAAGACTCGTGCGACGGAACACGGTCGATCTCTAAACAAGGAGGTGCTCCGTTGCCTGGAAGCCGCCGTTTCAGTTTCCCGAGTTGAGGTCGAAAGCGTTCTCGTATCTGTTGATCGTGTCCGGGATGACGGGGTACGTCTCGATCCAGCACTCTTGAACGCAGCGATGAGCGACGGTCGGCCATGATCGTCGTCGATACTAACATCCTGGCCTATCTCTTGATCGAAGGCGATAGGACGGAAGTGTGCCGCAAGGTGCTTTGGAAAGATCCGGAATGGTGCGCTCCATTTCTCTGGCGTTCCGAGTTTCGAAACGTCCTGACGACCCATATGCATCATGCAGGCATGTCCTTCGATGGCGCGACGGCAAGGATGGGTGAGTCCGAAAAGCTACTTGTCGGCAGAGAGTATTCCATATCTTCGAAGGTGGTTTTGGAACTTACTTCCGCCAATTCCGTAGCGGCGTACGACGCGGAGTTTGTCTGTCTCGCGAACAAGCTGGAGAGAAAACTGATCACAACAGACAAACCCCTTCTGAAGACGTTTCCTGACGTGGCCGTGACTCCTGAAGAATTCGCTGCCACTACGCTCTATTGCGAACAAGACGTCGATCCTAACACCTGACCCGCCGCGAGACCTACGTCCATTGACCATTCTACCAATCAAGCCAGAAGTTGTAGCGCACCCCCGGTCAGGCTATCTGGCGTGGCGATATCAAAAACCATCCTCCGGATCACGGCTTATTTTATGACTCTGTCGCACAAATCTGTGTTTCCTTCTTGCTCAACATACTCTGGTTGGGCTGGCAGGTTGTCTCTGTTCACAACCTCGCTTCATCGCAAGGCATGGTAAAGAGAATGACTTTTTATTTAATCTCCCCCACCCTGCTTCGAATTCCTTTTATACGGTGGATTCGAAAAAGCTAAGTTATCAGATCTCGGTCAAAAAACTGGTCAGCTTCGTTTTGAGAACGGGTGGATTGCGCGGTGAAGCCGGATGCTTTCGTCCCCGCCGAGGTCTTGAAGGAACTCGAGGGCATCAGAAGATCCAGAATTCCCGTCCAGCTGACTACGAAAAAGAAGTTTCGATTTCCATGGAATTGGAATCAGAGCTTGTTCAACTTCAAATCAAAGGGAGGATCGATGGACTCTGGCGGACGAAAAACCCAGTATTGTTGGAGGAAATCAAAACAGTAACGGAAAAATGGAACGGGATTCCTGATATACTCCATTGGGCTCAAGCTAGAATCTATGCCTACTTGGCGTTCCATGAGAATCCTTTGGATCGTCTGGATATTCAATTGACCTACCTCGAACTCGAATCTGACCAATTGACTGTTTTCCGTGAATCTCATGAATGGCAGGTTCTCGAGGCATTCTTCAAGAAAACAGTTGCCGAGTATCTGGAGTGGCTGGATCGGGATGCTAGCCGTCGCCTCAAGAGTCAAGAAAGCATTCGGCAAACCAACTTTCCTTTCAGGAGATATCGGGAAGGTCAACGCCGGATGATGACGGAAGTGTTCAAGGCGATTCGCGATCGATCCAGACTCTTCTGCGAAGCGCCTACGGGAATAGGGAAAACGATTTCTGTTATCTTTCCATCGCTGAAGGCATTGGCCGAAAATCATCTTCACAAGATCTTTTATCTGACTGCCAAAACTTCCACCAGATTTGCAGCTGAGTCCGCAATTCAGGAACTGCAACGAGAGGGAATCCACCTCATTTCGATCGTCTTGACGGCAAAGGAAAAGATTTGTTTTGAGCCTGAAAAAGGCTGTCTCCGAACAGAATGTCCGTATGCAGATGGTTATTATGATCGATACAAACCTGCCGTTCGGAAAGCCATGACCGGAGGGTTGCTGAACGCTGTTTCTTTCCAGGCATTGGGAGAGGAATTTCAAGTTTGCCCCTATCAGTTGAGTCTGGATACTGCCACGTGGTCGGATCTCATCATCGGTGATTATAATTACCTGTTCGATCCCCAAGTCCGGTTGAAACAGTTTTTCTCCGAAGGAACGCAGCCCTACTGTTTTCTTATTGATGAAGCGCACAACCTTGTCGATCGCACTCGGGAAATCTATTCGGCGGAAATCGATACCGAGTTCGTCCAAAGATTGAGTCCCGTTTTCAAGAAAACGATGCCCTCTGCCAGTCGCCTCCTGAAAAGCATTCACAAAGAAATGGAACGGTCGTTTGATTCAGAGGACCTGGAACCAAAAGAGAAATACAATGCCCGCGTCGGTGAAATCGTACCGGGAAAATTGTTACGGCAACTGAAAAAGCTGATGGAGCAGATGGAATTGTTTCTGGAACAGAACAACGAGTACTCGTCGAAGGATACTCTATTAGGTGGTTATTTCAGAATCCTGAAATTCCTGCGCATCGCCGAAGTATTTGACGAAACTTTTGTCTGCCTTTACCGGAAGCCAGGAAAGAACCTGAAAATCCGATTATTCTGCTCCGATCCTTCGGCTCAAATTAAAATCTGTACCCGACTTGCTGAATCAACAGTTTTCTTTTCAGCCTCCCTTTCACCGATCCAATTTCACCTTCAGAGCGTGGGGGGTGATTCCGAGGATCGAATCCTTCAACTCCCCTCCCCTTTTCCAAAAGAACACCTTGAGGTTTATATGGAAAGCCGGATATCTACGCGCTACCGGAACAGGGATTCCACCTACCCTCAGGTGGCCTGGAGCCTTCAACGAATCGTTAATGAAGTCCGCGGAAACCATCTCTTCTTTTTTCCATCATTTCACTACCTGCAACAGATTCAGGAACGATTCGTTCCCCCACATGAGCAGGTCCGGATATGTATTCAGAATCGGTCCATGTCCGAAACCGATCGATCGGATTTTCTGGATCAATTCCAAGCCGATTCGGAAATTTCCCGAGTCGGCTTCGTCGTCATGGGAGGAATATTTGCTGAAGGAATCGACCTAATCGGAGATCGATTGATCGGGGCCGCAATCGTCAGTGTTGGCTTGCCTCCGGTCTGTCTGGAAAGAGAAATAATTAAAGATTACTTTGATGCGAGTTCTGGATCCGGATTCGATTGCGCCTATACCTATCCCGGATTCTCAAGAGTAATTCAAGCTGCGGGTAGGGTTATCAGATCAGAATCCGATAAGGGAACCATCCTGTTGATTGACGACCGATTCGCCTCCGCTGCCTATCGATCGCTTTTTCCAGCTTGGTGGAATCCAGTGCAGATAACTGTCCCCTTCCCTACCACGTCAAAGTGATTCGCTTGACAAAAGGGTTTGAAACTTCATGTTTCGTTTCGTAAATAAGCTGTGGGTATAATATGCCCCAATTTATTATGTATTTATTGTCAAGTAATTAATGTTCACTTATCCAATAAAATTCGACGTGATTGTAGTGGGAGCTGGCCATGCGGGAATCGAAGCTGCCTTAGCCGCTTCCCGTATGGGTTGTCGCACTTTGATGCTGACGACCAACCTTGATACCATCGGACAGATGTCCTGCAACCCAGCTATCGGTGGACTGGCCAAAGGGCACCTCGCCAGAGAAATTGATGCATTGGGAGGGGAAATGGGCCGATGCACAGATTACTCAGGAATCCAATTCAGGATGCTGAATATGAGCAAGGGACCTTCCGTGCGCGCCCCGAGAGCGCAGTGTGACAAGAAAGCATATCAATTCCGGATGAAATGGATATGTGAAAAACAGAAAAACCTGTATCTACAACAAGGTCAAACGGTTAGGATAATAAGAGACGGAAATAATGCCTGTGGTGTCGAAACAACTCTTGGTGTTTATTACCCATCCAACACCGTAATTATTACTACCGGAACCTTTCTCAGAGGATTGATGCATGTGGGCGCTAATAAGCAGGCGGGTGGTCGGTCTGGAGAATCAGCCGCTACAAATCTTTCCGATTCCTTGCTGGATTGTGGATTGGAAATGGGACGCCTAAAAACGGGAACTCCTCCGAGATTGCTCAAATCATCGATTGACTTCACCAAAACCGAAGAACAATTTGGCGATGAACCGATTCCCTACTTTTCGTATTGGAATGATGAAATGTTCCACGTGGAACATTCTTCAGATTCTGCAGATCTGACTTCATCTGGAATCTCGAAAAGGTACCCTAAAGGATCAATTCTGGAAAGAAACGGTGGTCAGCTGAGTTGCTATATCACCTACACCGCCAAGAAAACAGCCGATATTATCAAAAAAAACATACACAGATCACCGATGTATTCCGGCCAAATTGAGGGAATGGGGCCAAGGTATTGTCCATCTATTGAAGATAAAATTGTTAGATTTTCTGATAAAGAATCTCACCAAGTTTTCCTTGAGCCCGAAGGAATTGAAACAGACGAATTCTACGTGAATGGTTTTTCCACGTCACTTCCTTACGACATTCAATTGGAAATTATAAAAACAATTATAGGATGTGAGAATGCTCAAATCATAAGACCGGCCTATGCGGTCGAGTACGATTTTGTTTATCCGCATCAACTAAAACCAACATTGGAAACAAAACAATGCCCCAACTTATTCCTTGCTGGGCAAATCAATGGAACCTCAGGTTATGAAGAAGCCGGTGCTCAGGGTTTGATGGCCGGAATTAATGCTGCGCGGAAAATTCAAGAAAAACCAGAGTTCACCTTACAAAGAAATGAAGCGTATATCGGAGTGCTCATAGATGATTTAATCACACAAGTCACAACCGAACCCTATCGTATGTTTACCTCCAGGGCAGAATACCGACTACTGCTTCGTCAGGATAATGCCGACATGAGATTAAGTGAAAAAGCTCATAAAATCGGATTGCTGAGTTCCAGTCGTTTCGAGTCATTCAATTTAAAGAAGACTCAGATCTGTAAAGAGTTGAATAGATTGAAAAACACTCGAGAAGGGCAATTGACCCTCGAACAACTTCTTCGCAGGCCGGAAATAACCTATAAGGATTTACCTCAGAAAAACTCAGAACTGGCGCCCGAAATTGTTGAACTTGTAGAAATTGACATTAAATACGCAGGATATATTTCCCGGCAGGAGGAAGAAGTCATCCGTTTCAAAAAGATGGAAAATAAAACGATTCCTGAATGGATAGACTACCAAAATATTCCCAGCCTCAGAACTGAAGCGAGACAGAAACTAACCGAAATCAGACCTGTAACGATTGGTCAGGCATCGCGAATATCAGGGGTCAATCCCACCGATTTGAGTTTGGTTATGGTTTGGATGAAAAGGGGACCGAATTTCACTAAACACAATCCTAGTATCTCCGGGTAAGAATTCCGTTTTTTACTCGATTCTTTTCTGACTGGTCGGGTATCGGAGTAAATTTGCAAAATTGCCGGTTGGCAAGGAGATCTCATTGTCATTCGCTTGAGGCATCGTAGTTTCCTTCCTCTTTCTCCTATTATCTTTTTCCGACACTTTGAAAGTAAATAGGAGAAGCAGGAGGAAAAGAACGGTTGATTCAGTTCTAAAAGTTCAGGGAAAATGTATAAAGTTATCGGAGGTCGCCCTCCCCACTGCCATTTGGATATGGGTAAACATTGTCTGATCACTGGACTTGTTTCTAGGGTCTCCTGAGGATCACTCACAATGCAAAGCGGCCACTTTGTCGCACCCAGTCCCAAACCTGCTGGAATATCAGAGCTTTTTGGATACACACTTCAGCGGTATGGACTGCGGCGACTAGTTCTATGAAGTCGCCGCTTTCCGTTTGATGCCCAGACAGGTTTATCCGAATGGCAGTGGCGCTGTCCCTCCGATATGATTGCCTCGTTTAAAGGGATGATCTTTGGCATATGAATATTAACCACAATGTTCCACGTGGAACATTTAGAAATATTGGAAGATTACAGGATTAGGCTCAGGAAAAATATCCCTGTCATAGCAATGGAGCAGGTTAGTTTTCCGAAAGCACCCGCGAAGATTCCTACAACGGCGCCAAATCCGGCTTTTCCAGAATGTTCGAAAGAGCGTCCACCTGCAAATTCGAAAAGAAATGCTCCGATAAATGGTCCCAGAATTAATCCAGGAATTCCAAAGAAAATCCCGATAATTCCGCCTGCAATTGTTCCGATAATGCCAAGTTTGGTTGCGCCCCATTTTTTTGCACCAATAATTCCAGCTACCCAGTCAAGTAGCACCGAGACAATCATAAGGACGAATAAAATGATTATCGTGTTATTTCCAACACCCCCCTCGATTCCAAAGAATAGTCTGTGTCCAAAGGCAGCAAAGAAAACGATGGGAGTACTGGGCAAACCGGGGAGAATAGAACCCAGGATCCCAATAAACATCAGAAGACCTGTAAGCAAAGCTCCAATTATTTCCATAAAAGTTGAATTATCTTCTTTTTGTTCTCGCGCAGTGACGCTGAGGCCCTGAGTAATAATTTACTGAATTGAATGATGACTTTTGCATTTTTAATGAGGGGAAATAATTCTCTTCATCCCTCGATCAATAGTTTGATCAGTCATGAATTTTATAGTCTGCGGCTTTGAGGAAGAAAATTTTTTGAATCCAACAGAGTGGGGGATCATTCCTGCTCTATCTGTTGGTCTTTGAACAGCAACTTCAATGCATTTTCAAAGTCTTGAGGCAAGGCCGCTTGAAAATATAATCGTTCAGAGGAAACCGGATGGGTAAATCCCAATTTGTAGGAATGCAATAGTTGTCTTGGGGCAGAGTAGTTGGTCATTTCTTTCAAAACTTGGTTTTTCCTTTTGCCATAGACTAGGTCTCCAACAAGTGGATAACCTAGATGTTTGAAATGAACTCTTATTTGGTGCGTTCTTCCTGTGTATATCCTTGATGATAAATAAGTTACATGCTTTGATTTTGAATGTATCAAATACTCGGTCAAAGCTTGACGGCCTGATTTTCCTTCGGTAGCCATTCTTTTACGATGTGTCGGGTGCCGGCCGATTGAAACATCGATTCTCCCTGACTTACCGGGTACAACTCCACATGCAATGAGCCGATACGTTTTGAATGTTGTTCGATCGGCAAATTGACTGGAGAGACCCGCATGAGCCGTATCGTTCTTAGCCATTACGATGCAGCCGCTGGTATCCTTGTCCAGTCGATGAACAATACCGGGACGAGCTACGCCACCTATTCCACTTAAATCAGTACCGCAATGGTGGAGTAGGGCATTGACCAGGGTATTGTTATCATGGCCCGCTCCGGGATGAACCACCATGCCCGCAGCTTTGTTGACGACAACCAAATCGGAATCTTCAAAAAGGATATCAAGAGGTATATTATTCGGAACAGGTTCTGCTGGAACAGGTTCAGGGAAATATATTGAGATTTTATCGCCTTTGTGAGGTCGGTAATTCGGCTTTACTACGGTTTGGTTTACCAGCACGTTTTCCTGGCGTATCAGGCGCTGAATTATTGCCCTTGAGATACCGGGAAACTCGTTGCTCAGGTAGGTGTCAATCCTCAACAAGGGCAGAGATTCGGTAATCTCCAAATCTACATTACGGGAATTATCCATACAATATTGAATCGATATGAATAGGCTTAGGTTGTCGTAGCACGGGTGCGAGAATAACAATGGTAAAACACAGCGGACCCAATTGTAAAAAGCAGCAAACTAATTATCTGAGCTGGAGTTGCCCAATCTCCCAGATAGCGTACAGAGTAATCGCCTCGGGTGAATTCCACGGTAAATCGAAACAGAGAATAAATCACTAGATACAACGCAAATATTTGGCCATCAAATGTTTTCCTTTTAAACGCCCACGCCAGAAACACATAAAGACCCAAGTTGAGCATCGCGTCATAAATTTGGGTAGGATGCACTGCGATTCCGAGAGTTTCATGAGCATCGGGAAAATGAATGCCGAGGAATGATTCGGTTGGTTTCCCGTAACAACAACCATTCATCAGGCAGCCAAAGCGGCCGAAACTATGGCCGAGGGCAACGCTGGGAGCAAGAACATCAGTCGTTTTCCACAGAGGTAACTTTTTTAATCGAATGTAAATCAAGCCAAACAGAGTGGCTCCGAACAGACCTCCGAAAAAGACCAATCCACCTTGGTAAACTTTAAAGACATCCAGGAAAGGGCGATCCGAAAAATAATCGTCCCAATAGGAAACCACATAGAATAATCGAGCTCCGAATATGCCGCCAAGAATCAACCATGGTCCGATGTCGACAATCGTTTCCTGAGGAAGATTGTTGTGAAGTGCGCGACGTCCGGCGGTCCAGATGCCGGCAACAAACCCTAAAGCAACCAGAATCCCATACCAATGAATAGTCAATCCACCCAACTGAAAAGCAACCTTATCCATTTAATGAAAACTTCGAATCAATTTCAATTAACCGATCAACTCCAAAGACTTCGAAGCAATGCTTGTAGATCCGTTTCGCACGTTTCGAATACTCTATGGCCCAAACAAAATCTTCGCAATGGTGATATTTTCTGGTTTCCTCAGAAAACTGACTTACAAACCATTGAATGAAACCTGATCCTGCAACATGGGATTCAGGAATGGTGTCTAAGTTTACTTCATACTGGTTAACTCAATATTTGGTGCGTATTTTGAGCTTACAGACACTGAGCAATGCTGAAGCGCTGTCCCAGAGAGCCGCGATTCGGTCGGTGATTTCAGTTAAGCGGATCACGGGGGGCAGGGCTTCCAATCAACTCCCATTTTTATACTGGGCAGGTTGTTTTCCAAACCCCAATAGGACTCGAACTTACCTAATTGAAAAAGAACGTAGTAAGGAATGAACGAAACCTTGAAAGATTCCATTCTCCTGCTGGTCGGACATGGCTCTACAATAGATGCCCAAGCCAGTGAAGTGGTTAAGGAGTGCGTCCGCATTTTTCAGGAATCCAAACGGTTTCTTGAAGTCTCGGAAGCTTATTGGATCGTTGAACCCCGCCTGTCTGAGGTTTTGGCGAATATTGATCATGCCCATATCATCGTTATGCCTATGCTGACCTGTTCTGGTTACTTCTCCGAACAACGTATCCCGATAGAACTCGGACTCAAGAAACACCCGGACGAAGCATTCGAACGTTCTCAGGTAATCGGGGATCGGCAAATCACTTATTGTCGACCTGTGGGCGAACACCATGGAATGGCCCGTATACTCCAAAACCAAGCAGAAAAAGTAATCGAACGTTATCCGTTCCCCGCCATCCCCAATCCAGAAAAAACCAGTCTCTTCATTGTCGCCCATGGAACAAAAAAAGACTCCAATTCACGGAAAACGGCAGAAAAACTAGTCATCAGCCTGAAACATCAATCCACGTTCGGTCAAGTGCAGGCCTTGTTTCTGGACGAATCACCGGGCGTTGAAGAATACATTGATATGGCCTCTTACTCGAACATCGTTGTGGTACCGTTTTTTATCGGAGGAGGGCCTCACACTACAACCGACATACCGATACTCATGGGAGAATCGGAAAGAACGGTTAAGAAAAGACTGAATGCAGGACAACCACCCTGGAGGAACCCGTGCTCCCGAAGAGGGAAGCGAATCTGGTATGCCGAATGTTTCGGCGTCCATCCCGAAATTCCCTCCATGATACTGGATCAGATTGAGGATGCCATTCCAAGGTTCGATTCCGGGTGATGACCATCGGCTTGCCAATGTCCCTTCTCAAAGGTTAAGTTGCCGCGTGCACAGGCAGAAAACAGCCTTGATCGGAGTCGGCCTTCTAGGAGGTTCCATTGGACTGGCTTTGAAAAAGAATAATCCCGACGGAGCCGTCTGCGGTTACGTTCGCCGAAGCGAACGCATTGAGTGGATGGAGTTCTCGGGTATTGTCGATCGGGCGACTGCAGATATAGCAGAAGCCGTCACGGATTCTGATCTCATTGTTTTCTGTACCCCGGTAGCAAGTATGATTGATCTTGCGGAGCAAATTAAACCTTATATTAAACCCGGGTGCATTGTCACTGATGTTGGCAGCGTAAAAGAAAACCTTGTGTATGAACTGGAAACCATCATTTCAGAATCGAACGCCTATTTCATCGGGAGTCACCCCATGGCCGGCAGTGAGAAAATGGGAGCAGAAAACGCTCGGAATGATTTATTTATAAATGCGCTATGTATTCTGACACCTGGCCGGAAGACTCCTGAAAAGGTGGTGAAGCAGATGCAATTATTTTGGGAGGGTCTGGGTAGCCGCACTCAAGTGATGAATCCCGAACTTCACGATGAATGGGTAGGCAAAGCCAGCCATCTCCCGCATTTAATGGCCGCTCAGTTGGTTCATTTTGTCCTGGGCTCTGAAAATTCGAATGAAATTGGAAAAATTTGCGGAGCAGGATTCAAGGATACAACGCGTATCGCTTCAGGTTCACCGGAGATGTGGAAAGATATTGTCATTTCGAATCGAACCAATCTCAAACAATCCGTAGACGAATTCATCAACAAGTCTCTGGAACTTAAATCTCTTCTGGAAACCGGCAGCGAAAAAGAACTTTATCAGTTTTTTGAGCAAGCCAAGATACTGAGGGATGCCTGGTGCCGGCAACGGGATAAAGAGGACGACGATCTTCATCCCATCGATTGAAATTACCATTTAATAATTCTTTCATTTATTCCTCTAAACGATGGCATTACCCGAACTCATTGAGATTCTTCCATTGGAGAGCCCTATTCAAAGTCAGGTTCGCATACCCGGATCCAAGAGTATTACCAACCGGGCTCTGATCCTGGCGGCTCTTGCCGATCGGGAAACCATTTTGAAAGATGCTCTTTGGAGTGAAGATACGCAGGTAATGGTGGAGGCTCTGCGCCAACTGGGTGTTGATATTCAAGTTACCGAAGATCCGGAGGAAAATGCAAACCGGTATATCAAAGTAAAGGGCAGGGGAGGGGAATTGAATTCTGGAGGCACTCTGGAAAATCCACTGGAACTTTATGTTGGAAACGCTGGGACGGCGGCGAGATTCCTGACGGCCGTCGTATGTTTGGGGCAGGGGGTCTATCGCTTGTCCGGAGTCTCCAGAATGCATGAGAGGCCTCAAGCTGAACTCTTTCGCACTTTAAGAGAACTGGGTTACCTTATTGACTCAGACAATGACCGACTGCCGTTACGGGTACATGGGGGTGGGAAGAAAAAAGCAGAATGCCAAGTCAGCATGGATCATAGTTCTCAGTTTGCTTCGGCATTGATATTGGCAGGTCGACAAGGCGACTGGACGATTAATGTTCAAGGGGAGAGTGAGGAGAATGCCCCTTATGTTGCCATGACACGAAATCTGGTGAATGCCTTCCGGAAACCTGAGCGTGAATTCCAGGTGGAACCGGATGCATCCAGTGCCAGCTATTTTCAAGCGGTGGGTTGGCTGTTGAACCATCAAGAAAACTTGCCTCCCTGTCAGGTGGCCATCTTTAACCCACCTCAAAGCACTTTGCAGATCGATTCCCAATTCCACAAATTTCTTCCATTGCCCGAAATCGTTTCACGGCGGACTGATCTCGGGGACAGTATCCTTACGGCCATGATAGTGGCTCCGTTTGGAAACCAGGTGACAAGGTTTGAAGATTTAGGAAGACTGCGGCTTCAAGAATGTGAACGGGTTGTTGCCATGAAAACGGAATTGGAGAAATGCGGAGCTACAATCAGAGAGATCGGGGACGTCCTTGAAATCTCACCCTCGAAACTTCATGGTGCGGAAATCCAGACCTATCAAGATCACCGGATTGCCATGTGTTTCTCGATACTGGGTCTCATGATACCCGGTATCAAAATAAGGAATCCGGCCTGTGTTGGAAAAACCTTTCCGAACTTCTACCGGAAATTGACCGATTCACCTCCTCAAGGCCTGGGTGCTCGAATTCGCAATCCGCACAATGATACAGACTTGGATCTGTCTGAGCTTTCATGAAACAGTTAATGCAACCCAATTTAGTGAAAAAACGAATTCTATGACGGCAAACCGTGATCATATCATCATTGCACTGGACGGAACGAGTGCGAGTGGGAAAAGCACCAATGCTCGTATCATTGCACGAAAACTGGGCTATGTGTATGTCGATACTGGTGCCATGTACCGAACCTTAGCTTGGTATTGCCTTCAGAAGAAAGTGGACCTTAATAACACCGCCTCCGTGGCTTCACACTGCCGAAAATGGAAAGCTTCATTGATTTGTGTGGATCAATGTGTCCGATTGGTTGTTGATAATTACTATCCGGTCAAAGAGATCCGGACCTCAAAAACCAGTGAAGCTGTTCCTCAAGTGGCTGCCATTCCCGGCGTACGCACCTGGATGAAAAACAAACAACGGGAATGCCTCCGCTTCGGTAACTTGGTAATGGAGGGCAGGGATATCGGAAGCAACGTTTTTCCGGAAACAGATTTCAAGTTTTTCCTGGATGCCTCTCTGGAAGAGCGATCGAGACGTCGGGCTGCCGAAGGCGTGGAAGAAAACTTAGCGGCCCGCGATCAAAAAGATAGTCAACGGGCCGCGGCTCCGCTGATGATTCCTCTCGGTGCGAAAGTGATCAATAATTCAGGGCAGACTCCCGAAGAAACCAGTGATGAAATCATTCGGCGAATCCATGCCATAATGGAAGCGAAAAATGATCCGATTTCCGATAGCAAACCCATTGAGAAATGAATCTATCCTACCGAATCACAAAACTTGTCACATGGACCATCTTCCACGGCTATTTCCGGTGTAAACTTCTACATATCGACAGAATTCCAATGGAAGGAAAACTCATCCTTGCCTGCAATCATTGCAGTTTCCTGGATCCTCTCTTATTGGGCGGTGTGATACCCCGTGAAATCCATTTCCTGGCTCGGGATTCTTTATTTAGGTTCCCGATGGCTGATCGTTACCTGAAATCCATAAATTCAATTGCCATCGACCGGGAAGGGAAAAGCCCAAGCGGTATCAAGGGAGTTATCGGTGCCTTGAAGAGGCAACAGAGTGTCCTGCTTTTTCCGGAAGGTACCCGTTCTCACGATGGCTCCCTCCAACCGGCTAAAACTGGAGTGGGCATGATTATAGCCAGCTCCCATGCACCGGTACTGCCGATCCGTATCTTCGGATCCTACGAAGCCTATAACCGGCGTTCCAAGTTTCCCAAACCCGTCAAGTTGACGGCCGTATTCGGAAAACCGGTGGATTACGAACACTTGTTAAAGGATTCCAAATCAAAATCCAAGGCCGAAAAAAGAAGGATGCATCAGGAAATCGCCGATGACATTATGAAGCAGATCGGCACATTAAATATGGATCCTGAAAAGGCTCAATCGTAACAGCTGAATAAAGAGGTGTTTCCTCTCCGATAGTGACTTTCGTTCAACTGAAGTATCCTGAGATTCCCGAATTCATGCCTCCCGCAATTCTTGTTGTGAAGCGGTTACTTAGCTGATGTTCACTTACATCAGCAACCTTTAAGCTTGGATGCCGACCGCGTCTTCGATTTTTTCCAAACCGTTTTCTTCGAGCTTGTTTTCAAGTCCTCTGACAATCTCGCGCAAAAGGGAAGGGCCTTCATAGACCAGTCCTGTGTAGATCTGAACCAGAGTGGCACCAGAAGTGATTTTTTCCCAG
This sequence comes from Verrucomicrobiales bacterium, assembly GCA_012959985.1. Classification (GTDB taxonomy): domain Bacteria; phylum Verrucomicrobiota; class Verrucomicrobiia; order Limisphaerales; family DUCD01; genus DUCD01. The sequence goes on along the minus strand of DUCD01000361.1, from coordinate 1,915 downwards.
GCATCGTCAGCTGAAAATACCCCCCCGACTCCGATGATGGGCAATCGGCCGTTGGTTTGTCGATAAATGTGCCGAATGACTTCGGTGCTGCGCGAAGCTAATGGAGCGCCGCTGAGTCCACCTTCCTGAGAATAAAGATCACGGGTGCGCTCACTGACCTCTCCCTCCCGATGAACAGTGGTATTGGTTGCGACTATTCCTTGAATGCCGGAGTCTTCAATCAATTCCAGTATTTCATCCAGTGCATTCCATGAAAGGTCTGGGGATATTTTAACCAGAATTGGTTTTTCTGTTGAATGGGTTCGTTTCTTGAAGCTCCGGTTTTCCTTTTGCAGTTCTTTGAGGATTTCCTCGAGGTGTTTCCTGTCCTGTAACTTGCGGAGGTTAGGTGTGTTCGGAGAACTCACGTTGATGACAAAAAAATCAGCCAATCCGACTAGTTGATGGAATGAAGCCGCATAATCTTCGGCAGCGTTTCCCAACTCCGTGGTTTTCGTTTTTCCCAAATTTATGCCGACAGGATGGTTCGGCCATTGATTCCGGTCTTTCCATGCCTGAAGTGCGGTTGAAAAAACCTCGGCACCTGGGTTGTTGAAGCCCATCCGATTGATCAAGGCTTGTTTTTCAGTAATTCGAAACATCCTTGGAGTCGGATTGCCGGGTTGCCCGTACCGGGTTATTCCTCCCAATTCGCAGAAACCAAAACCTAGGCACTCCCACACCGGTACCGCTTCACCCTGTTTATCCATACCGGCAGCGAGCCCAATCGGACTGGGGAAATTCAGACCAAATGTGCTGACTGGCAGATCAGGAGTTCCGTAGAGAGTTCTCAGAGCATCACAAAAATCCGGACTCCTGCCAATCCGTGACAAAATCCTCATGGTCTGATTATGAATCGCTTCAGAGTCTCGTGAAAACAAGACCGGCCGAATAAACTGACGATATATCCAACTCATTATTTTCGATTATTTTATGCCTTCCAACCGCGATTTCCAGATTGCATGCAATTCCAACGTGGCTTGTACATCCCGCAGACAATACTCCGCGATTTCCTGATGCTTTCCTTCTGTCATCAAACGGTTCATGTCGACCCCGGTAACACCGAAACTCTTAGGGGATACAATCCCGAACGCACGACAATAAAAATCGAGAGTGAACTTTCGCGCAGCCCCTTCTCTTCCACTGACACCATAGAATGAAAGTTGTTCTGCAAGATCACAATGTGGATTTGTTTGAAAACGGTAACCCAGCCAATTCCGGGACAGTATGGGAACATTTAAAACAGCCGATCGCAGATAAAGGAAGGGTATATCAAAGGCTCGTCCGTTAAAAGTGATGATGGAATCGTAATGTTTTGAAACATCCCAGAAGGCAGTGATCAATTCGGATTCATCGACACAGGGGATGAATTCGACTTTTCCTTCTTCATCAGCACTGGGTTCGTAATCTTCAGCAATAAACAAAACCTGGCCTCTCCCTGTATCCGCATTTATCATGGCGATACAGATGATCTGCGCAGTGAACGGCCAAAGATTCATCAAACGGAGAATCTCTTCGCGTTTTTCCTCTTTTTGCTCTTCTTTCTCAAGCCGTCCGACACTTCTGAACAGATACTCCTGCTGAGCCTCGTCCATGTCATCAACAGAAAGTGCGGATGTTTCAATATCGAAAACAAGTTTCGCCATGATGTCAGTAAAAGTGGACCAATTAAAACAAAACAGGATGGTAAGTCCCTTTCAACAAGGTCGGACTTACCATCCTGGTGAGAAAAACCAAGAGAAGTATTATTTATCTTCTCCTTGCTTTCTTCTTAGCCGGGGCTCGCTTCCTAGCTGGAGCTTTCCTAGCCGGGGCTTTTTTCTTAGCCGGGGCTTTCCTTGCCGGAGCTTTTTTCTTAGCCGGAGCTCTCTTCCTG
>DUCD01000360.1:12511-16140 GCA_012959985.1 Verrucomicrobiales bacterium | reverse complement strand
TCTGGCGGTCGAACCGGCGGATTTCCGTAAAGGAATCGACGGACTTGCTCGGATCTGCAGAAAGGAACTTGAGCAGGAGCATTAGTTTAAAATCAGGAAGGAATTTCCTGGAACAGGGGCTGTGAAGGTGTGGATTTCTCTGTTGGGGATTTGGATGGGGTTGTTTCCGAACTTCTTATGGTCTTAAGAACCGACATCTCCTTTACTGCTACATTCATGGTTTGTTGGTCCACCCAAAAAGAAGAGAGCCTAAACCCACCCCTGTTTAGGCTTTCGTCAAGGCAGGTATCCTCATTTCACTGTAATTTTTAAAATAAAATTGGCAATCCAACAAGGAACAGGGCATATTCACTGCCAAGAAATTGCCAGTGACCTCAAAAATCACTGCCATAAAGTTGCCAATTTAACCGGAATCAGGGTCCACCCATTTGATGGAATGATCACCTGTTACCGCGATTGTTTCCGGTGGCGAGTCGAGTTTGAAAAACGACCAGGGACCTGGTTGGAATGGATAACGGTCAATAACCGATTCATCGATTTCAATTCCCAGGCCGGGTTCTTTGGGAACTTCCAGCCTTCCATTACGGATGTCGAGAGGTGCCTTAAGGATTTCGTCCGCTAGAGGGAAGGGATACATTCCGGGACGACCCTGGTTTGCGTAACAAGGGTATTCCAACCATTCCACGACCGATTCCGGGCGGCAAATACCCAGATGGGCTGCGGCCAGAACTTCCAGGTTAGTTCCCCAGCTGTGAAACGCAAACTTCAGTCCCGCTTTTTCAACAGCATCGAATATCCGGTTTGCCATCGATACTCCTCCCTGACAACAGACATCCATCTGAACATAATCCGTTGCCTGTGTCTCGATGAGGTCCATGAATCCGGATTCCTCCTGCTCGTGTTCCCCGGTCGCAACCGGGACAACTCGACTGGACCGGAGAGAGCGATAGGCATCATGGTTTTCAGGTGGAAGGGGCTCCTCCAGCCAATAGGGGTTCCATGTGGACATGGATCGAGCCAGATCCAATATTGTTGCCTCGGAATAACTTTTATCCCCCATTCGCCACCAGGTATGGGCGTCGACCATCAACCCGAAATCCCGACTCGTGCTTTTTCTCATGGACTCCAATGTTTCCAGGTCTTTTTCCGGGCCGAGTGCCGTCCGCATCTTGTAAGCCGGGAACCCCATGTCGGCAATGGCGGCGGCTTCTTCTCCGAATCCCGACGGACTCATATACATGCCGGCACTTCCGTAAAGTTGAATGTTGTTTCGTTTGGGTTCACCGATTCGTGAGGAAAGCGGACATTCTTCATATCGGGAAGCTAAATCCATCAATGCGATCTCGACGGCTCCGTAAATTTTTTCTTCCTGCAAGGTTCCGGAAAACTGGATTTGTTCGAAATAGAGGGGATTCTTTCCAATAAGGTGCGGTTTGATCACATTCCTGATGGTGTCGACTGCTGACATGTGAGCCGGACCTGGCGCATAGCCCCTGAGCCCGGAATCCGTTGACAGCCGGATCAACATAGCATCTCTTTTGAGAATAGTTCTCTCCCCTCCCCAGAATTTCAGAGTTACCGGTTCCGGAAGTACATAAGACATCAGAATGCCTTCAATATCAGTTATTTTCACAAGTCTGCCGAAACAAAGAGAGTAAAGGTGGTTCCTGTTCCGAGTATGGATTGCACATGGAGACCGGTCTGATTCTGTTTTGCCAGACGTTCCACAATTGAAAGCCCCAATCCCGAGGCATTGTTTATGGTTTTGGTTGAAAATCCGCTACTGAAAATCTGTGAAAAAACCATCGTCGGTATGCCTGGACCGTCATCTTCAACCCGGATACCTACCATTAGGGATGCGGGATGAATTCCATCCCGGTTCAGAAAATATTGTTGCCGGTCTTCAACAAAAAGTTTCGAGGGCAATGGAGCCATTAAGCGTTCAACCGTAATTCGAACCCTGTGTTTTTTTTCGGTCGATTGAATGGCATTGTGGCAAAGATTCAGGAGAATAATCAGCAATTCTGTACCGTTTATGTTCAAGGAGATATCCTCCTCCAGTTTCTGTATCTCGATCTGATGACTCCCGAGACAGGGGCTATCCCCAAGAATGTCGGCAAGGTCTTTCAGAATGTCATTTACAGATGACTTGGTATCGTCATTCGGAGCCAACCTCAGGTATCTCAAATGCCTGTTCGATATATCGGTGGACAGTTTCAATTGGCACCCCGCTTTCACAAGGTTGCGGGAGATTTTTTCAACCGATTCGGTACAGCCCTCCGGACTTTTCCGAATGTCCTCCATCAGAATTTCAAGGATGGCAGAGACAGCCGTCATTGGATTCCTGATATCGTGAAGAATTCCTGCATAAATATCCCCACGGACCTTTTCTGTTTCAACCTGTAGTTTTTGTTCTTCAATTTCCTTTTTGAATTGCCGGATGATGTCTTGTTGTTGGGCGGCTTTTCGGGATTCGATTCCTTTGGCGACCGCTTTGGAAACAGCGGACTCGATCGTGGTAAGATCGGCAGGTTTTTCGATGAAATCGGAGGCTCCCCGTCGAAGAGATTGTTGAGCATAATCCAGGCAACCGTAAGCGGTCAACATCACGACTTCCATGGTTTGGTCAATGGATTTCAATTTTCGGAGTGTTTCGATACCATTCATACCCGCCATGTTGATATCTAGGATGACGGCAGTGATCCGATGTTTTCGGGCGAGGTCCAGTGCATCTCTTCCGTTTGACGCCAAAAGAATGTTGTATTGGTTTTGAAAAATGAACTTTAATGATTCGCAGGGACCGCCCTGATCATCCACGATCAGTAAGGTGTAATGTTTTTTTTCCGGTTCCGCCCGGATAATCCCGTGGTCTGGTATTTCATGGTTGACGAGTTGCATCATCATTCGACTCCTTTTGCAATTTGAGATCGGTCCAGGATCCAGTTTCTTTCATACCGCACTCGTGCAATGAATTCGAAACACCAGATCAAAATTCTTCAGCGTAGGGTAGCATAGTCTTAAACATACTATTCCGCAAGCATTGCCGTTATTGAGAAAACCTTATTCCGACGACAGCAGTTTTTCCCACAGGGTTTCGTTTAAGAGAATTTTGGCCAAAAGTTGGCCCTGACTTGTTTCCGGTGTGCGGTCTTGCGGGTTGAAGGGGAACTCGGCAATGAATCTCGTGCCTCCTTCTTTTCTGTTCTCCGCAGAAAAGGTCCCCCCGTGGTGAAAGACGATGAAATAACACGCCATCAGGCTAATTCCAAAATCCTCGGGACTGTCCTTTCGAAGATAAAAGGGGTCGAAAATGGAACGTAGGGATTCCTCGGGTAATCCATTTCCATTGTCTTCGACCCTCATTCGAATCCCTTCCGGTTCGTTCGATTCTTTTGAATCAATCAGCTCTGCAGACAGGGTGATTTGACGGCCGGTTTCCAGAGTGTTGATGATATCTCCCAGCAGCAACTCCAGAAAATGTTGGAAATATTTCCCATCCGCCAGGAGTGGTTTAAGGTCGGCAGGTAAAAGATTCACAATGGAAATATCTTTGGATTGTGCCAGCTTATACTCTTACGCATCAAGTTTTCGGATTTAAACCTCGGAATTCTTCACAAACTTGATGGCGG
>DUCD01000360.1:2684-12419 GCA_012959985.1 Verrucomicrobiales bacterium | reverse complement strand
GGGCTTCAGGAAATCGCCGGGACTTATATTCCAGCCCATCAAGTCCGACAATTTCAGCCCCTGGGATTTTCCGAAAACTTGATGCCGAGCAGTATACCTAACTTCTCAAGAACGGTCTGCAGGATATCCTGAATCACCAGTTCATCGGAGAATTGGATAGGGGGGTATTCCGAGATTAGCCCCAGGTTCCTCAACAGGTCGGTAATTCTCCGGACCTGTGACTGAACATGATTGTAGAAATCCAGCCAGTAGTTGGGATTCCTGAGTTCCTCCATGTCCAAAACCTCATCTTTTAGTTTGGAAGGAGCAAGGTCGAGATAAGTTTTGACGGCCACCAAGGAATTGCGGACATGATGCCCTAAACCGGACGCCAGAATTCCCAGGCTGATGACTCGGTCTTTAATCATCATGTTGTGCAGAACCGAAAGTTTTTCCTTCAGCAGGTGGTCCCGTTCTTTCTGAACCGTGAAGAATTCCAAATCCCGGCGGAGGGTCATTTCCCATTCGCGCATTTCCCATGGCTTGGAGATGTACTTGTAAATTGCCCCGAGTTCACCGCAGCAATGGTTGCGTCCAGATCGGTATAAGCGGTCACCAGGATCCGGACCAACCGCGGAGATATGTGTCTTGATTTTTCCAGCAATTGTACACCTGTTTCGCCCGGCATTCTCTGATCAGTCAAAAGTATGTCGATTTCATCCCTGTGGTTTTCAAGGAGTCGGTATCCTTCTTCTGCATTGGGAGCAGTCAGAAACCTGAAAGTATCTTCAAATGCCTTGGTCAGGTATTTCAATGACTTCTCTTCATCATCGACATAGAGGATGAAGTGCTTCTTGTAATCATAATAGTTTTGCATAATCCCCCTGGCGTATATCGCAATGCGATCCGACAGGTAATCAAACAGACCCGCACAATAAATAAAATCGTAATGATCGACTTTATTCGATCCTCTTGAAGCACTTTTAAGGATTTGGTGAACCGAGCGTTTTATCAGGTGGATGGGGGTTTTTGCGTTTCGTTGTGATTTGATGTTCTCAAGAGTCTCTCCAGTATGTTGAAGAGTTTCTTCATTTAAATCCAGGAGAGTGAATTCAGTGCGGTCGCACAAATCGTTCTGAAGAATGAATTCCTGAATTTCCCCTGCCGGTCCACATCCCATACTCATCACTTTTGCTGTTGGATTCAGGCTGCTTGCCCGCCTGACTTCTTTATCGAGTTTGTCGGTCAGATAGGTGATGCGATTTCGGTGAGCCTCCGCCGGCGCCTGGGCCAGGAACCAGACATTGACCGTTTTCGCAAACAGGGAACTTCCTTCGCACGGATCGCGGAGGATCATATTGACCATTTCATAATCACCTGCATACCCAAGAGGTTTCTGGTAGGTCCTATAAGCAAAAGGAGAACAGAGAACCAACGGATGAATCATGCGTTTGATATATACTCTTACGCATCAAGTTTTCGGATTTAAACCTCGGAATTCTTCACAAACTTGATGCCGGGCAGAACAGGGTGCCTGAAGGTGGCCGCGCTGAGGCCGTTCATGGAAAATCACGTGTTTATACTCCATGAAAAGGTCCCGGTTCAGCGCCCCGGGCTTCAGGAAATCGCCGGGGCTTATATTCCAGCCCATCAAGTCCGACAATTTCAGCCCCTGGGATTTTCCGAAAACTTGATGCCGATCAGTATAGGTGCGATGGGCTGGTTGAAGTGATTGGGGAATATTCCCTGCAATTTCTTCAAAACGCCCGAACAGATTATTGATCGTGGGGATTATCGGTTCGCCCAGTTCCTCCATGATTTCACGCTCCAGTGGATGGCGGTCACTGTTAGGTATGGAACGAATCCCCAGTTCCACCTGCTCCATCCACCGTCTCAAATCCATTAGAAAGGTCTGCATGTCCGCCACAACCACCTTGAATTGCGGCTTGACCATTTCGATCTTTTTCCACTCTCTCAGGAATTCCTGGAATTCATCGCGCAGTTTGTGGGGGCGGTTGATCGTACTGAATATGTCCACGTCCAGCCAGCTCTCCTCCAAACTGACTTCACAGATTAATATGATTCCGGTATTGACGAGGTTGCTGACGATGGCTCTACCGGAATAAGACAGTTGCTCGTTGATGATGATTTTGAAGTCACTCAGAACTTCTGATAATTGAAGGATGCTGTAGGGGTTGTAGATTTCAAAAACCACCAAGTGGCGGGGCAACCTCAATACAGTTGCCCGAACCTCCAGTCCCTGGCTGTTGCGACAGACAACCAGGCTTTCTTTGCTTCCCGATGATTCTGTAATGGCTCCCTTTGTATCCATGATTAATTTCGAATCCTTTATCCTTCTGGATGTCGATGCTTAATTCGGTCAAAATGTTTTCATGACTCGGATTCTTCATCAGCAGAAAATGACCGCTTCCTTACAGCTATGACTCGTATCAACTCCTCCAATCCTATAGCTATAATCAAGAGTGAACGACGATTACTTTTTTATTTAGTCCGTTTATTATTTTCAATTTGTAGTCGATTCGGATTTATAGTTGGGAGCGTAAACTCTTGATATTAGATTGCTTGAAATTGAAATTCTAAAAAAATGTCGCCATTAGGTAAATAAATGTAAATATTACAATTACATGGTTTTTAGAATTTTTCCCTGGCCGCTAAGGTCTCTTGAGTTTTACGGAGGCTTGTAGTCATATTATACGGAGTTGATGAATATTACTGTCCTAACAGCAGGATCCCGGGGTGATATTCAACCCCTTCTGGCCTTGTGCATTGAACTCCGAAGAAACGGGCATTCAGTCTTGGTGGCCAGCCATTCCAACTTCAGGGGATTTGTTGAGAAAACCGCTACACCGTTTATTTCAATTATGGCAAACCATCAGGATTGGTTAGCAACGGAATCGGGAGTGAAGTGGATTGAAACCGGAAGCAGCATGATCGGTTTTTTCAAAGGCTTGAAGAATTTTTTTGAGCCGGTTTTGGAAGACATGTTCAGGGGATCCATTGAGGCATGTCAAGGGGCTGATTTGATCCTCTTTTCTTCACTGGCTGTCAGTGCTCCTCATGTCGCAGAGAAGTTCGGTATTCCCTGTATACCCATTCAGCTTCAGCCTATCTATCCCACCTCTGAGTTTCCTTCTTTTGCCGCACCATGGAAAAAGGGAGAGTTGCCTATTCTGAATCGCTTCACTCACTGGATTGGGGAGTTTATCATGGGGAGTTTGACAAGAAAACAACTGAACCGATGGAGACGGAGAGAGCTTCAACTCAGGCCGATGCCTTTCGCCGGGATGGGCCTTTATTGAGACAGAGAAAAGTGCCGCACCTTCTTGCCTGCAGTCAATCCGTATTAACCCGGCCTTCGGATTGGGGGGAACATGTGCTTCAGACAGGATACTGGTTTCTGAAATCGACTGACCACGACTGGACGCCAAGCCGGGAACTGGTGGAGTTTATTTCCTCCGGCGAACCGCCGATCTATCTGGGGTTCGGCAGTCTGCCACACCGCAATCCTGATTTGATCACTCAAACTTTAGTGGAGGGGGTTCTTGCATCAGGGAATCGGGCGGTGCTTGCAAAAGGGTGGGGGAATCTGGGTGCATTATCCCTGCCGGATGATATTCTCCCAATCGATTCCGTCCCTCACGACTGGTTGTTCCCGCAGATGAAGTTGCTGGTTCATCACGGGGGAGCAGGCACTTCTTCGACCGGCTTTAAATGTGGAATCCCCAGCATCGCGGTTCCCTTTTTTGCCGACCAATTTTTCTGGGCACGCCGCATGGTGGAATTAGGAGTGGGTCCTGAGTTCATCCCGGCAAAGCAACTCGATTCAGCTAAACTTGAATCGGCCATTAAAACGGTGGAGGCTAATCCGCAGATCAGAAGAAATGCGACCGCCCTGGGAGAAAAAATTCGTGCTGAAAATGGTTGTATCGAAGCTGTTGCGATGATTGAAGAATTCATAAAAAATCGAGCCTATAAGTAGAGGGAATGATAAGGTCGATCATTGTAAAAGACGGATCAAAGATTCAAGGGAGTGCACAGACTGCGCAGAGCACCAGGGATTCCACTGATCTGATAGGCCATCACACTGCGGAACAGTTTGACTTTGATCCATGCCAAGGGGTAATCCCAGAGACACCATAATACGCTTTTCCAGGCCCCGGTCCTGAAGGCGAATTTAATTGCGAATAAAAATGGTTTGGCCATTCGAGGCTTTTGATGGTCATAATAAAGAACCTGAGGACTGTCCCAGGGATCAAATTCCATGATGGATCGGTTGCCGCCAAAGCAGGGGCGTACGAATCGGACTCCGTGTTCATTCAGCATGGCTGCGACAAGCCTCAAAAGTGATCCGTTGCACCGGAGGTCGGAAACGTGCCGCAGATATTCTGGAAGAAACACGGGAGCTGGGTATTCGCCATCTTGTAACCTGATGGGGAAGATTTATACTCCCGATTGGTTGGGCGTTAGTGCCAACGGAATACTTTCAAGCCCAAGAGAGAAAAAACCAGTCCGGTCGATAACATGACGACGATGGAAGACAGGCAGTCATTCATTGTATAGGCTAGATTGAAAATTCCTCTCAGAGAATCGACCAATCGGGTAAGCGGGAGCATCTGGATGATGTGGATGCACCATTCTGGAAAATTACGATAACTGAAAAAAACTCCTGACAGGATCATCATTGGCAAGGTTGCGGTATTGATCAGACCGTTTCCGACTCTGGAGTTGTCTGTCCTCGAAGCGAGAAAAACGGCCAGGCCTGCAAAAGCGCAGTTGCCTGACAGGAAAACGGCCAGTAACGCAGGCCAGCTCCCGGTAACGGTGGAATCGAAATAAATGAAAACAAAACCGAATAGAAAAGCGCTCTCTAGGCAGGTTGCCGCCAGTCGTGATAGGAAATAACCGAAAAGGAATTCCCATTTCTTCATCGGGCTGGCCACCATGCGACGCAGTAGCTTTCGTATGCGCAACTCAACTAAACCGTATCCCATTCCCCAAAGGCACGAATTCATGATGCCCATGCCGATCATTCCGGGCACCAGAAAATCGATGTATCGAGTTCCGATCGATTGGAATTCCTGGAGGGTAAACCGGGGACGCACCGTGTTGGGAGAATCGACCTGATCGGAGAGATCCATCATGAAACTTTTCAAGTAAAGGTAACTCCGTTCCGCTTCCTTGTTTCGTGGATCAAAATGAAAAATCCAGTCTGAAGTTGCGGTGAAACTGTTTTCCAGATAGAGCTGAATTTCTCCTTTCTTCACCGCTTTAATGGCTTCTTCGGAAGTCATCGGCACTAATTCGACATCGAGTTGATTCTGCTTGTCCAATGCTTCCTGAACCCATTGAACGGCCGTCGGTGAATCAGATTTCGACTCCACCAGAATGCCGATGCGGTGGATGGGTTCACTTTGGTTCGAAAAAGCGACTCCAAGAACCCAGGCCATGGCTACTGGAAAAAGGAACCCCCAGAAGAAAACCGCCGGCTGTCGCACGAATTCTTTTAAATGGATAAAGGTGAGTTGCAGCAGTGAGTAGCGCATAAGCGATCAACCGTCTTCGTTTTCGTCCGAGGCTTCCAAGTGCCGCCCCGTCAGGGAAACAAACAAGTCGTCCAGATTCATTTTTCTACATTCCATGTCCTCGATTCTCAAATTCCGTTCCGTAACAATCTTCCAAAAAGAAGGCATCGCCGCGGCAATGTCCTTCAATTGAATACGAGTCCGGTGGATGTTTCCCTCTTTGGTGAGGTTTGATTCAATGGTCAGAAAACCGGGAAGCGTATCAAACCATTCAGAACGGCATGGTTTTTCAGTGCGAAATTCAATCAGTTCCCAACAGCCGTGACGATTCAGGATTTCCCGAAGTGTTCCCTGTGTTTGGATCCTGCCGTCAAACATGATCAGTATTCGTTCACAAAGTGCTTGAGCCTCTTCCATGTAGTGCGTCGTCAGAATCAAAGTCGTTCCGGTGGATTTCAATTCCAGAAGGATTTTCCAGACTTCCCTCCGGGCGTGGGGATCCAACCCGGTCGTTGGCTCATCCAGAAGCAGAATTTCCGGATTGTGAATGAGAGCGACTCCCAACGCCAGACGTTGCCTCTGTCCTCCTGATAGATTGACGGTATAAGTTTTTCTTTTTGATTCCAAATCCACCATTTCCAGAACTTCTTCCGTTCGGCTGGATGCCAGTCCATAAAAACTGCTGAAAAGCCGCATGATTTCCTCCACGGTTATTTTGTCCATGAATTGAGTTTCCTGGAGGGAAACACCGAGAATCCGGTAAAGAGCGTCTCGGTGTCGGTTCCAGTTCATGCCCTTGATCGAGATGGTGCCAGATGTAGGTTTCTGGATTCCTTCAATCATTTCAATCAGGGTCGTCTTGCCGGCGCCATTCGGACCCAAAAGGGCTACAAACTGATTCTTTTCGATTTCCAGGCTTAAATCATCCACTGCCCGCAGATCTCCGAAGTATTTTGAAACCTTCTCGACCCGGATCATTTGTTTATCGAATTCATGACGCTGAAAGTAATCTCCTGACTCAATCTTCGGTAAGGCCGATCTTTGATCGAAACGCTACGTTGTTAAGGAACTTCAGTCAAATGCCGATACTTGACAAATCCAAAGACGACTTGCAGGGTTTCCCCGATTTTTGAAGGAACACAAAGCAATAGTTAGAATGCAACCAACGCAGGACATCAATATACGGGATACGGTTCGACTGATATCGCCGAATACCTTGAAGACGAGGATTCCCATGTCAGAGTCGACCAACCGGGTGGTTTTAGAAGGACGGCGGGAGGTTGAGCAGATTCTGATGGCACAGGATGATCGTTTAATCGTGATTGTCGGACCCTGCTCGATTCATGATGAAGAATCGGCTATGGAGTATGCCCGCAAACTGGCTGCGCTCCGTAAAGAACTTTCAGACCGAATGCTCATTCTTATGCGGGTATATTTCGAAAAACCTCGGACCACCGTCGGTTGGAAGGGGTTGATCAATGACCCCGATCTGGACGGTTCTTTTGACATCGAGACGGGACTGCTTCGCGCCCGGAAAATATTGTCCGATATCTGTGAATTGGGATTGCCCGCTGCTTCGGAGATTCTGGACCCCATCAATCCTCAGTACCTGGCGGATTTCATCGTCTGGGCTTCCATAGGAGCCCGCACCACCGAATCCCAGACTCATCGCCAGATGGCAAGCGGGTTATCAATGCCCGTTGGATTCAAAAATGCAACTGATGGCAATCTCCAGATCGCAGTCGATGCCATGAAATCTTCCTGGTCAGCACATAGTTTTCTCGGCCTTGATGCAGAGGGGAGAACCTGCGTCGTGCACACGAAGGGTAATAACCAGGGCCATTTGATTCTCCGTGGAGGACGTTCAGGTCCGAATTATCATAGTGAAAGCGTCAGTGAAGCGGGGCAGAGATTGGTTCAGAGCGACTTGCCTCCGAGGATAATCGTGGATTGCAGTCATGCGAACTCCTTAAAAAATTATCAGAATCAACCAAAAGTTTGGCGCGATGTGCTGGGCCAACGTCTCTCCGGGAATCTAAACCTGATCGGAATGATGCTGGAAAGTCATCTTCACCCGGGCAATCAGTCACTGACGAAAGCCCCTCGAGATCTTAAGTACGGGATTTCTATCACTGATGCCTGTTTGGGGTGGGATGAAACTGAAGCATTATTGAGATCAACTCACAGTCAGCTGGCGTCTGCCGCCCATTCAAGTGAACCGGTAGGTTCTCCCGCTTGAACGGCACTACAAGACCAGAAGCCAAAATCGCTCCAGCCCGTAGGGACGAGCTGGCAGCAGGCCGCCTACGGTGTTACTCGTCGGTTGAATCCCCATGAGGGGATACACCCTCCTCTGCCATGCATCCGACAAGACGGCGCTCCCGCCGAATGGTGAATGTATTTTTCAACGGGTTGCTAAGCAGGGGTACGAAAATCCTCGACCAACATTCAGTTTTCCAATTCAAAACTCATGCCTGTCTAGCTCAGTAGTAGAGTGAAATTTTTTGAAGTCACCGGAATCCTTTCTGAAACACTGACTGGTAAATGCTGGACGCTGAATAAGGTTCAGGATAAAAATATGATATGACAAGCCCTGATAAACCGCTCCCTTCCTATTCACCATTTTCCCGACGCCAATTTTTGCGGCGGTCTACCGCCGCTGTAATTACCGCCGGGGTCTCCACTTCGGTGGGTCGTATCATGGCCGAGGATACCCTGTCGAACCCATTGAAGGGTCGCATTTTCAAAACACTGAAAATCGGCATGGTCAGGCTTAAAGATGCCTCGCTCACCGACCGCTTCAAGCTGGCAAGAAAAGCCGGATTTCAGGGGATCGAATTGAGTTGTCCGGGCACTGATGTGGGCGAGGTGAAAAAAGCGATCGCCGATTCCGGATTGATAGTGGATGGGTCCGTGTGCGCAGCGCACTGGCAGGTCCGTCACACGGATCCGGATCGCACAGTGAGGGTGAAAGCTCTGGAAATTCTCAAGGCTGCCTTGCGAGAAACCAAGGCGGTGGGGGGGCACTCAGTCCTACTCGTGGTGGGGCATGGTAAGGACGGGCCAGAGGACGAAATCTGGAAGCGTTCGATGGAGAATATCAATAAAGCGGTGCCCTTGGCAGCCGAGTTGGGTGTGGCAATAGTCATCGAGAATGTGTGGAACGAATTTTGTTACGACCACCAAGGGGATGCCAATCAGACCGCAGATAAGTTTGTCCGTTATGTGGATGAGTTCAATTCGCCTTGGGTGGGCATGCAGTTCGATATCGGAAATCACTGGAAATACGGCTCAATGGGCGACTGGATTCGAACCCTGGGCAAAAGGATCATCAAATTGGATGTGAAAGGATTTTCCCGGACGGAAAATAAATTCATGAAGATCGGGCAAGGAGATCTGGACTTCGCCGATGTGCGCAAGGCCTTGACCGAAATCAACTACCACGGTTGGTTGGCTGCGGAGGTTAAAGGAGGAGGCCTGGAGCGCTTGCTGGAAGTGTCCGCCAATCTCGATCGCGAATTCGGTTTAGCTTGAATTGAAGAAGGGGAGAGCCTCACCATTTTCCAGTCTAATGAATCGATCGACCCCCGTCCGCCTGAACGGCGCTAAGAAATTTCTTGCCTGAAACATTTTTATCAGCATAGTTGTCCCCGTTCGGGGGGGGAAGTGACCTGTTTAAACCATGGGCTCTCAAATCCTAGAGCACCATTCAGTTTTCCATCAGGAAAATTAAGCCAGCTTAGCTCAGCGGTAGAGCAACGGTTTTGTAAACCGTCGGTCCTCGGTTCGATCCCGAGAGTTGGCTCCAATTCATAATCAAGCACTTACACGCATTAAGCTTCCTCCTTCCTTACTTGGAAGTTGCAATCGTGCAACACTAATGCAACTGTCCACCGGAAAAAGTCCATCCACATTAAAACTGGAATTTTTTTGTCCGATATTCTCTGTTCAACGATCAGCTTCGGAGGCGTTGAAATGAATTCCGGTCCTTGCAGGAGTTAGGTAGGTACATTATGCGACTGTAGTTTAGGCGGGGGAGTATTTTCTTCAGGATGAATTAAGCGGCAACTCGGAAGTATTGGTGGTGAAGTCCGTTGAGGATCGGAAAAGAAACTAGGCGTGAGGAAGTGGTTGAAAACTCCGGCCTTTCAATCGGAACAGGCGGTTGTCTTTTGAGTCCTTGATGAGGGCGGTGGGAGTGATAATAGCCGTC
>DUCD01000360.1:1877-2618 GCA_012959985.1 Verrucomicrobiales bacterium | reverse complement strand
GCGGTCCCCATACGATGACATGGTCTAGCATCTCTCGCCGTAAAGTTCCGAAAAACCTCTCCACAAAAGGATTTTGCCAAGGGCTCCGGTAGGCTGTTCGGACTTCATCGATACCGCAGGAATCAAGAAAACCTCGAACACCATGTCCATAAATCCGGTCGTTATCCCGAAACAAATATTTTGGCTGAAAACCGAAAGGAGTTGCTTCACGCAACTGTTGTATCACCTATTGCATGGTGGGATTCTCAGTAGCCTTGAAGTGAATTACTTTGCGACTGCCATGATCGATGATCACGAGCACATAAAGGATTTTGAAACGAAAAGTGGGCACGGTAATGAAGTCCATCGCCCAGGAAACGTCCATGTGATTGTGCAGAAAAGTCTTCCAAGTTGTAGAATTAGGACCTCGCCGAGGAGGCTTGTTCATGTATTTGAGAATCGTTTTCTCACAGGGAGCATCGACGTAACCCAGCATCTGAAGAGTATCGTGGATACGTTCCGGCGACCAAAGCGGATTCTCTTTACTCAAACGACGAATGAGATTTCTCATATGCACCGAGATTAAAGGACGCCCGGTAGGTACACGTGATTTCCAACGCCAGAAAATTCTGAAACCAAAGTCATGCCAACGCTTGACAGTCCTAGGCTGCATCAAATGAGCCCAGCTACGCCAAGAATCGAAAACCAAAGAGAAGCCAATCCAAAGAATACGGAAAGCCGAATTGAATTTCGGACGAGAAA
>DUCD01000360.1:0-1799 GCA_012959985.1 Verrucomicrobiales bacterium | reverse complement strand
CAGCTCTCGGTAGAAGGAAAACTCGGAAGAACGACAGGGCATAACCACCCAGCTGAAAAAAACACTGAGCCGAATCTCTGAAGGACAAGAAAACGCATCGTAAAAGAG
The DNA here is from genome assembly GCA_012959985.1 of Verrucomicrobiales bacterium. Classification (GTDB taxonomy): domain Bacteria; phylum Verrucomicrobiota; class Verrucomicrobiia; order Limisphaerales; family DUCD01; genus DUCD01. The sequence continues at coordinate 1,691 of DUCD01000360.1, read as the reverse complement.
TCACAATTCAAAAATAACAGAAATTTTAGAGAACCTCCAGAAACCCCGAACTTCTTCATGTTCAACGTGGACGAAGTTTTTCCGGTGGACACCAGCGCCTTGCCGCCCTTCTTCAACATGCCGCGTCCCTTCCGGATCAGCGCCGCAGAATGACAATTCGGATCGAACTTCATTCTGCAAGGTTGGCGATCGCGGCTATCCAAACCTTGTCAGGAAAGTCCATGCGGCCTTTGGGTCCGATGGCACTGAAGGGCGTGTGATTGAGATTATCCTCCTCATCCAAGTCGGGAAAGGCCTGCCGCAAGGCTTCCGTGGGTTCGAACTGTAGATTGTAGATCATGTCGTTCATTGAGCCGATGACCTTGCGCGGATTGCTGCGCGCAAAAATGATTTGGTCAGGCTTCCAGTCCAGCAAGGGTTCACCTGCCAAGAGGGCGAATCCCAAGCGGGTGCGGAAATTCCGCTCCAGATCGGGACGTGTTTGTTTTTGCGCCCGGGGAATCAGGAAGGTAAAAAGAGTGGCCAGATTTGTGACCACAAAAAGATTCTGGCCGGCCCAGTCCTTGCAGAATTCAACCCGCCACTGCACGGCGAAGTGTGACGGATTATCGGACAGAGGTGCGAGCTGCCGAACGCGTAGCGATTTTGCCGCGCGTTGGCTCAGAATCAGTTCGACTGGTGAAGGAGGCAGGATCACATGAATTTACGAATTTAGATTTACGCGTGCTTTGGTTTGAGAGGGTGGTCTTGATAGACGATGCCGTTATCGCCACGGCTTGGGGTTCGTTCGGCTACGATGGTGTGTTTTCAAGCAGTCATGCGTTTTTCGTCGGATCACGGCATGTCACCGTGAACGGGTAAATCTGATTTCGTAAATCGTAAATCTCAACATCCAAAATCTGATTAGATCTTTGTGTCCTTTGTGGTTAACCTTCTGCGGCGATGGATGAATTGACGGGAATTGAGGCGGTGACCTTTGATGTGAGAGGGGAATCGGGTTTAGGCGAAACTAATAACTACAATAGTAATTCAACTGACCGCATATGCATCTTTTTATACTAAAAAACCAATACTTTCAACAAAAGGATTGTTGAATATTTTGGTTGTGAATAGTCTCAAACCAAATTTCCAGACATGGTTGAAGTCCATTAGGACGCGAAATCACATCATACCCGGTTACATTATTTTTGTAAAACGAACCTGAGTTCCCACTTAAGAAGGAGAGTATCTCAGAAAACAATTCCTTTTCATTGGGCAACTGTGATGGCCAATTGAGAGGTTTAATACGATCATCCTTCCAGATGTTTTCAGTTATAGAAACCCGGCTGAAAAGAAGTTCGTTCTCATATTCTTCGGAATCGTCAGTTACAAATTGAGCATGGTATGAGAAAAGTGGTTTGAATGCTTCTGTAATAAAATCGATACGTTCTTCGCTTAATCGCTCAAGTCGTAGAAAAGTTAATAGTGGATCTCGATATAAAATGATTCCGTCAAGGTTTCGTTTCCATGCTTGGACGGCACAGAACATGGCTAGAAGGTGATGTTGGGAAATATCCATAGCTGCAGTTATTCTGGTGGATTTACATTTTCAGTTCAATACCAATCTGAGTGGAATGAAAATTCCCTGCGGGCAATGATTTCCTTCAAACCCCGAAGCACGGGGATATACTGATCGGCATCAAGTTTTCGGA
>DUCD01000359.1 GCA_012959985.1 Verrucomicrobiales bacterium | reverse complement strand
ATTTCTAGAAGATGAAATCACCAAACTAAGGGTAAAGGACATTCCTTTCGAGGATTTGAGCAAGGAGGTAAAGTTGGTGTATTCAGACCTCGAGTCTTTTTCCTATGCCAAACAAGTGTCTACTAATTTTTCTAAAGTAGATACGATGCCAGTATTCACTGTCGATTGGAAAAGAAGTGTCTCGTCTCGAGAACGTCGCGAGAATAACGAAAAGTTGGCCGATTGGCTTAAATTTAAACTAAAGCAGGATACGTTAAGGGTCGTGCAATAGCAAATATCGCTATTGCTCGTTGATCTGTATATCACGAATGATTTTGGGCCGAATCAGTTATTCCGAAATGAAGGCAATTATTTTGTAGATGAGTCCAGTCCAAGTGGCACTCAGGATTGGGGCTTTGGTATGTCGGCAACCTGGGCGGATTACAACCGGGATGGATACATGGATATCTATGTATCCAGTATGTTCTCAGGTGCGGGAAACCAAGTCATCGCCCAAGCCGATTTCAACCGGAACATACCGGAGGAGACACGGTCGAAATATCTGAAAATGGTACGCGGGAACACGTTGTTGCGAAATTCTGGGCAAGGCAGCTTTTTGGATGTCACCGAGCCCATGGCCGAGGGTTTTGGCGGTTGGGCCTGGGGATCGAAGTTCGCCGATCTGAACAACGACGGATGGGAGGACTTGTATGTCGCAAACGGCTACATTTCCCAAACGGACAAGGACGACTTGTGAATGTTCTTTTGGAGGCGCGTTGCGCCTCAAATCCCGGAGGAAGGGCTCAAGCCTACTGCAACTCCCGGCTACGCTCGCAATTTCCGTGATCTCAATGACAAGATTTCACGGGGCAAGTCCTTCAGTGGTTACGAACGAAACGCGCTCTTCCTGAATCAAAAAGGAAAAGGTTTTGCCGAGGTCGCGGGGCTTCTCGGTGTCGATTTCGATGATGATGCCCGTTCCGTTGCCGTCGTGGATTGGGATCAGGACGGTGACCTGGATTTGTGGGTCGCGAACCGCACAGCTCCACAGGTGCGTCTTCTGAGGAATAACCAACCCTCGATAAATTCCTTTGTCGCGATCCGACTGATCGGTAACGGCAAGACAACCAACCGGGATGCCATCGGTGCGCGGCTTACGCTTTTGCGAAATTCGGACTCACAGTATAAACAGATCCGAACGGTTCATGCCGGGGACGGGTTCCTTGCCCAATCGAGCGCCTGGTCTCACTTTGGCTTGGGAGAAGCGATCGATGATCTCCAGCTCAGTGTAAGGTGGCCTGGCGGCGGCACGGAATCCTTTTCCGGGCTTAGAGCCGGGGCTCGCTATACGATTACGCAGGATCAAGGAAAAATAGGTGCTCCAATGTTGGCTTCATCGGCAGCGCCCATGAGGGTTCTCAAGACCGCACCCGAATCTCCCGATTCGGGAAAGAGCGGGTTCTGGGTTGCCAATCAGGTGCCTTTTCCAGAACTGGCTTGCACCGATTACAAGGGCGTCGCCCGCTCGACAACGGACTTTCTAGGGAAACCTGTTCTCATCAATCTATGGGCGACATGGTGCATGCCGTGCTTGGAGGAATTGAGCGTTTTTGGTAAGCACGCCGAGGCGTTGCGTTCTCAAGGCGCGACCATTCTCGCACTGAATGTCGATGGCTTAGCAGTAGACGGTGCTGCGGCTGCCGGTGGCGATGCAGAAAAAATTCTGGCAAAAGTAGGTTACAACTTGCCCCGTGGCGTGGCACATAAGGAAAGTTTGGCCAAGATTGAGATTTTGATCGAATACCTGACTTCCCGCCGGACGACACTCTCCGTTCCTACGAGCATTTTAGTCGATGCCAAAGGAAACGTCGCTTCGGTTTACCTGGAACCCGTCAGTTGGGAGCAGCTGTCCGGGGACTTGGCGCTGCTGAATGCCTCTCCCGCAGAGCAGCTCAAGCGAGCCTCTCCTCGAGCGGGACGATGGTTTGCTGATCCACGTCAGATCGATCGTGCAGCCTATCTTGGCGATTATGCCACCCTTTTCGGCTCGAATGGTTTTCCCAAAGAATCGCAACGTCTCTATCAGATGATCAGACCCAAGGAAGGCGTCAGGAGCGCACGGGAATACTATAATCAAGCGAAGTCCGCAGCGCAGCAGGGTTTGAAAAAACAGGCCATGGAGTTTTACCGGACGGCGATCCGCCTGGATCCTGAGTATGGGCAGGCTCTCACAGGACTGGGCGCGATGCTGCTTATGCAGAAGCGGATCGATGAAGCTCAGCCTCTCTTCGAAAAGGCACTCAGCATCGATCCTAATCATGCTACCGCGCTCATTAACCTCGCAATGATCGACCAAGCCAGAGGTGACAGGGACAGTGCACTCAAACGCCTCAGAAGTGTGGTCTCCAGAAACCCCGAATACCATGAGGCTCACTTGAGCCTTGGGTCGCTGCTCGCATCGATGAAACAACATGATGAGGCGATTCAACACTTTGCAAAGGCGGTCGATCTCAAACCGAAGATGGCGGTCGCCCATCTTAATTTGGCGACGGTGTACGCAGCCGTCGGGCAGTTTGGGAAATCGGAAGACCACTATCGGCTCGTCATGACGCTCAACCCGCGAATGTCCTATCCCCATTACGGTCTCGGCAACCTACAGGCCAAACAAAACGATCATACGGCTGCCGTCGTGTCCTATCGGCAGGCGATCTCTCTCGGGGCCG
>DUCD01000358.1 GCA_012959985.1 Verrucomicrobiales bacterium | reverse complement strand
AATTTATCTCAGCGCCAACGTCCCACTTCTACAAACTAAAAGATGAAGCGCTGAAGCAGCCTACCGGTGAAACACCCTGTGGAATCTGTGATGGCGCAGGCTACATGTACGACTGTCTCATGTGCGATAACAATGACGGACGTTGCACCACTTGTGAAGGGACAGGCCGAATCCACGGAGGCCTGGATTTATGTCCCAGTTGTATCGGTCGGGGCCATTGTTATTTATGCAGCGGCTTCGGAAAAATGCTCTGCCCCTTCTGCAACGATGGCATGATTGATGTCAACTGGCCCATGCCCACCGAGACACCTCCCTTTCATTAATATTCCTATACAAAAGTCCATATACCCATACATAAGTCCATATATATACGTATACCCGTTAAATGAACCCTCTATATAACCCAAATACCCATCATGAAAACCACCATCAACTCAACGACCCCCCCCCATCGATCGAGACAAAAAGGAAGCATCATCGGCTATATGCTGATCTCGGTCGTACTGTTATCCACCATCCGCACCATATTCGTCTCTCTGGCTCAGGATTTACAACTCGGCAGACCTCGACAGGACATGATTACGGCCTACTACTACGCCGAAGGTGGCGCCCGTATTGCGGCAATGAATCTTGAAGAGGCCTATATCAATGGCGACGGTAACACAGGAGATACACTCACCACCAACGCATCAGGTAGTTATATCATGCACGATTTGACATCGATCAGCTCGGGCAGTGGAGGCACAGTGGATGAAGCCTTACTGGCGGAATTCCAGGAAGCGGTTGAAAAATTCGGAGATAATGTGACCATGCTGGAGCGGACCATTACCGCCCCATTCGTGGACCAGGAAGTTAAAACTCGCATTTGGATGGATGATCAGGCTGCTCCGCAAAAAGTACGATTTGTCAGCACGGCAACCGTAGGAGAAGTGACCCGGCCGATCCTGATACCTTCGTTACCGGTTACGCCCCTACAATCAAAGATCCCTCCAAGCAGTGGGCCAATGCGGATATTACCGGAGCTGGATTAAAAATTTCGGAGAAAAGGACGACCTTCCGGCCCTCATGTATAACATTGGGACCCTGGATGTACACGGACCTGCCAATGTCTGTGGCGCTGTCTACAGCCCTAGTTTCCTGGAAATCGAAAACAAACAGGACGGGCAACTCCAATACTTCAAGGGAATGCTGATAGCCGGTGGCGGAATATACGTCGAGAATGATAAATCTGGCGGCATCTCCGTGATTAGTTACGACGCTAAATCAGTGGACCTGCTGGCAACAGCAGGATCCAAAGGAAAAAACGTGCAGGTTGTTTATCAGGACTAAGTGTCAATTCTGGAGTGTGGAAATATGATTCTGCACTCCAAAAATGCATTGGGACCGACTCTCCAGAATCATTCCAATCTCAAAAGACGGGTCAAGGCTTTCTGATTTCCTTCAGAAGCCGCTATTTTGTAACGCCTCTTGGCTTCGGCGACATTGACGGGAGTGCCCATGCCTTTTTCGTAAAGATTGCCCAAATTAAACTGAGCGGTGACGTGGCCGTTATCGGCCGCTTTGGTATACCATGAGAACGCCTGTCTCGGACTCTTCAATACGCCTCTACCCATTTGGTAAATATAACCGAGGAAATTCTGGGCAGCCGCATTGTCCTGGGCAGCCGCCATTCTGAACCATTTCAAAGCTTCCACATAACTCCGCTTGACGCCTTTGGCATAGTAGTAACATCCGGCAAGATTGTTCTGGGCTTTATCGTAACCATTGTGAGCCGCCTTCAGATACCATTCCACTGCTTTGGCAGCATCCTCTGGAACCCCCTTCCCATCGTAAAACATCTGACCCAGATTATTCATGGCTTCCGAATTATTCTGGGCGGCAGCCGCATTGAAATACTTCACGGCCTTGTCATAATCTACCGGAACACTGACTCCATCGACATAAATGACACCGAGCCGGTTCATCGCCAGATCCGAATTATTGGCGGCTGCTTTTTCAAACCAGTTGAGCGCCTCTATGTAATCCTTGACCGTCCCGTTTCCGAGGTAATAATCCATGGCCAAGTTGAACTGACCCCAAACGTTTCCGTTTAAAGCCGCTCTTTTATACCATTGGAAAGCTTCTTGTGCATTTGCCGAACCGGTCAGTCCATTGTCATATATGACCCCCAACTGGTTCATGCTGTAAGCATCGCCTGCCTCCGCCGCCTTTTGATACCAATCCTGAGCCTGGTCATAGTCCCGGGCACTCTCTATTCCCGCAAAAAAACCATTGGCTTTGCGACGAGATTCCAAGGCATCCTGCGAAATGCCCACAGAAAGGTTGGATTCCTGTCCGGTTGGGTTGGCAGAAACCATCGTGGATTCCTCCCCACTCTGATCGGGCTGCGATAGTTCGTAGAAATAAAGAGCAGCGAAAACTACCGCCAGAACAGGACCAATTATTTGCTTCATAGTCGGGAATTCCAGTATGAGATAGGTTATTGAATCAATCTGAAGTCAGGGGGTTCATAGCCGAAAAAGGAAATTAATTCAAGCCGAAACGGCAGGCGATAGAAAGGCAAACCCTTTTGAGATTGTTGGAGCTCACCTCATTAACCGCCCCACATCTCACATCACTGCCATTAGGTCAAGGAATCAGGTACCCCTGAAGCTGGGGGCGTCGACCCCGGATCATTGAAATCGGCCTACATTTCTTCCATATTC
>DUCD01000357.1:8277-16187 GCA_012959985.1 Verrucomicrobiales bacterium | reverse complement strand
GCCGTTCATGGAAAATCACGTGTTTATACTCCATGAAAAGGTCCCGGTTCAGCGCCCCGGGCTTCAGGAAATCGCCGGGACTTATATTCCAGCCCATCACGTCCGACAATTTCAGCCCCTGGGATTTTCCGAAAACTTGATGCCGATCAGTATCGGCCCTCTGAATGTTTAAGATAACCGGTGAAAAGTCCAGATTATTATTGATATGGATTAGACCAGAGGAAGACAGTTCTCATGAGGAAGAATCAGAATAAGAATTTGCCATTCACAACGAATCTGTCTCCTCAATAATGGCTTCAGTTTGTCGAAGTAATGTATTTCAATTGGATTCACTCACCAGTAATTCAGCGATTTGATCCATGGGCCTCCTCACCTTCACGCCTTGGTGTCAGAAGGAGTTTTTCTTCCTGATGAGACTTTCCTCCCGTGAGGTTTCGGATTACCCATTGGTTCGGCCGAATAACAATTCGCCAGACACAGGTGCATGCCTCTATTTCCAGCTGACTCTTGTAAGCTGATATTTATCCTTGGCCAGGAATTTCAGCCATAGGTCTCCGTTTGCTGATCTATAATAGCTGTGATTCGGAGTGTCTCGAAGTTCGGTAAGGGAGGTTTGCCTGGTCATGCCCGTGACGTTAAGTCCCGGCAGGTTGGAGATTCCCAGTAACTTGACAAAAACGTTATCACCTCTTGAAGCATCGTCGAATGCAATGTTGATGCGCTTGGAGTTGGGTAAGTTGGAAGCGAAGAGGATCGAGTAGGTGAATCCTGAGTTTACAATGACGGGCATCTGTTGGTGTCCGTCGACTTTGAAACCGTAAAAATAGGACTTCGTTGTAGTACCTATCTTTTCGCGGATCCAGGTTGTATCTGGAATGAGAGGGGCGGGTTGGCTGTAAGAAAGTCTTAGGTGCGCGAATTGGTTGCCCGTGTGATAGACACGAACCCAATTGTCGGGCTGCACCTCATCTCCGGTCATCATGAAAGTATGGTTGCCAATGATGCTGCGGCCAGGTGTGCCGGTGGTCGTGCCATCTAAGTCACGAATGACCGATCCCCATACTCGCGGATCGGCAGGGCTGTTGATCTTGCTGTAATCCGGGTTGCTCAGGTTGAAATTGGGTAACACCGCTCGCGGCGGGCCGGGGTGGTCGTAGGTGAGGCCTTTGATGAGTGCGTTGGGATGCTTCGTGGCCGCTCCGATCGTTTTAGTGAGCGTTGCGTTGAATGCATCGAATCCGACTAAATGGCAATCCTCAGTCCGGGCCGCACCGTCATAAAGCACGATCGCGTTGCGCGTGTGGGCGACCGGGATGATCTGGTTTCCGGAATCGGCGACGATCACAGAATCGAATACCTTTTGGTAAGTCGCCAGGAATGAGTGTTGCAGGTTGTCCGCAAGCACGTTGTTGCGGTAGATCACGTTTTCGCGTTGCCCGCCGATTCCGGCGTAGAGACCGGTGCGGTTCGAGTAAAGTGTCAGGTCGTCGAAGTAGAATGGCCCGTCGTTGGCCCATTCCCCATTCTTTTGAAGCGTGAGATCGGGTTTGATCTGATCGTTGATGTCGAGGGCACTCATGCAACTGTGCGCGACGTTTCTCCGGAAAACGCCGAGCGGTTCTTTAGTGGGCTCGAGTCTCTGAAAGCGCCGATCGGTGGATGAGAGCCCGGTCGGAACCTGGTGGAGGGCGAACCAGAATCCGGTCCCTACGGTTCCGGCCGCCACGTTGCCGACAAACTCGTTGTTCGGGTTGGTGATCCAATAGGTTGCCGGTGTGCGGTTCTGTTCTTCATTGTCGGAGTTATCCGTGGGAATCACCTCTGCCCCAGGGGCGGGGCGACGAGTGAGCAGCGCGAGGTTATGGTAAATCTTGTTGTATCTCTCGGACCCGTCCTCAAGGAAAATTCCGTGCCCAATGTGGTCGTAGGCCACTACGCGCTCCACCCGCGCTGACTCCGTCCCATGGATCGTCACCGCCCGATTGAACGAGCGGTGAATGCTGGAATCCTCGATAAATTGACCCTGGCCATTGGATCCCTGCATGTGCCAGTGCATTGGATAGCGAGCCAACAGGCTCTTCTGGCCAAGCCGGTAAAGTTCGATGTTGCTGAGTCGCGCGAAACCCGCTCCTTGCTCATGACGACCTGCCTGCATAATCATAAGGTGTCCGCCAAAGCCTCTCAGCTCCGAATCGGAGTCTCCCTGCACTTTGACGTTGTGGGTGAGAAGGCCGACCTCGGCGCGCTGGTCAAGCGTCCAGATCTTGTTGTCCGATGGACGGGTGTAGGTTTGAGGCGGACCGCCAAAATGCCGGTAGGCGAGTTTGCGATCGAGGGTCAGCGTCGATGGACCGGGTTTGCTTACGATGGTGGCTAATTCCGCTTCGCTAGAATTGAGTCCGGAGGGAGCAATGACAATTTTGTCGCCGATTTGCCAGTTCACGGGTTCTCTTAATTTCAAGCGCGTCGAGCCTGAATCCGCGGTGGCTCCGAGTTTCGTCCAACTCACTCGTGGACTGCCGTGCAGATCGATCAACCCGCCATTCATGGCCATGAGAAATTTCGTGCCTGCACCCATCACATTCTCGTCGGTCTTCGAGCCGATCAGCGTCAGGGTGAATTTTTGCTCGAAAGGGCTGCGGTGTGTGCCCACTTCCATCCGGGCTTCTCTACCCGAGACCATGACCCAACGGGCAGTGAGTGTGGTGTCAATGGGGGCAGTGAGGAGCTCACCTTCCAGCCGGATTGTCGCCGCGGTGCAGTCCCCAGCAAGGCAGATGGCGCACCCTCGAGGGATGTAGACGTTATCCGTTTCCTCCGGCACTGTGCCCGCCAGCCACGAGGAGGGATCATTCCAATTCAGGAGAGGTTCTATTCTCATCTCGTCGAGCAGGACCGTATTGTCACCACCGTGTGGATTTATGGAATGGATCACCAGGGGATGTGAACCGACCGAGAGATGGCGGGGGCGGGAAGTGGTTTCTTCGTAATCGCTTCCCCCTGGTTCAAACTCGTCCTCCATGCCACCCAAAGTGACGCGAAATCGTTGTCGGTCAGTTGACGAATCCTGCTGACGCTGAGCCATCCGAAGGTGCAATCGATATAGACCTTCCTCTTGAATCGTGACGGATCCAGTGAATGTTGCTTCATTCTGAAGAAACGCTACGTATGAACCTTCCGGAGCCCGTGGATTCTTGACCGTGAAGGCGCTCTCATTCTTGGCGATACCTCCTTCGCCGGTTATCGTCCAATCGACAGTGTTCGGATTGTATTCGAAATCGGATATGAAGTCGTCCTCGAATCCGCCACCTTGCACCGGGATCGGAGTCCGAACGAAAGGCGCTATGGCTGTGACCGTGGGCGTGATGGCCGAGACGGGAATCTCGACGCGCCAGAAGGCTTGTTGCTCGCCCACGACCTCCTCATCCACGGTCGAGATGAAATCGGACTGGCCGGTAAATGCACCGATCGGGGTCCACGTTAGGAAATCGAAGCTGCGTGTCAATCGATACTGGGTGTCCGCGATGCCCCACCAGGTCAGCAGGGCACTCCCTTCAGGATGAGCAGGGGGAGCTTGTTTAATTCTAAGTCCGATCGAGACCTTGACCGGTTCCATGTTTTCTCCGGCGGTCTTCTCGAGAACGAGCGCGTCCACGAATGGAGTAGTGTTGCCGTCCAACGGATTCAAACCCACTCGGTTCATACCGTTCGCAACCGTGAAAATCGACTTCGTGACTGACTGGTAAGTTGAATCTCCGTGGGCGATTGCCGCCACCTCCATGTTGTTCACCTGAATGGGGAAGGTCTGTCTGATTTGGTTGAGGGAAATACCTGCTCGCTCCGATATAGTCCATGGACTACCGGAAGGTCGAAAGTCAAATCGGTTGGCGCTCAGTCCTGGGACTTCGAATTTTTCAACACCACTATCCCAGGAGAATTCGCCCAGGGCCTTTATCGAAAAACCCAACACAGTGGCGATCCCTACCATTGACATCGAAATCGAAGCCAGTTTACGACTGAATTGTACAATGGAATGTGAGCTTCTCATCATTTATGGTTTTCTTTCGACCAATTTGTTGAGTATTAGGGGCACCCATTAGGTTTTAGCGGGTTCGGAGTTTCATAATATTCGGAGCCATATGTGGCAGAGTCCGCCCACCCCATGTCATCAATCAGAATCATAATGACATGTGGGGAAGTCCGAGCCGGACTGGCATTCGACGTTCCATCCACTTGCTACTGCACCGCGGAAGGTAGGGCTTGTGCGAACGTTGAATGCAAGGTCGAAACGAGCCGTCCTGCCCGCGCCGGAATTAGTACAGTTTTTCATCGTGTTTTCTGAAGTTCTTTACTTCTCCTTCTCTTTTTCATGAATAACTCATGCTCCGGTTCGGCGCCGGAGATGAGGTAGGCGAGCAGATCAAGGATATCGGCCTTCTTCATCATGGAAAGAAGGCCGGAGGGCATCATGGAAATCGGGGACGGGTGGATCGATGCGATGCGATCGGCATTGATCTTGGTGACGGTGCTGGGTGCCATCATGTCGGTGTTCACCCAATAGGTGTCTCCCTTCATGTTCATTATTCGGCCGCTGATTGTATTTCCATCCTTGAGGTTGAAATTGCTCGCGCCGTACTGGTCGCTGATTTCCTTGCCCGGATCGATGATAGATTCCAGCAGATCGTGCGCGCTGAACTTGCCGCCGACCGAGGTGAGGTCGGGACCGACGGCTCCCCCTTCTCCCTTGAAACGATGGCAGACATAGCAGGCTCCTGCCCCAAACATCTGACGACCGTTCTTGAAGTCGAGGCCCCCCTGCAATCCATCTGCAAGCAATCCGTTTAGATCTTTCAACTCCCACTTCTTGACGAAGCTTCGGGCTTCGAGAGTGAATTGAGGAACTCCTTCCCTGGGGCTGGTCTCAATGATCTTGATCAACTCCAGTGTCCTTTCCGCCTTGGGAACAGATTGGACGGCGTGGTTTTTAATGTCGTTGAGATAATGGCGCAAACGCGCTCCCCCCTCGTAGTTTCCGGCTCTGACAAACCACTGGAAATACGTCTTTCGCATTTCCGGTGACCAGCCCTTTTTGAGGTGACGCAGATTGAGGGCATACCCAATCTGCTCCTCCTGCCCGGAAGCCTTTTCCAGCAGGGCCATTCCCTTTTTGGCAGCGGAAGGCGCTTGGAGAAATGCCATGATCCCGGAGAGATCGCGGTTCTCTTCCGGAGTTTGCGCGGGATAGATGGCATCGAGCCATCTGATGAGTTTACTTTTGAGCGCCGGCTTCGGTAATCCACCACGTGTCAAGGCCAGTGTCAGACCCCGAAGGACATCAAGGCGCTGTTGGCGATTCTTAAGCGCAACGTAATGGAAGCCCATCGCTTGCTGGAGGATTTCAGACGCGGAGTTTTTCCCGTCAGTGCGAGCCAGCGCGATCAGAGCGGCCGTGGCGATTATAGGATTGCTTTCGCCAGCGAGACGATGTTTCCAGTTTTTCACTGGTTGCTTCTCCAGAGCGATCCGGGCAGCGTGTCGGATGCCCCGGTCACTCGCTCCGAGGGATCTCCAGATTTTGTCCAGCTGCCTGGGTTTTGCCGCGGCCACGTTTTTTTGAACGAAGGCTTCGAGAGCGTGTCGTCGTTTCCGCGCCTGCTCACCGGCGTTGATGGATTTCGCGGGAGCGGTGGACTCGTCGCCGGTGTAAGTGACGCGGTAGAGACCGGATTGGACCCGGCGGCCGCCGACAGTGAAATACATGGCGCCGTCTTCGGCGTTAATCAGGATGTCGGTCAGGGGAAGTGGCTGTGCGCTGGTGAATTCTTCAAAGACGCCGGTGTAGGTTGAGCCCTTGGGCTCGAGATGGACAGCATAGAGTTTGCCGTAGGACCAGTCGCAGATGAAGAGCGCATTCTGATACTTAGCGGGAAATTTCGCGCCGTAGCCGAAGCTCACACCGGTCGGAGAACCCGGACCGATATCGACAGCGGCTCCGAAGGTGTCGCTGCAATATTCCATGAACTTGCCGGAACCCACGCGCCAACCGAACTCGGCACCATCGATGACGTGATTCACTCGGGTCGGCCGATACCAGGGAGTGTTCAAGTCCCACTCCATGTCGGCGTCGAAGGTGAAAAGTTCACCGTCCTGGTTGACGGCCGCATCATATTGGTTGCGAAATCCCGTCGCAATGATCTCCCAGGTTTTGCCTTCAGGATCAATTTGCGCAATATGCCCGCGCGGGGCCTCCACCCCGACCATAAAATGCTGGAGCGATGGAAAGAGCTGGTCTTCGGCCCAGACTTCGGGAACTCGGGAATGGGTGTAGTCCTCCGGCAATTCAGTCTGATTGCCCATCACCACGTAGAGATGTTCTCCGTCGGGCGCAGGCAGAATGGCGTGTGGCCCGTGTTCTCCGCCGGTGGCAACCAGCTTTTTGATGGTGATGACCTTGTCAAACTGGTCGTCCCCATCGGTGTCCAGCAGACGAAAGACGCCCGAGCCCGTGGTGCTGGCGCGGGAGTTCACCACCACGTAAAGACTGTCGAAGGCATAACACAGTCCCTGGGCGTGCCCGATGTGAGGGAGCCTACGCAGTGCGGCGTTATTTACCTTGATCGCCGGTTTGGGTTCGTCCCGCCGTGCCTTGGTGTTGTCCTCGGAGTAGGTGATCTGCTCGACGGTTGCCGGGTCGACATTCTCGCCTGGCTTGGGAATGGGGAAGCGGTAGAGTCCACCGTACTGATCGCTGACGATGAGTCGCCCCTTGTCGTCCTGGCACATGGCGACCCACGAGCCCTTATCGTCGCGCGGGACGGAATAGATCAATTCGATCGTAAAACCTTCGGCGAGCCGAATCCTGTCCGGCGGGGTCGCGCTGCGTTGCGCGTTGGCGAAGGCGCTGCCGGCGGCAATCAGGGACGCCAGGAACATCTGGAATCTCATCGTTTGTCTCATTGTTACTTTTTATCGGAGGTGTTGTTTAATATGTGTTCGACCCCTTGAAGATCTTCGCATCGGTCTCTTCGTAGATGAGCGCAGGCGCTTCGCATCGGTGAGGTTTTTCATTCCGATGCCACTAGCCGACGTCGCCCCACCCCATGTCATCTATAAAGATGAAGATGATTTTCGGGGAACGTGACGTTCCATCCAATTGCGGCTTCGCCGCGGTTGCCATGGATAGAGATATCGCGAAGAAAAGAAGGTTGAAAACAAGTAGACCGATGATTCTATTTTTCACAATCGTTTCTGGTGAATTTCTAGGCAATACGAACGGGTGGCCTTACCTCTTATGCTTCTCGAAGAGCTCGACGAACTCAAGATGTATTTCCGGGAATCGTTCTGACAGCTCGACGTTTTCGCCCGGATCTTCATTGATCCTGTACAACTCCACGGCGGCATCCATACCGTAGCGAACGGCTTTCCACTGACCCCGTCGAGCGGCCTGAAACACTTCACCAACGATGCCTGAATTCGGGTCCCCTGCCTGTTTGCCGAATTCCCAATACAGTGTTCGCTCTGCCAGCGTGCCTGGGTCATCCTTCAGTAGAGTGCGAATCGAAACGCCATTGGTTTTAAGCCGAGGCACCGAGTTGAGCGAGACGCCCGCAATGTCAGCAAAAGTGGGCAGGAGATCAGCAAAGGCCCAGGGCGTATCGTCGGCGCGCGCCTGCTGAATTGCCTGTGGCCAGTGAACGATCATGGGAACATGGATGCCGCCATCATAAACATCCCGTTTCATACCTTTGTAGGGCGCAGAGGCTTTGAAGAATGTCGGATCGCCCCCCCCTTCGTCATGCGGGCCATTGTCAGAAGTGAATAGGATCAGGGTATTGTCGACGATTCCCTGCGTTTCCAAAGCCGCAACAATTTGTCCGACATAATCATCCAGAGCAGTGACCATAGCCGCC
>DUCD01000357.1:5792-8250 GCA_012959985.1 Verrucomicrobiales bacterium | reverse complement strand
AGGGTTGCGTGGGGATTATCGACTGGCGTAGGATAGTACCAGGCATATTTATCGCTCGGTGATCCTGTCGACATGCCCGTATAAGGCTTCTCTGGAAATTGATTTCGGTACTGACGTAAGTATTTTTCCGGAGCGGCCAGTTCAGCATGAGGAGATGAAAACATCAGCATGACGAAAAACGGATTGTCGTGTTTCTGCCTTATATAGTTGATCGCTTCCTCAGTAAAAAGCTCTTGTGCGTAGGCTCCCCGCTGTTCTCCTTCGTTCGCCTCAATACGCACTTTTCGTCCATCACGCCAAAGGATTTTTGGATACTGGCGGTGTCCTTCGAGGATCGAATACATCCCATACCAGGTATCGAACCCCATCGCCAATGGATCCGTAACCCCCATTTCCGAACCGATCGAGTATTTGCCAAAAAGCGCCGTATCATAAGACGCATGCTTTAAAACATGCGCCAAAGTGACATCGATCTCACGCAGTTGCACCGTATTGGAATTATTCTCCATGAGACGACCGTCACGCCCTGTGAACAATGAAACCCGCGAAGGAGAACAAACCGTGTTGCCCGCGTATGCTTGTGTAAAACGTATCCCCCTGCTTGCCAGTCGATCCAGATGGGGCGTCTTAATTGGCGTATCTCCGTAGGCTCCAATCTGATTAAACCCCAGATCGTCCGCCATGATGAAAATAATATTCGGGGAAGTCCGAGCCGGACGGGCATTTGACGTTCCATCCAGTTGCGGCTTCGCCGCGTTGGCCATGGAGAGAGATGCCGCGAAGAAAAAATGGGATAAAACAAGCAGGCCTATTATTCTATTTTTCATATGTATTTTCTATGCTGATTTCGCTAGATCCTGTCGATTCTGTTTTTCTCTGGGTGGGGATTCTCAGGAACACCTTCCGTCAGCCCTGAATCTCGGAATGCCTGTCTATGGTTGAGAGCCCTACGCGGAGGGATCAGAGTTTGCAGTCAACGCATTCGCATAGCTTACGGCCAGCGCATCGGTCCGCTGCTGCATGAACTTCAATTGCGACGCATACTCCGGATCTTACCAGGAGTTCTCGTCTTCGACAATCCTTTGGCGGGGCTTTAATAATGAAGATGGGATTCCGATGGTTCGCCAGGCCCAATTCGGCTTTTCGCCCAATTCAAGCGTGAGTTCGCCTCCGGCCATAATTTTGTTTGTGGAAGATAATGTGGCACCAGACCCGGGTGAGGTCCGCCGGGCGCAAGATTCTTCCTCGGTGTCTTTTTTTCAGATAGATCTCAGCGGCGACAGTCATAGTTTTTCAACAGGCAGTTCAGGGTTACGACTGGAAGGGAAGTGCTACCGCGTGATTAAATCCAGATCTCCCTCAGATAACAGCGGTTCCGTTCATCTTGCCCTGAAGGGGACGGTTTTCGTTCGATTCTCGATGAAGGAGCGAATTCTTAATCGAAAAAAGGATTGACCATTTTGTAGGTGGATGGTTGGGTTTCGGGGTGGCAAGGGAGCTGCGAGTTGATGAACGAAAGCACGGCAACCGGTGATGCAATTCTATTTCGCGCAGAGTTCGAGGCGTTTGCCTAAATACTTCCTGTTTGTATCATCCCTTAGCATCGCAGTGACGTTTATTGGGATCCCTTTCCTGCTATTCTGGCTTCTGGGCCTCGGCCAATATATCCATCGGCGGCGGGTCGGGAACCAACATGGGGCAGGCTTCGCTTCCGGGACTTGTCAACGCGATTGGATTCCGTGACGCAGTTCTGGCTCAACGCGATCTGATAACCGATCGGGGAACTGCACTACGACCGGCGACTCCAAACTCGATGCCCGAGAACGTGGATACATTGCATGAGATCCGCGATTCTCTGCATCGGATCGAGCATCTCCTCGGAAAGAAGATCGGATCGTAGCTAGTACAAATGATATTTCATCGCCGGCATTCACTCTTGGTTTGTCTCGATAAGTCCAATACGTAGGTGAGTAATCGCGCATTATCCTGATTTCACATGAACACTTCTTTTCCCATCCGAAAAGTGCTGCTTATTCCTACGGCTCTAGCGATTTTTCAGTTTGTCGCCACGATTCCTCCTCTGGAGGTTCGCGCGGCAAGCAGGATGGTTTACCCTGATTACCAATCAGATTCAAGCAACCGCTCAAACAAAAGATGGGTATATCTGGCTTGGCACGACTTTTGGTCTGGTGCGATTCAATGGTTTGGAATTTGTTGTATTCAACCAGAAAAACACACCTGAATTGACGCATCATAATGTGAGATGCCTGGCTGCCGACGATGGTGGAGGTCTATGGATCGGGACTCAGGACGGTCTGGTTTTCTTTAATAACGGAGTATTCAATAGAATCCATGCAACTCCTGAGTGGCCTGAAGATAGGGTATACTGATCGGCATCAAGTTTTCGGAAAATCCCAGGGGCTGAAATTGTCGGACGTGATGGGCTGGAATATAAGTC
>DUCD01000357.1:1296-5699 GCA_012959985.1 Verrucomicrobiales bacterium | reverse complement strand
GCCCGGCATCAAGTTTGTGAAGAATTCCGAGGTTTAAATCCGAAAACTTGATGCGTAAGAGTATAATGGATGTGGAACCAGGGCGGGCAGGAGGTATCTGGGTATTATCAGGTAATAACGGGAATTTTCTGAGTTATTGGAATCACGCCAAGGCAGATCATGTCCCGAATCCTTTCCCACGAAATTCCAGCATACAATTTGTGATTGAAGATATTGAGAATAGAGTATGGACCAGTTCAGATAATTTGGTTCATAATACTGGTTATGTAAAGTGGATAGCACGCTTGGATCCTGATTCGAGAGTCGTCGTTAATGCAGACCTATCAAACTCGAAACGCGATATCCTTTCCATGGTAATTGATTCAAAGGGAGAGATGTGGTTTGGCCATAAAGGAGGGATTTCCAAGCGGGCCGGCGCCGAATTCATTGCCTTGCCCGGTCGTTTCAGCAACCAGCACGCGGAATATCTTATGGTCAATAATCAGGATGCGGTTTGGGTAAGTTGTCCCATTGGTATCGTGCGCTGGGAATCCGGACGTTGGTTGGAGTTTCCCTGGCCGGAACACTATCAGAAAAACCAGACTTTTCAGGGAATGCAGGATCAGGAAGGAAATTTCTGGTTCGCGACCCGAGGTAACGGCCTGCAACGCATTCGATTGGGTAAACTGAAAACGCGCAGTGTTGACGAGGGATTGATTCATTTCTCAACCTGGGCAATCTGCAAGGCGCAGGACGGTGGTCTCTGGATTGGCACTGGAGGCGGATTTAGCCACTGGAAAGACGGCGAATTCAATAATTATGGTCGCGATTCCGGCCTGCCACACGGCTGGATTACCAGTCTCTGTGAAACACGGTCCGGCCTTCTTTATATCGGGACACGCTCTGGTACAGTGGAATGGCCCAGAGGAGTCGGATTAAGCCACCTGTGCACACTCAAAGATGACCGTCTCATAACTTTTAATTCCGATCCACTTATGGGATTCAGTCGAATATGGGCACTGTATGAGGATTCCCGGGATATCCTTTGGATGGGCACCAGTCAGGGATTGTTTCAGTCCAAAGACAATCATTGGACCCAGTTCACCGAAAAGGACGGCTTATCCAATCCTGACGTGCGCGCGATCGTCGAATCTCCTGACGGAACACTTTGGATTGGGACCAACGGGGGCGGTGTGAATCATTATGTTAATGGATCATTCCAGAAGTTTACAACGAATGAAGGTTTATCCAACGACAACGCCTGGTCGATACATCTGGATCAGGATGACGCAGTTTGGGTGGGTACCGAATACGGCCTGAATCGAATTAAGGATGGTCAATGCTTCAGTATCTTCCAGGAGCATGGACTTTTTGATGATCTGGTCAATCATCTGATGGAGGACGATTTCGGGAATTTCTGGATCAGCTGCAATCGGGGAATCTATCGGGTAGGTAAAAAAGATCTGGATGATCTGGCCGACGGCAAAGTCGATCATGTCCAGTATGTTGCCTACGGAACTACGGACGGTATGCGCTCCAGTGAAACCAATGGAGAGTTCCAGCCGGCAGGATGTAAAACCGTGGACGGAAAGCTTTATTTTCCAACCTCAGACGGTTTCGTGGAGATCGATCCAAAAGAGATTCTGAGCAGTCGGCAACCGCATCCGATCGTGATCGAATCCTTTCAGGCAGAAGGTCATACTTACTACAGCAATGCACATTCGGTTGATTCAGCAAACACAAAGGAAGGGAATCCTTCTCTCAACCTACCGGCGGGAACCAGCCATTTCGTTGAAATCAAATACTCCGCGAATTGTTTCTCGCACCCGGAAAGAATTCAATTCAAATACCGATTGAGGGGTCATCATGAAGACTGGATTCAGGCCGGTTCCAGGCGTGTGGCCTATTTTTCGAATTTGAATCCTGGTGAATATCAGTTCCAGGTCAAGGCTGCGAATGCCAACAGTGCCTTGAATCTGGACAGTGCTCAAATGGCATTTGTCATCGCTCCCCATTTCTACCAACGAACCACGTTCCATGTAGCGCTGGGATTCCTGATTCTGGGCCTGGGATTGGGAGTGCATCGGATGATTCTGATGAATCGTATGCGCGTAGCCGGCTTGGAGAGTCAAGTTACATTGAACAGGGAACGAAGCCGCATCGCTCA
Source organism: Verrucomicrobiales bacterium (assembly GCA_012959985.1). Classification (GTDB taxonomy): domain Bacteria; phylum Verrucomicrobiota; class Verrucomicrobiia; order Limisphaerales; family DUCD01; genus DUCD01. Next base: position 3,553 of record DUCD01000357.1, on the reverse strand, counting down.
GGATCTGCATGATGAAATGGGCGCCGTGCTCACTCAGATCACCATGCTTGGAGAATTGGCTGATCGAGAAAAAAAGCATCCGGATCGACTCTCCCGATCCATCGCAAAAATCAAATCACGCTCACGCAGTTTGACCCAGTCGCTTGACGAAATCGTATGGGCAACCAATCCAAAGCAGGACACATTGGAAAGCTTGGTTAGCTATTTTTCTCAGTTTACAACGAATTTCCTACACAGCACAGGAATAGACAGTGAATTGCAGATGCCTTCACCGGTGGAGATTCCTGATATTCCTCTCGATTCTAAAATTCGGCATCATTTATACCTGATCTACAAAGAAGCACTCACGAATATAGTAAAGCATGCCGAGGCATCAAAACTATCTGTTGTGTGCCATTATGACCAACCCCGATTCAGTATGACGCTTACCGATAATGGTATCGGATTTCAAACCAGTCATCGAGCAGATCACCCGTACGACAACGGCTTGATAAATATGGAAGACCGCATGCGTCAAATCAATGGATCCTGCGAAATTCACAGCATCCCTGGAGAAGGAACTCAAATCCATTTGTTTGTGGATCTATCTACATCCCCTTCCCCCAACGGGTGACTTTAACGAATGAAAAGTTAAGTAATAATCCTCGATACTGAGGAAAACGAATGCGCATTGAAACCGCCATAATTGAGGACGACGACAGCGTTCGCGAGTGCGTGCAGTTATTCATTGAAGAATCGCAACAGTGCCAATGTAATCAGGCTTACTCCAATGCTGAGGAAGCGCTTGAAGGCCTGGCGAAAAACTCGGTCGACGTGGCCCTGGTAGACATCGGGTTGCCCGGGATCGACGGCATTCAGTTCATACGCCGCCTTAAAGCAAAGGCATCATCAATCCGGATTGTAATGCTGACAGTATTTCAAGATGACCAGAGGATTTTCTCTGCGCTGGAAGCCGGGGCGGAAGGCTATCTGCTGAAGCGTTCGTCCCCTGATGAAATTCTGCAGGCAATTTGCGATGTTTACGGCGGCGGAGTGCCCATGACCGGCATCATCGCTCGGAAAGTGATTCAGCATTTTAGACCGAATCGGACGTCGGGCGGCACCGACCTGGAGGCCTTGTCAAAACGAGAAAGCGAAATACTTGATCTATTGGCCAAAGGCGATCTCTACAAGGAAATCGCCGAGAAACTGGGCATTGGTTACGAGACAATCCATACCCACATCCCCCGAATTTACGAAAAACTCCAAGTAAAGTCCCGAACCCAGGCTGTGGCGAAATTTCTAAACAACCATTCTGAAAATTGAGCTGGGATTATCATCTCAGGTAGCTACAGATTCAACACTGTGAGATGCGGTGCATCTGCCCTCTTTTCAATTTCAATAGGCCCACTCGATCTTTTTACCCCACTCTTTTGTTACCGTGTTCGGCCGAGTTCTTCCTTTATCGCATGAGAAGATTGACCTTTTCCATCCATCTATCAATACCTTGTCGCTCGCGCCTTGCCCTTGGACGATCTCCCGGCATCGGCTTTTATCAGTCAGCCCGCGTCCATACGATCCCGGTCTGATGACATTCAAAGGCCGCTACAGACGTGACGGATTGAATGGCGTCGTGGGAACTTTTCCGTCCGCTTTTTCTTCCACCATGGATCGCAAGCGGTTCATCGCGGCTCTGGCAGCGGCGTCCGGATCTGCGGCAAGATTGTCGAATTCCATGGGATCGCTGTAATGGTCGTAGAGTTCGATTCCGGCTTTGCCTTCGTTCCAGTCCGTGTAGCGCCAGCGATCGGTGCGGATGCTACGGCCCATGACAGGTTCAGACAATCGAGAGTCAGCGGGGCGAAGAATTTGGGTGACAGCGGCGCCGTTCCATTCTGCGAGAGGATCAACGAGAAGCGGTCGCAGACTCCGGCCGGCAAGATAGCCCGGAACCGGAAGGCCGGCCCAATCCACTAGAGTGGGATAAATATCCACAAATTCCACGATGCGCCGGCAGCTTTGTCCGTTGCCTGCGGCTCCGGGAGCCCGGATAATAAGAGGCGCGCGAGAAGCCTGTTCGAACAGAGTTCGTTTTTGCCAGATGCCGTTGTGCTCGCCGAGATGGTATCCATGGTCGCTCCAGAAGGCGACGATGGTTCTTTCAGTAAGATTCAATCGATCAAGGGCATCGAGAAGCCGGCCGACCTGGGCATCCACGAAGGAGACGCAGGCGTAATAGCCCTGCAGGGCCTTGCGGCAGGTCTGTTCATCCAGCCCG
>DUCD01000357.1:0-1217 GCA_012959985.1 Verrucomicrobiales bacterium | reverse complement strand
CCACCGCAGCTTTGGTTATTTCCTCGCCGTCAGCCGTGCCAAAGCAACGGCCGTGCCCGATCACTGGATCCGCCGGCAAACCCTGAGCAATGAAGAACGCTTCGTCACGATGCTCTTCCATCAACCGGATGGCCTCCGAGGCAACCATGCCATCGGTCTGCTCTTCATCGGCGCCGTCCGCCGCCAGCCAACTCAAGGCGCCGCTGATCTTCCGATGCGGTTCGGCATTGAAAATCAGACGCTCTTCGGCCTTGTCACGGCCTTTGGGATTGACGGTCAGCTGCCATGAGGGCGGATCGTCGAATCCGTCGGTTCCGATGGCTGCCGGGACATTGTAATGATAGATCTTTCCGACTCGCGCCGTAAACCAGCCCTCATTCATGAATCGCTGAGAAAGCGTGATGACATCCGGGACTTCATCGCGAAAATGGCGGTCGAGATCGTACACCTTGATCTGATCCGGCCGCAGACCGGTCATAACGGAAGCCCGGGTGGGATTGCATAAAGGCAGCTGGTTGTAGGCACGGTCGAACCGGACCCCTGAGGCCGACAATCGGTCGATGTTCGGAGTCCTTGCCAGCAGATCGCCGTAACAAGCCAGTGAATTCGCCAGATCATCGACAGCCACGAAAAGGACATTGGGACGCTGCACCGCGGCGGCGCCTGCCGTCACAAGGAACAGACCGGACAGTAGCGCAGTAAAAATGGAGTGTAATGGCGAAAAACCTATCATGGGTACCGGGGTTAACTAATAGAAATTTGCTTTTCAGGCATTCTGTGAGCGTGGGCGTTCTGCAGTGTTGATTCAAGGATAAAGACTCAACCGCTTCTCGTGGCGACCGGGAAGCCATCCAGTGCCTGATCCAATACTTTGTTCCTGAAGCCGGGGGCGTCGACCCCGGACATTGGAAAACCAATCAGGACGAAAAATATGCCTTAACTTAGTACCGTTAGGGACAGGTCATTTTTCAGAAGAAAGGACTCGACCGTAGGGAATTTCCAAACCGAATTGAATGCGGCGAGGAAGCGAGACGAGGAGGAAGAGGCGCGGATGCAAGACCGGATAACCGTGCGGTTGAATGTTTGGTGGTCTAATTTTCCATGGTGTGGTAATCATGATCGAGAGTTGGAATTTCAAACGGGTATACTGATCGGCATCAAGTTTTCGGAAAATCCCAGGGGCTGAAATTGTCGGACGTGATGGGCTGGAATATAAG
>DUCD01000356.1:2452-2714 GCA_012959985.1 Verrucomicrobiales bacterium | reverse complement strand
CAATCATATCATGGCGCATTGCGCCATTCGTTGGGGGCAACAGAACGATCATACAATTCGGCGCTGCCGTCGAAGTACAGAATATAGTGCCATCGACGAGTAGTGATAGCATGATTTCCGCGACCGAATGTAGTCATAGTATTAAATGAAAGGAACGGTTTGAAATGCAGAAATCCGGAACCTTTTTTTGACTTCGATCTAATATTTGGTCAGGCCGGTGTTCCGCAAAATAGGTGTTTTACCATTCCGTTGGAAAGCTTCC
>DUCD01000356.1:0-2295 GCA_012959985.1 Verrucomicrobiales bacterium | reverse complement strand
TCAATTCTTGTAATGAAATATTTAAAGCAGGTGCCGTGCCTTAGAGTCCAACGCAGCAATTATCCGGGATTTTCGGGGTGCACCTCAACCGTTCCGGGTGTGTAGAAAAACTCGGTTCATACGCAATCGATAGTTATTGAGGAAGTTCGGATCCGTTTTTCTCCGGATTAACGATCGCACATCCGGTGATATTCAGCCAGAGTTGTATTTTGGATCCAATGAAATTCTTGAATCGAGAGATACTGATCCACTGGAGAATGGCAATGTTGTGGTATTTCCCAAATTCGGTGGATTGCAGTTTTATACGCGAGGAAAGCGGCATGAACCTGACAGTGGTCAATTCACAGGAATCACAAACCATCGATACTCAGATCGATCCGAATAACCGAGTCTGAGAGGGGCGGTTGCTAAAAGGTTGCTAAATAAAGTGTCAAATTGCGTACTTGAACTGCATCTAAACCGTATGTGTAAGATGTTTATGTTTAGGTAATTGTTTGATTATAAGCGGTTTCCGTCAATCTTCATTCGCGGGTTCAACTCCCGCCGCCTCAATTGTCTTATTTTCCACCATGTGTTGGCAAAAGGAACAAAAATCAACATTGCAAATTCAAGGACATTGTGTATAGATTACTTGAATATATTCAATGATCAAAAGCCCAACAAAAGCTGATCTTCTCCTCGAATTCGCCAGGAAGCGTGCCCTGTTCCGCGCAAAAGACCTTCGGGAAGTCGGCATCAGCACCTCGACTCTTTCCTCCGCCATTGCGTCCGGAGCGATTGAGCGGGTCAACCGTGGCGTCTATCGCCACGTTGATGCACCCTGGGACGAAAACCTCAACTTGTCCGAAGTCGCCGCGCGGTCGCCCAGGGCAGTCATTGTCCTCATCAGTGCACTCAATTTCCATCACATTGGTACTCAACAAGCACACCGCGTATGGATCCAACTGAAGCAAAATGCGGTCACTCCACGCATCGGTTATCCGCCGATCGAAGTTGTTCGTGCCCGAGATCCCCGCGCCTTTTCCGAGGGCGTCAATATGCATGAACTCAATGGCATCCCGGTTTCGATCACGAATCCGGCACGGACGGTTGCGGACTGCTTCAAGCATCGCAACAAGCTGGGGCTTGAGCTGTGCCTCGAAGCTCTCAGGGAAACCCTGCGATCCGGAATAAAGCCGGCCGAAGTGCTGAGTTTCGCCCGGATGAATCGGGTGGAAAACGTCATGATGCCGTACGTGGAGGCGATGGTATGAAGAATGTCGCGGCATCCATCAAAGACCGCCTCCAGAACGTGTCACGTTCTCAGGGATGTCCGCTCAATCGCCTGCTGGACGATTTCGCTCTGGCGCGGTTGTTCGCAAGAGTGAGTGAAAGCACGTATCGTGATAAGTTCGTATTGAAAGGGGCTCAGCTTTTCACGCTTTGGGCGGGCGTCACACATCGCCCAACCCGTGATGCTGATTTCTTGAGCTTCGGTTCCCCTGATCCCAGGGCACTGGAATCGATCTTTGATGAGATTTGCGCCCTGACGACGAGTCCGCCGGATGGGCTTAAATGGCTCCCCGCCAAAGCCGCTTCAACTCAGGAAGAAAACATCTACGGCGGTGTTCGCATCAAGATTTTCGCTCTCCTCGGAACAGTGCGCATCCCAGTTCAAATCGACATTGGGTTTGGGGATTCCATCACACCGAAAGCCCAGACCGCCAAGTGGAAAATGCCACTCGATTTTCCCCCGATGCCGCTGCTTGTCTATTGCCCTGAGACTGTAATCGCAGAGAAATTGCAGGCAGTCGTAATATTGGGGACGGGCAACAGCCGGATGAAGGATTTTTTTGATCTGCTTTGGTTAAGTCGTCATCGCAAATTTGACGGGAGGCTTCTGCAGGACGCGGTTCAAGCGACATTCATCCGACGAGAAACGCCCTTGCCGAACAACTCTCCAGTCGCTTTAACCGAGATTTTCTATTCACGATCTGACAAACAGGCGCAATGGACTGCCTTCCTCAGAAAGAGCGTACAGAAGTCTCTGGATTTGAAGGAGGTGGTTGAGCAAATCGCCCGTTTTCTAAATCCAGTGATTCGGTCGGAAGTTAGTAATCAGACTTGGAATCCCAAAAGCGGCTGGATCGACAAACCATCTTAAGCTCTGACTCCTCAAAAAAGGTCCTGAAACCTTTTGGAAACTGCCAGCAAAACTGCCAGCAGAATTCCAGTGGAAGGATTGTCTGGTTACAACAGCCGTTAATTCCTCAATGTTCTCTGCAACCTTCTGCTCCAGTTCCCCAGACTTACTCA